>JAJZHM010000017.1 GCA_021804485.1 Pseudomonadota bacterium | reverse complement strand
GCTGACTTGGCCAAAAACACCCACCAGCATAAACCAGGTCGATCAAACCCTCGAAAAAAATCACACACCAAACCACACAAAAATATGGCCTACAAATCATGCTAACCCTTAAGTTCGGTGCATTGGGCTGAACAGGGGTATATTTGTTGCTACTGTGAGCGTAAGCTTGTAGAAAAAGATTCCCATATTGAGCATTTTCGACCACAGAATGATTCAGCGGTTGATCCCCTAGATTTTAGTAATATGCTCTGTTCCTGCCAGAACATGATAAAAAAAGGCGAACCCCGCCATTGTGGCAATCTAAAAGATGATTGGTTCGACACTCAATTGATTGTTTCACCCTTGGAAACGGGCTGCGAAGAGCGATTCTTGTTTGAAGGGGATGGGCTCATCAAGCCAGCAAATAACCAAGATAATGCTGCATCTGAGACCATCAAAAAACTGGGACTGGACATTCCGAAACTCAATTCCTTTCGAAAAATGGTCATTGATGCTTTTCTGGATGAAAGTTTATCGCCAGTAGAGTTCCAGGCGTTTGTTTCTGGTTATCTGGAGCAAGACACTTTTGGGCGATTTGGTGAGTTCTGGACGACCATCCGTTATTTGTTTGGAGGTATTGTCTCAGTATGAACGAGCGTATTGCCTTGGCCCTGACCAAACTTTTCGACCGGTACCGGATCTTCTGCTGGTACGACGCCAAGCAGGAGTTGCGCGACGATTTTGAAGCGCTTTAGCTTCCAAGAGTTGAGAAGACTCTTTCGTAAGCGTCCGGTGAAGTACGTCTACCGGATATTTTCCGGATCAGCCAGACTACTCGTATCAAAGGAACGAGGACAAGAGTACGTGTGCAGAGGCCGATCTCTTGGCCATCTACAATGCCTTGGGCCTGAATGCCTCACCAGGAGGCACAGTTAAATCTGTCTTTTAAGACAAAATCATCTAATGTTGTGCCACTAGAGAAATTTTTCACCAATAATAAATTGAATAATATAGGTATTTTTTATCAATGTTAGAGATGGGTTAAGAATGAGTTAAACCTTCCGAATTGGACCTAAATATTGCGCAACTAACGGGTCGGCGGTAAGGAGCATAATGCCTTCGACGATTGATTGAGCGACAAGTATTCGGTCGAATGGGTCTTTGTGGATTGGTGGAAGGCCATCGATGGAAACGGCGTGTTCGCTGGTGATAGGCAATTCGGCATATCCATTATCGAGAAGCCCTCGACGCAAAAGGCGTGGGTCCACGCGAAAGTCGCTACGCCCGAGGCTACGCTTGATTGCAACTTCCCAAAGACTGGCCGAACTGAACATTAACTCGTTCTGTGGATCATCAAGCAATAACGGGCAGAGGCGGACAACTGATCGGGTTGCCCTGCCGCTCAGAGCAATATGCTTGTATCCAGAAGCAATTTTACGCATTGTCCCCAAAAAACTGTTCGATTTCCTCGCTCCCCATACGGTCAAAGTCATCCGGGATGGAAATTTCTCCGGTCAGGAAGCCTAGGCGGCGAGTTTGTCCAGCGGCGGGCACGTCCAGCGCCGTTACCTTCACCAGCGGTTTCCCGGCCTTGGCGATCACGAACGACTCCCCTCTTGCCGCTTGTTCAACGAGCCGAGAAAGGTGTGTCTTTGCTTCGTGGATGTTGACGGTCTGCATGACTTTCACCTACTGGACTAAACTAGGTTAGTTTAGTCGTTTTTTGGTGTATGTCAAAGCAATGAGCGTGTGTAAACGCTTTCTGTGCGGGCGCAGACAAGCGACCCACCAAAGTAGTTGATGGGTACCGCCATTGTGGTTCATTCCTTGGCAGAAGCCGTATGCAGTAATTCTGCACATATAGATATGGGGGCAACCGCTGTCGTTACCTCACCTGTCAATGGCCGCAATAATTTGGGCGGTTTGTGAGCGATGCAATGGGGTTGGCTCTTGATTTTACTTGATCAATTATTATTATTGTTGTGTATTCGTGAATTTTCCAAAGCGTCTAGACTTGAACATGAGATGGGAGAATCAGGTCGTACTTGATGGGGATCTTGTTAGATTTTGTCGCATATATTTTTGGGCGCGTCGATTATAAGACCAAATTTACTGTTGTTTCCATGATTTCGCTTATTCCTTTATGCGTGCTTTCTGCCGTACAGATGGCGCATATTGGACAAGGGCTGCATCAGATTGAATCTGAACGGGTGGGTGTTCGTATTGAACGTGATTTGCAGAACATCCTGACGTTGGTTCAGCAACACCGTCGCGAGCTGATTTTTGTTCGACTAGGAGATCCGATGGGGTCACTGGTGCGGATGAAGCAGCTCGATGCAAAGCTGCAACAGATTGAGGCGGACATGGGTTCGGATCCTTCTCTGCAGTCGTTGCATATCCACTTGGCGCAATTGCCATCTTTTGCTGCATTACCCACTCAATCAATGCTCTCTGCATATGTTTTTCTGAGTGAGGATATTTTTCATGCCATGCATGATGTTACATTAGAGCACACCATTGCTTTCGACTCCTCGCCGGTGCGTCATCAATTGCAGACGCTTGCCTTCAATCTTTTGCCAGCAATGAATGTTGGCATGGCCAATATCAAGGGGCTGATGCTGAAGGGGGTTCAGCAAAATTCCCCAGAGATTGGTAAATTAATGGTCTTTCAGCTTAACATGAATGGTGATGCCCGAACGCTTGATCATATTTACAAAGATATTGGGTTTGCTGAAACAGAAGTGCTTGTTAAATCCTACCAGAACCTGAAAAACGGTATGGCTCAGCAGAATGCGCTTATCAATCAGATTGCTGCCGGTCAGCAACCAGATTTGGCTGTCGTACAGGAACGTGCTTCTTTGCCAATTGTTGCAGCACGTCATCTGGAGGCGGAGTTCGATGATGCGTTCCTGCGGCAGTTAAAGGTTGAACACAACCATCTTTTAGCCCTGTTGTGGGGCTATGGCAGCGGTCTGGGTGTTCTTGTGCTTGTGGTCGCAGTGGCATTGGCCGGTTTGTATCGTGGCTTGCGTTTAAATCTCGATGAATTGGCCAAAACATTGTCTGCTTTATCCCAGGGGCATCTGCTGACACGGGCTCGTATTGGGACAAATGATGAGTTGCGTGTGCTGACCCAGTGTCTGAATAACATGGCGGACCGATTTCAGACGGTTGTGACCGATCTTTCGACTGCTGCTCATCAATTGTTTCATGCTGCCGAACGCCTTTCCGTTTCAACCGAACAAACCCATGCGGGCGCTAAAGCGCAGTTGCAACAAACCAATGAAGTGGTGCAGGCCATGCAACAGATGAGTGAGGCGGTTAGTAATCTTGCCATTGGTGCAGAGGCTACAGCCGGCAAAATGTCTCATGGACGTCAGCTTGTCGATACCGGTCGTGCACAGGCTGTCTCGACCGTCGATATGGTGCATCAATTGGGGCAGGGATTGCTGCGGTCTTCATCAAGCTTCGAAGCATTGCATCATCATGCAGCCGAGATGGGATCTATTGTGGCGGTGATTCGAGGTGTTGCCGACCAGACGAATCTCTTGGCCCTGAATGCAGCCATTGAGGCTGCTCGGGCAGGTGAACAGGGGCGGGGATTTGCGGTGGTTGCGGATGAAGTGCGTACGCTGGCAGCAAGGACACAAGGCGCGACTCTTGAAATTGATCGACTGATTTCTGGCTTTCAGTCGGAAGCTGCGTCGGCACTATCTTCTATGGAGAATAATCTGGATGTGTCGCAACGCTGCGAACAGGTTGCTCAGCAAGCAGGTCGTACTCTGGATGATACCCAAACGATTATTGCGCGACTCGATGAGCAGAACCTGACCATTGCCAGTACCGTCGAGGAAATGTCTCAGGCTGCCCAGGCAATCAACGCCAATGTTTCGAGCATCGGTACAATTACCCATGAAAATACCCATGTGTTTGCCGATACAGCATCGGCAACTGCTGAACTTTCTTCACTGGCCGAGGCGCTGATTTCTCGTGTGAGCCAATTTCATATTGAGGACTCTGGCGGTTCATCCCGCTCTACTTCTCCTGCATCCACACCGAGGAGGTCACTGGCAAGTTGATCGCTTAGGGTGCCGACAGCTCGCAACTGTCGGTCAATGGCTCGGCGCCGGATACCTACATCATCAATCGATTTTGATGCTTCATGAAGTTTCTTCTGTACTTTGTCGAGTACTTCTCCGTATTTGCCAAATTCGGTCTTAACTGCTTCAAGTATTTGCCAGACTTCACTGGAACGTCT
This sequence comes from Pseudomonadota bacterium, assembly GCA_021804485.1. Taxonomy (GTDB): domain Bacteria; phylum Pseudomonadota; class Gammaproteobacteria; order Pseudomonadales; family Moraxellaceae; genus JAJXWR01. Next base: position 25,692 of record JAJZHM010000017.1, on the reverse strand, counting down.
CTGTATGGCTAGACTGCGAAAGCCCATGCGTAGCGCATTAAGGGTGGCGGCGAACGTTGTGGGGCCAGTGATGGTAACCCGAAACTCGCGCTGAATTTGCTCCATGAATCCGGGGCGTCGCAACACTTCTGCATAGAGTCCTTCTGTGGGAAGAAACAGGAATGCAAAATCGGTTGTCAGGGGAGGGTTAATGTATTTGTTGTAAATATCTTTAGCACAAGAGCGGACACGATCAGACAGCTGTCGGCTTGCCAGCTCAACTCCCTCGATATCTGCCTGTTCAGCAGCTAATTGCAGACGTTCGTAATCTTCTTGAGGAAATTTCGCGTCGACCGGCAAAAGAACATCTTGATCCCCATCTCCTTTGCCGGGCATACGAATGGCAAATTCAACTCGTTCCTGGCTTCCCTGTTTGGTCTGTGCATCACGCAGGAATTGGTCCGGGGTCAGAATCTGCTCAAGGAGATTACTTAACTGTACTTCACCCCAGGTGCCGCGGGTCTTGACGTTGGTCAGAACACGCTTCAGATCGCCTACTCCGCTGGCAAGACTTTGCATTTCTCCAAGCCCCTTGTGAACCTGCTCCAGTCGTTCACTCACCAGACGGAATGATTCACCGAGGCGTTTTTCCAGCGTGCCTTGCAATTGATCATCTACAGTTTTTCGCATGGCTTCGAGTTTCTGGCTGTTTTCCTGTCTGAGCAGGTCAAGACGTTCTTCCAGAGTTTGGCGTACTGCATCGATGGCAGTCTGATTTTTCTGGGTCAGCTGGCTTAGAATATTGGCCAGACCTTCAAGTCGCTCTTTCTGGGCTTCGCTCTGACGCTGAACAGATTCGGCCAGAGTGTCTCCGAGGCGGCCAAAGTGAACCTGTGTGGTTTCGTTAAGGGTTCGGCTGCTACTTTCCCATCCAGATCTAATTGAGTCAAAATGACGGCTTAGTTGTTCCTGCAAGTCGAGTAGGCTATTCGTTTGCTGCTGTCGCATGGTGTCAAAACGCTGTTCAACAACTTCCCGTAGTTCTGATTGCGCTTTTTGCAGTCGTTCTGTCAGGCTACCTAACTGCTGTGCGACATGATCAAGGCGTTCACGCTGGAATTCTCCCTGTCGCTCAAGGGAGTGTCCCTGCGTTTGACTGAGTTCGGTAAATTGTACTGTTAAATGCTGCAAAAGCATGGAAGTACTTTCGCTGGCGTCCTTGCGCTGATTGAGCCTGATGTCTTCAAGAGCCTGCTGGATCTGTTGCTGAGCACCACGTAACTGACTGCCGAGTTCTTCACGCTGGGCACGTTCAGCGGATCGTGAGTCATCCCGATTGTGCATGAATTCTTCGCGTATGAATCGTTCGAGACGCTCATGTTCAGCCAGTACTTGATCCAATCGCTCTGAATCAGGGTCTTTTTTCCCGGCAATGGCCCGCCAGAGCAGAACAAGCAGTATTAAAATTATAAAGTCAGATAGCAGTGCCAGAAACATCAGGCTATGAGTAGGCATGTGTCATCCTCGATGGATTATGAGTGGCTTAGCAGATGATTGGTCGAAATAAGCAGTGCGTCGGGGCGGCTGATTTGGGTGCACCGGAGCAAGCTGTATTCTAATCTATATAGTTAAGAAAAAAGATCTTTATGATAAGATCATAATTATCATGACAAATGTCGTCAACTATTGTTGTTCGTTCTTTTAAAACATGAAATTAAATCATAAAATGAGGATAATAATCGTCCAAGGAGTATGATGATGTCTCAAGTGCCTTTGAATAACCCTGAATCAGCTTCGAGCGAGTGGGCTCAGCCACAACGCGATCGGCTGGCTTTTATTGAATTACGATTACGCTTCTTGGGTGAGGTGCAACGTCAGGATTTGGTGGATCGGTTTGGAGTGCAGACAGCCGCTGCGACTCGAGACTTCAGTATCTATAAAGAAATGGCGCCTGAAAATATGTTTTATGATTCCAAGGGCAAATCATACCGGATTGGTGAACAATTCAAGCCTTGTTTTGATTTCCCTCTGGAACGAATTATGACGCTACTCAGTCAGGGTTTCGGTGATGGAGAGCCGGTACTGCGTCGTTCTTGGATTAACAATGATAGCCTGTCCCGGCTTAATCGTCCCAATCTGGATGTGTTAGCCAGTGTGACCAGGGCCATTCACCAAAATCGTCCACTTAGTATTGAGTATCATTCCCTTTCCAGTGGGGTAGGGACTCGGGTGATTCGTCCCTACGCACTCGTGGATACGGGTTCAAGATGGCATGTTCGTGCTTTTGACCGGAAAAGAATGGAGTTCAGGGATTTTATCATTTCACGAATTTGTAACCCACAAATATTGCCTTTTGAGGTGATCCCTAGTGAGGAACAGAGCCACTCCGATATTCAATGGACCCGTATCATCGAACTTGAAATTGTTCCTCATCCGGATCGGCCTCATCCGGAAATTACGGTCATGGATTATGGGATGCGTGAGGGCTGTCTTCGTCTCCGGCTGCGTGCGGCAACCGTAGGTTATACATTGCGGAGCTGGAATGTGGACTGTTCTCCGCAACATGAGTTGAATGGAGAAGAATACCGTCTCTGGCTGCGTGATCCCCTGGTTCTTTATGGTGTGAGCAATGCGACGTTTGCTCCGGGCTATCGCCTTCCTGGTTCCGGAAGAGATTAGTGAAACGGTAGCTTGTTCCGTACAATGAATGCCCGTAACCATCGAGTTTGTTATGCCCCATCAGTTTGTTGCCCTGAAACCATGGCTCTATGCAGCCATCACACTCGTCATCTGGTCGGGCTTTGTTGTCGTTTCGCGGGTAGGGGGTCAGAGTGTGCTTACCCCGTATGATATCGTTGCTTTGCGCGTTGGTACTTCGGCTTTGCTGCTTATTCCGTGGTGGATGCCGCAGTTGGTCATTCCTGCACGCCGTCGCTGGAAATTAGGGCAAGGTGTTTTTCTCGCTGTGGTTGCTGGTTTTGCTTATCCACTTGTTGTTTATACTGGATTTGTTTTTGCACCGGCCAGTCATGGGGCGGTCCTGACTTCGGGTATGTTACCCTTTTTTACCTCGATATTGGCCTTGATCATGCTGGGGGAGCGCCCAGGTCGGCGACGTCAGCTCGGGCTTTTTTTGATTCTTGTCGGTGTGGGTACCTTACTGCTTAGCAGTCAGAGTGGACATAGCCATCAAAGTGGACATGTACTGCTTGGTGATTTGATTTTACTCTTGGCCAGTTTTCTCTGGGCTTTGTTTACAGTTCTGCTGCGCTACTGGCGTATTCCTGCTTTTGATGTCACGCTGGCTGTCGCGGGTTTGGCGGCACTGATGTATTTGCCATTCTATGCGTTTATTTTGCCAAAACATCTTGGGCAGGCACCACTGCAATCGATTGTTCTCCAAGCGTTTTTTCAAGGAGTTCTGGTTGTCTGTGTGGCGATGTGGACCTACGCCCGTGCGACTGAACTGCTCGGGACAGTGCGCATGGTCATTTTGATGTCGACTGTTCCTTTGATCGGGACCTTTCTGGCCATTCTGCTTTTGGGTGAACATCCGAGCTTGGGAACGATGTTTGGTGCTGGCCTGACCGGGCTTGGTGCATTGTTGGGTTCTCTGGCTGCCAGAAATGTTTTAGAACCCAAGGCGATTACCCCTTGAGCGAAATGCCTCAAGTGTACACCTGACATCCTTCAGGTCTTCGGTGAGCCTAAGCGCGGTACTGAACCAAGCCTTATAACCTTGTCCCATCGCCTTGAGTGCAATGTCGGTTGTGAGCAGCCAAGTTGATGGTCCTGTTTTCAGGATATTTGATGGTTGGCAGGGGTGTGCTGATGTTCAAAAAGATGGCCAGCTACGAATGGGTATATGATCACACGGAGCCCAACAATTTCAATCGGTTCATCCCCACGCGAGTGGGGAACAGACTTCTTTCATCTAACTGTATTTAAACACAAAATCATCGAGTCAAATTTCAACCAAGTTTTTAAGGAACGCCTTGCACCTGTTCAGGGAGAAAGGATACCAATTTTGCTCCATCCAACTCTACTGGAATTCTTCTGTTATCACCCAGTGTCACAAAATCAAAACCCGATTCTGAATTCGTGCGCCACGCCATCACAGCATTGCCATCCTCAATACCTTTTTCCACTTGATTCCAAATGCAGTCGCGCACCTTTGTGGAATAGTTGCCGACATAAACGCCTGCGCGGATCTCCAGCAACCACAGGGCCAGCCGTCCGCGCAGGCGCGGCGGGGCGTTTTCAAGCACGATGACCAACATCACCTATTCCTTCTGAATTGGGAATGGCAGGAAGCACCGCTTCCTCATGTGCTGTGGGTGGGGCGATTTCGCCAGCCGACAACATTTCCTCGATTCCAGGAATGATGCGATCAAGCAACCTACTTTCCCGAAACACATCACGACATGCAATGCGCACCAACTGCTCCGGGTTATGAGGGCATTTTGCAGCAATCTTAAACGCTACCGGTACCACTGTTTCAAACTTGTAAACATCCGCTACATCGTAAACGAATGACAGTGGCTTTCCAGTGTGGATAAAGCCGACAGCAGGTGCATAGCCAGCAGCCAGCACTGCTGCTTCTGTTACGCCATACAAACATGCCGTCGCAGAAGAGAGACAACGGTTTGGTAGGTCGCCTTTGTCCCATTCGCTGGTGTCGTAATTACGACCTTTCCATTCTACACCATATTTTTTGGCGATCAACTTGTACGTTTCGCGCACACGCGCCCCCTCGATGCCGCGCAACTGCTCCACACTGCGCCGAGCGGGCGGTTCCTCACCGAAGCGAATGGCGTACATTTTGCGTACCACTTTCAGTCGCAAAGTATCGTCCAACGCCAGCTTGGCCTGATAGAGCAAACGATCAGCACGCGCGCCGCCCGGCTGTCCGGAAGAATATAAACGCACTCCTGCTTCGCCTACCCACACCAGTAGCGTGCCTACCCGTGCTGCCAGCACCACAGCGGCATGAGAAGTTCGCGTGCCTGGCTCCAGCATCAGGCAGGATACGCCACCGACAGGAATATGCGTGCGCACGCCGTTCTTATCCACCACAACAAACGCGCCATCCAATACATCCAGATGACCTTATTCGATAAAAAGAATGGAAAGCCGCTCCTTGATGGCGATGGGTTTGAGCGGAGGAAGAAGATCGACCATACATGAATCTCTCAGTTCGGTAATGCAAGTTGCATGTTTTGCCAGTGATGAAATTTCACATCTCGATCCGATGCAACAAAGGTCGGCTACGCAACGTCTTGCCAGTAAAAACAGTGAAATTACCCAGAAATTTTTCCTGATCGCTGAGCAACCACTCTAACCAAGCCGCAGGTTCATCAGGCCGATACGACGGAACCCGTAACAGAACAACCGCAGGCGGGGGAGGATAGTTGCGCGAAAACAACAGTTCGCCGTAATCCCGGTCAAAGGTTACGAGCCAGCGCCCCTCTTTTCGTGCGAGAGCAAGCACATCTGAGTCGTCATCCCCGGTATGGGACTCGGCAATGGCCAGCACATCATGCTTAGCCGCACGCAACACGACCACGGATGGTGCTGGAAAGTTTTCATTAACCAGCCAGCGCACTTTCATCCGGTCACTTTCCCTACGGCCATAAAGGTTTCTTCTTTAAACAACTCCGATGCAAAGCTCAAAGCCGCCAGTACATCCTCACGGCTGATATGAGGGTAAGAGGCAAGTAAATCTTCTATCGACCACCCATCCGCCATTCGATCCATAATTAACTCCACTGAAATACGCGTACCCTTGATAATTGGCTTGCCAACCAGCACAGCCGGATTTACCTCAATGCGATCCTTCCAGTTCATGTCAGTTCTCCACTTCTTCAAAGAAGCCAAGTCGCTGTGTTCAGACAAATCTGCTGAACCGCCAATAGCTTTGGAGTGACGGATGAGCTACCTCATGCTTTCGTCAGCGCCACCGATAAAAGCCCAAGTCCCATGGTCTTGCCATGCCCAATGCCGGTTTGTAGCACAGTCCTGAAATAGTCTCTCGTAGTCCAAGACGATATCACCAAATCTCTGATCGCGCAAAACGAGGAGAAGTACAAGCTGTTGCGCGATGGCGTTCCCGTGAAATGCCGCGACACTGCCGGCCGGCTGGTCGAGAAACGCCTGCGCTTGATCGATTTCGATGAACCCAAAAACAATCGTTATCTCGCAGTGCGCGAGTTGTGGGTGCCCGGCAAGCTGTGGCTGCGCCGCCCTGATGTAATCGGCTTCGTCAACGGCTTGCACCTTGTATTCATCGAGCTCAAGCGCTTCGAGGTGCACATCGATAGCGCGTACAAGAAAAACTATGCCGATTATCTGGACACCATTCTGCATCTTTTTCACTGGAACGCTCTGGTCATCATTTCCAATGGCCATGATGCGCAGTACGGCTCGCTGAGATGTGCCACTAGAGAAATTTTTCACCAATAACAAATTGAATAATAAAGTTATTTTTTATATCAATGTTAAAGACGGGTTATGGGTTTCTCAGATTGAAAGTCATACCCGTTTTTGTTTGGACGGGAAGCGGTCGGCTGAGATAATCAAGATGCTAAAAACCCCCGCAGGTACTTGGCCTTGCGGGGTTTTCCGGGTTTCTGAGACCCTCTGAATCGACATTCCGTGGTTAGACGTTGAACCGGAAATGCATGACATCGCCATTCTGCACGATGTATTCCTTGCCTTCCAGTCGCCATTTGCCGGCGTCCTTGGCTCCCTGCTCGCCCTTATAGCGGATGAAGTCTTCATAGGCAATGACTTCGGCTCGGATAAACCCTTTCTCGAAGTCCGTATGAATCACACTGGCAGCCTTGGGAGCTGTGGCGCCCTTGGCGACGGTCCAGGCACGTACTTCCTTGACGCCAGCTGTGAAGTACGTCTGCAGTCCGAGTAATTCATAGCCGGCACGGATGACCCTGTTAAGTCCTGGTTCGTCCATGCCAAGGTCGTTGAGGAAATCCAGTCGTTCACTTTCATCCAGTTCGGCAATTTCAGATTCGATCTTGTTGCATACCGGGACAACCACGGCGTTTTCTTTTACGGCAAGTTCGCGAACAGCATCGAGGTAGTGGTTGTTTTCAAAGCCGTGTTCAGAGACGTTGGCGATATACATCACCGGTTTGATTGTGATCAGGCAAAGGGGGCGGAGCAGGGCCAATTCATCTGAGTCAAGCTGCAAGGTACGGGCTCGGATTCCTTCGGCAAGTACCGGTTGCAGTCGCTCCAGCACCGGTTTGAGGGCCAGAGCTTCCTTGTCCCCGGCTTTGGCCTGCTTGCTGATGCGGTTCAGGCTTTTCTCCACGGTATCGAGATCCGCCAAGGCTAGTTCCATATTGATGATTTCAATATCATCAACTGGGTTGATTCGGTTGGATACGTGAATGACATTGTCATCATCAAAGCATCGTACCACGTGGGCAATGGCATCCGTTTCACGTATATTGGCCAGAAACTGATTACCCAAGCCTTCGCCCTTGGAGGCGCCTGCAACGAGACCTGCGATATCGACGAATTCCATGCTGGTTGCGACAACCCGCTCAGGTTGGACGATTTCGGCCAGCGCTTCAAGGCGCGGGTCTGGCATGGGTACGACACCCGTGTTGGGTTCAATTGTACAGAACGGAAAATTTTCCGCAGCTATCCCTGCCTTGGTGAGGGCATTGAACAGGGTGGACTTGCCAACATTCGGCAATCCGACGATACCGCAGTTAAATCCCATGGTTCAGTTTCCTTGCGCTGTTAACGAGTGGACCAAGTTCATGAAGGAGGCAGTGTTACCGTCGAGCAGCAGCTGACGATGGTTCAGTGCATTCCCGATGCTTTGATCAATCAGGGTGCGTTCTGCCTGTCCAGGGGCATGCAGAACAAAGTCGACGACGTTCTTGTTGCTGGCGGAGGGAGGTCTACCGATACCGATACGTAGACGACCGAAACCAGGATGTCCAAGTACCTGGATGATGTCACGCAAGCCGTTGTGTCCACCATGACCACCACCGATCTTGAGGCGAACCAGCCCGACGGCCAGATCCAGTTCATCGTGGGCAACCAGAATGTCGGCCGGAAGAATCTTGAAGTAGTTGGCTACACTCAGGACAGACAAGCCGGAACGGTTCATATAGGTGTCTGGCAAAAGAAAACGCACATCACCCGTGCGAGCAATGCGTCCATGCATCCGGCTTTCGGTTGACCAGCTCAGACGAAGCTGATCAACCCATTGCTCGACGAGCCAGGCTCCCGCATTATGCCGGGTGTCAGCATATTCGGGGCCTGGATTGCCAAGACCGACAATCAGACGAAATCCCGGCATGATGAGGCGTCAGAGCCTTATTCAGCGTCGGTTGTGGATTTGTGCACGTTGGCGATCGGCTGGTCATGGTCATGTCCAAGCGCCAGAACCGGAATTTCCACACCCTCAGGCAATTTCAGATCCGAGAGATGCAAGGTTACGCCGACATCAATGTTGGCCATATCCACTTCGATGAACTCGGGAAGGTTGGCTGGCAGACAGCTGATTTCGACATCCGTCGTGTAGTGGGTAATCTGACCACCATTGGTCTTCACGCCAACACACTGTTCCTGATTGATAAAGTGCAGCGGGACACGGATGGTTAGAAGTGCCGAGGTATCGATGCGCTGGAAATCAACGTGCATCGGGAACCCTTTGGCAGGGTGTCGTTGCAGTGCTTTGATCAGGGCCGGTTCCTTGCTTCCTTCAATGTCCAGCGTAATGACCTGGGAAAAGACAGCCTCGTTTTCAATGGCCTTGACCAGATCCTTGAGCGCTAGGGAAATGGATTTGGGTGCTGTTTTTCCGCCATAGATAATGGCAGGAACACGGGATTCCAGGCGACGAAGGCGGCGGCTCGCACCTTTCCCTTCTTCGTTCCGGAGCCGGGCTTCCAGAGTAAGATGTGTTGACATGGTGAACTCCTTGGTTGATTAAGGCTGTCTGCGACCAACAGCCGGGTTTTGAAAATCATTAATACCGGTCAAACATGGCACTGATCGATTCTTCATTATTAATGCGACGAACGGTTTCTGCCAGTAAGGCAGAGATGCTGACCTGGCGGATACGACCACTTGCAGCCGCTGCCACAGACAACGGGATCGTGTCGGTCACGACCAGTTCATCGAGTTGCGAACTGAGGATGTTGTCGACGGCTGGGCCAGAAAGAACAGCGTGCGTACAGTAGGCAAGAACACGACGGGCACCATGATCTTTGAGTGCGGCAGCGGCCTTGCAGAGTGTTCCGGCTGTGTCAACGATGTCATCAACGATGACGCAGTCCCGGCCTTTGACATCACCAATGATGTGCATCACCTGGGACTCGTTTGCGCGTGGACGTCTCTTGTCAATGATAGCCAGATCGGCATCATCGAGCTGTTTGGCAACGGCACGTGCTCGCACCACTCCGCCCACATCGGGTGAAACCACCACCAGTGCGCCGGTGTGATTGCGTTCCAGGTCAGCAAGCAGTACGGGTGAGCCATAAATGTTGTCTACAGGGATGTCAAAAAACCCCTGAATTTGATCGGCGTGGAGATCGACGGTCAGAACCCGGTCAATTCCAACGGTTGTAATCATGTCGGCGACAATTTTCGCGGTGATGGGTACGCGGGCGGATCGTACACGGCGATCCTGACGGGCGTAACCAAAATAGGGAATAACTGCGGTTACGCGGCCGGCAGAAGCGCGTCTCAGAGCATCTGCCATGACAACCAGTTCCATGAGATTGTCATTGGTCGGGTTACAGGTCGACTGGATGATGAACGCATCCTTGCCCCGCACATTCTCGCGGATTTCTACCTGAATTTCCCCGTCACTAAAGCGACCCACTTGGGCTTCCGCAAGAGGGATGTGCAAATGCGACACGACCTTGTGAGCCAGTGCAGGATTGGCATTACCGGTGCAGACAACAAGATTGGGCATGATTACAGTACCTGAGGTATGACTTGACCAGCACAAAGGCCGGTACGGCAATAGATTAAGGCGTTCCGGCAAGGTTCAGAAATGGCAGGGGCGGATGGATTCGAACCACCGCATGGCGGGATCAAAACCCGCTGCCTTACCGCTTGGCGACGCCCCTATACTTCTTAAAACCCATTTAATTCTTTGAGCCCATAAAGCCCAGAGCTTCCATGGCCAGTAAAAGACTGGACTGGTTACAACTCTTGGCAATAAATCCCGAGAACGGTGCCATGGCCAAGCGCTTAAGCGCTTCGTCTTGGGACTGACAGGCCTGTACAACACAGGAACCCGTTCCCGTCAGGAAAGCAGGTCCAAATTGCCGCAGCCAATTCAGTCCCTGAGCAACCTCAGGATACATCCTGCAGACAACGTCTTCGCAGTCGTTGTGGGCTCGATCCCATCGAAAGGTGGTTAATGTACTGATCGGAGTGTTCCGTGTCAATTGGTCATGCTGAAAAATAGCTGCAGTGGCGCAGTGTACCGGGGGTTTCAGAACCAGGAACCAGGGTGTGTCCATAGAAATGGGTGTTAGTCGTTCGCCCACACCTTCGGCCCAAGCTGTTTGTCCATAAACAAAAACCGGTACATCGGCGCCGAGGTGTAGACCAAGTGCAGCGAGTTGTTCGGTGCTAAGCTCCGTTTGCCACAGATGATTAAGTGCGTGCAAGGTGGTTGCTGCGTCGGAAGAGCCACCACCAAGACCTGCGCCCGTGGGTATGCGTTTGCTCAGACTGATTTTGGCACCCTGGGTGGTTCCTGTGTGCTCCTGTAGCAACCGTGCGGCACGCAGTACCAGATTGTCATGCAAGGCAAGATCGGTTCGATCAACCTGCAAAGACAGTTCGTGGTGGGGGCTAAAGCACAGGGTGTCAGAGAAATCCAGAAACTGGAACACGGTTTGAAGCTCATGATAGCCATCCGGACGACGGCCGGTGATGTGGAGAAACCGGTTGATCTTGCAGGGGGCAGGAAGAGTCAGTTTGGACGTTAACATTGGGATGATAGCGTCCATACACGTACAATCAGGGTTAAATGAAGGTGCGGTCCGAAAATCTCGATACGATGCGGTACGTTCACCTGCCCTTCAGGGTGATACTGACTGTAGAGAATCTGATAAGGGGCATCAATCATGCCCGCAAGATTTTGATCAGCGTCTCGCCATATTTGTGCTCCGGCACGGTGAGGTCGTCCTTTAAGCCAGTCAAGCAGCGATGAGACTGGTAGTTTTGCGCCCGATACCCTTTGGATGAGTGAGTCAGGTTCTGGAGCTTCCCAGATACGACCGCTGGCATCCTGCAGTTGCACCCGATCCTTCTCTCCATGGACATGAATCGGGTTCTGGTTCAATGGCCCGCTGAGGTCGAGATCCCAGGAACTTATTTGTTGCTCCCATTCGATCAGAGCCACGGTGCCATGATGATGATAGCGCACACCCAGTTTCCCGGAAAAACCCCAAGGGCTGCAGGTGCTGCTGAACCAGCCAGGGCCATTGTGCCAAGGCTGAGGGTGAACTCCTGCAGGAACGGGTGGTAAGGATGTACACGCACTCAACATGCACAGGGCCATAACAGCGACCAGAAAGGCTTGGCGCATCAATTGATACCCAAGCGTTTCCGGGTTGCAGGCACATAGGGGCTGTTGGGATGCATATGCAATGCTTCATCCCAGATGTGCTGAGCATCCGTTTTTTGTCCGGTCACCCAAAGAAGTTCTCCGTAATGGGCGCCGATTTCATCATCGTGATCCAGAGACCATGCCTTGGCAAGGTGCTGTAAGGCTTTGGCCTTGTCCCCCTGACGATAGAGAACCCAGCCCATTGAGTCGATGATGGCAGGATCGTTCGGGCTGAGTTTTAATGCTTCTTCAATATCGTTCTGCGCTTCTTTTAGACGGTCGGTGCGGTCTGCCAGAGTGTAACCCAGCGCATTGAGAGCAATCGGATTGTGTGGGTTCTTCTTAAGAATGATATGGATATCCTTGAGAAAAAGATCAAGGTCATTGAGTTGGACCGCAACCATCGCCCGTGCATAAAGGGCATCGCTGTCCTCGGGGTGATGCTTGAGCACGCCATCAAGTACAAGGGCTGCAGCAGGAAACAGTCGAAGATCATTAAGAACATCGGCCTTGAGAAGATTAAGGGGAAGTTCGAATTCAGGGTGATGTTGTATGCTGCTGTCCAGTTCCTTGACAGCCTGTTCCGGGTGATCGGATTTTTCCAGAATACTGGCAATGCTCTGCTGTGCAGCGAGGTAATTGGGTCCGGCATTGACTGCACGGAAATTAATCAGTGCAGCATGATTGTGGCCTTCAGCAACTTCAAGTTGTCCGAGATAGAAATACGCTTCGTTCTCATGTCCAGGTATACTGGCCAGCGCATTCAGGGCCCGGTGCGCCTGATCAAGGTGATGGTTCTGAATTGAAAGAAGGGCATAGGCCAGGGCAATGTCAGGATGGTCAGGTGCGTTTTTGAAAAGCACGCCGTAATCAGTTTCCGCTTTTTTGGTGTCTCCCATACGAATGGCCAGAGCCGCCCGATTCTGGCGCATCTCGATCGAGTCGGGGGTGTGATCCAAGGCATGAGTGATGTAACTCATGGCATCCTTGTCCCGGTGCAGGACCTCGAGTAATTGTGTTTGGAGCAGATTGGCAGGAACAAAGTACGGATCAATGCGGTCGATGGACTGGCATACATCAAGTGCTGCCTCGGTCTTTTTTTCGTGGGCCAACCAAAATGCATAGGTGTAGCGGGCATTCACATTGTCAGGAAGATCGTGGAGCAGTTGCTGCATGGCCGATTCAATGCGCTGGATTTCAGTGGCGCTTCGGGGCCGACGTGAAAACAGGAGTTCTGCGAAAATGGCATGAGGGTCATCGTGCAGGATTTTCTCAAGTTCCTGCACACTGGCATTGTAGTAACCCAGATGCCACAGGCTGGCGGCCTCGGCACTCATTGCCTGAATATTCGAGGGGTCTTTTTGCAGCCAGAGTTGTGCCAGTCGCAGAGAGACCTCATGATGATGGGTCAGCATTGCCAGCCGGATCGCGCGTTGCAGGACAGCAGGGTCGCGGGTTGTTTCGGCTTCCTGAGTATAAAGTGGAAGAGCCTGATCCGGGTGTCCATGATCAATGGCACTCTCTGCCTGCATCAAGTCGAGCATGGTGGCCCCGGACATCGGGATCTGAGGTTGCTCTTTGGTTACTTTGGCAGGGTTTGACGGGGTTGCTGCAGAGTGTGGCCGGTATGCAGTGCAACCACCAAGGCTTGCTGCCACAAGGGTCAGCAGAAGCAGAGCAGATAAAGGTTTGTCATGCTTGGGCATAATATCTCGTGTAGAGGCGACAGCCTGCAAGAGTCCAGAACAGCCATTGCGCCGATTGTTATCAACATCAGTGGCGAAGGTTTTATACCCTAATCCTAGCATGAATTGGCGAAGGGCGTGTATCAGAAAGCCAGTGTGTCCATGATAGGGATGTGTCTTTGGAGGGGTGTTCTGGTCGTTGTCATGGAGCACGCAGCCAAGTATACTGGTTCGATTGTGCGATTCATGGCAGATTGTAAGCTGTAAGTGGGCCACGAAGCCTATAGGTTCGGGGATTCAGGTCCTGTGACGTTTGATGCTGTGCAATGGTGGGGCGATCACTGATCGCACCGATACGTGTTCCTAGATGTGGACGTGGTATGGGGCTTTGGGCCTGGGGCATCAATCATAAAACGGCAAGCGTGCGCTTGCGTGAGCGTTTGGCCTTGCCTGCCGAGCGTCGTTCCGAAGTGCTGCGTTCGATTCAGCAACGAACGGGTGTGACCGAGTTGGCTATTCTGTCCACCTGCAACCGTACAGAAATTTATGCACAGGGCCAGGGCAATGAGGAAGAGTGGTTGCGCTGGCTGGTCGAAGAGCGTCGATTGCCCCTGAATGAATTGAGCGAAGCGGCCTACCAATGGACGGACGAGGCTGCTGTGCGTCATATGATGCGTGTAGCTGCTGGTCTGGACTCCATGGTTCTTGGAGAGCCACAGATTCTTGGTCAGATGAAGTTGGCCTATCAGGATGCCCAGACCGCAGGAACATTGGGGCAGTCGCTCAATCAGGTCTTTCAGCAGGTTTTTGCCTGTGCCAAGCAGGTGCGTAGTGAAACCACGATTGGCATGAACCCGGTATCGGTTGGCTATGCGGCCGTAGTACTGGCTCGGCAGATTTTCAGTAGTCTGGAGAAAAGTACGGCGCTTTTGGTGGGCGCGGGTGAAACCATCGAACTGGTTGGTAAACACCTTCGTGAGCAGGGTGTGCGCCACATCCATGTTGCCAATCGTACTTTGGCCAAAGCGGAAGTTCTGGCGGAAGCTCTGGGGGGCGGGCGGGCCATGCCGCTGAGTGATCTGCCCTCGGCCCTTGTCGAGGCAGACTTGGTCTTTTGTTCCACAGCCAGCACTTTACCTCTTATTGGCAAAGGCATGGTGGAACGGGTTTTACAGGCGCGTCGCTATCGCCCGATGCTGATGATTGATATGGCGGTGCCCCGCGATATCGAAGCGGAAGTTGCTGAACTGGATAATGTGTATCTTTACACGGTCGACGATCTTGAACATGTCATTGCGGATAACCGCAAGGCGCGTGAAGATGCAGCCCAGGCTGCCGAGAAGATCATTGCCGAGCGTACTGAGCTGTTTGTGCAGCAGCGGCGTTCGCTGGATGCCGTTGATACTATTCGGGCCATCAGGTCCCAGGTTGAGGCTTGGCGTATGCAGGAGCTTGAACGGGCTATGGTTTTACTGGGGCAGGGGGTTGCACCCCAGGAAGTTATGGACCGGATGTCGCGGGCGCTGATGAACAAGGTATTGCATCATCCATCGGTTTCCTTGCGGTCATGGGCCGCAGCAGGAGACAAGACTGCTTTGACCTATGCCCAGGAATTGCTCGGTCTGCTGTCATCAACCCAGGGGGATGCATGATCAAGCCCAGTTTACTGGACAAACTGCAACGGCTTGTTGAGCGTCAGGAGGAAGTACATGCCATGCTTTCTGACCCGGCAGTCATCAGTCAGCAGGAGCAATTTCGCAAACTCAGTCGTGAAGCAGCCGAACTCGAACCGGTCGTCCATGCCTGGCAGGGCTGGAAGGACTTGCTGGTAGCGCGGGCGGAAGCTGATGAGCTGATCCGGGATCCGGATTTTCGGGACATGGCGCAAAGTGAGTTGCAAGCCATTGAAACCCGGCTTCCAGAAGTTGAGGCGTCTCTGCTGGCCTGTATGCTGCCCCATGATCCTCGCGATGAGTCGAGCGTGTATCTGGAAGTCCGTGCAGGGACGGGCGGGGATGAAGCAGCCATTTTCGCAGGCGATCTCTTCCGGATGTATGGCCGTTATGCTGAGCGTCAGGGCTGGGAGGTAGAAGTCATGTCCGCCAGTGATGGGGAACATGGCGGATTTAAGGAAGTCATCGCAGAAGTACGAGGGCGCTCCATTTTTGCCCGACTGAAATTTGAATCTGGGGTACACCGTGTGCAGCGTGTCCCGGAAACGGAAGCGCAGGGGAGGGTGCATACCAGCGCTTGTACGGTTGCGGTGTTACCCGTGCAGGAGGAAGTCACTGCGGTTGAAATCAACCCGGCAGATCTTCGGGTTGATACTTATCGCTCCAGTGGCGCAGGTGGCCAGCATGTCAACAAGACCGACTCGGCCATTCGTATTACCCATCTGCCTACGGGGATTGTGGTTGAGTGCCAGGATGAACGCTCACAGCACAAAAACCGGTCAAGAGCGATGAGTCTGCTGAAGGCAAGGCTTCTAGCCCGGGAACAGGAAGCTCAGCAGGCGGCGACCGCCACGCTACGGCGTAATCTGGTTGGTACAGGTGATCGTTCCGAACGAATACGAACCTACAATTTTCCGCAAGGACGTTTGACAGACCATCGGATCAATCTGACACTCTACAGTCTGCAGGATGTCATGGAGGGTGAGCTTGATCCGGTGATTGATGCCTTAGTGCGCGAGCATCAGGCCGATCAACTGGCAGCTCTGGCGGAAGGCTGATTGCATGCAGGTTCGCCAGTGGTGGCGCGCGCGCGCGGTTGACGATGACACACGATTGGATGCCCAGGAACTGCTGCTTCACTGTCTTGATGTTCGTCGTTCCAGCTTTTATATGATGCAGAATCAGCAGTTAAGTTGTGAACAGTTGAATTGGCTGGACAATCAATGGCTGGAGCGCGTAAAGGGCAGGCCCTTGCCGTATATCCTTGGGCGTGCCTGGTTCTGGGGGATGTCGTTACGTGTTTCTGCCGATGTCCTGATTCCTCGTCCTGATACGGAAGTTTTGGTTCGTGCTTTGCTGGACCTGGATCTGCCCTCACAGGCAAAGGTTGCTGATCTTGGTACGGGTAGTGCGGCGATTGCGCTGGCTGCAGCGCTTGAGCGTCCACAATGGTGTCTGATTGGCGTGGATCAGTCGGAGTTGGCTTTGCAAATCGCCCGTCAGAATGTGCATGATCTGGCACCTGGTCGGGTACATTTGGTCCGGGGTTCATGGTTTGGACCTCTGAGGCCTCAGAGTTTGGACGTTGTGGTCAGCAATCCGCCTTATCTGGCCCCCGATGATCCGCATTTGGTCGATCTTGGCGATGAGCCGCGCTCTGCACTTGTTGCAGAAGATCAGGGATTTGCTGATCTGTTTGAGCTCATCCAGACTGCACCAGCGTATTTGCGGCCTCGAGGCTGGTTGCTGCTGGAACATGGCTGGCAGCAGGGGGAGGCGGTTAACCAGGCGTTCAGGAATGCGGGCTGGCAGTGCGTTCGTACTCTTACCGATCTGGCGGCTCGGGATCGGGTTTCTCTGGGGCAATGGCATGGATGACGCTCAACTTTTGCGCTATAGCCGGCATCTTTTGCTGCCGCAGTGGGATGCTGAGATCCAGCAACGTCTGACCGATGCGCGTGTGCTGCTGGTTGGGGCGGGGGGGTTGGGATGCGCAGTGGCGCCTTATCTTGTCGCAGCAGGTGTTGGGACGGTGCATATTGTTGATGATGATGAGGTTGATCTCAGTAATCTGCAGCGACAGATACTCTATGGTACGACCAGTCTGGGTCAGCCTAAAGTGGCAGCTGCTCGCCAGCGTTTGCACGATCTTAACCCAGGGGTTCAGGTTATTCCTCATCGAGTTCGACTGGATGCCGGATGGCTGACGGGTAGGCATTTCGATCTGGTTCTGGATGGCTCGGATAATTTTGCGACGCGCTATACGGTCAATGCTTTTTGTGTGCGTCAGGGTATAGGATTAATCAGCGGAGCGGCTCTGGGCTGGCAGGGGCAGCTGGCTGTGTTTGATGCTTCTAAGTCTGGTGAGGCTTGCTATGCCTGTTTGTATCATTTTGGGCAGGGTGATGAAGAGGACAGTTGCACTCGTTCGGGTGTCATTGGCCCGCTGGTTGGGGTTGTGGGCAGTATGATGGCTCTGGAAGCTATCAAGTGGCTTGGGCAACTTGAACGATCGGTTGTAGGTGCCTTAATCGTGTATGATGCGCTGCACAGTGTTTTTCGTCAGATTCGTCTTCGACAGGACCCGGAGTGTCCGGTGTGTGCTGGCCGGAATCTGGCTTGATGTCGCAATGACCAGGGAGATTCATGATGGCGACAAATAATTCCTATGTAACCATGGCCAATCTATTCAAGGGAATGTTACGTATTGGACAGACCGGTGGTGTGCTGGCGCAGGCGGGGCTGCGCTGGTTGCGGGGTGATCGTCCGACTTTGCCCCATTTGCTGCGGGAAACTTTTGAGCAGCTTGGTGCGACCTACATCAAACTGGGTCAGTTTATTGCCAGTTCTCCGTCCATTTTTCCGGAGGCCTACGTCGAAGAGTTTCAGTCCTGTCTCGATCAGACTGATCCAATACCCTTTTCTGTGTTGCGCCCTGTCGTCGAGGCTGATCTTGGCCGCCCCCTTGCAACATTGTTCCGTTCTGTTGAGGAAAAACCGCTGGCGTCTGCTTCAATTGCCCAGGTACATGCCGCTGTAACCACAACCGGTGAGGCGGTGGTTTTGAAGATTCAGAAACCTGGGGTTGCCAATATTCTGGTGACCGATCTTAATTTTCTCTATATGGCCGCACGTATTGTTGAAAAGCTCTTTCCCCATATCAAGTTTGCATCCTTGTCGGCGATCGTTGAAGAAATACAGGGGTGTATGATGGAAGAGGTGGATTTTTTCAAGGAAGCCAACAATATTCGCCAATTTCAGAGTTTTCTTGCCCGCACCGGTAATACCCAGGTACTGGTGCCGAGGGTTTATGGAGCATTGTCTGGTCAGCGTGTGCTGACCATGGAACGTTTTTACGGTGTTTCGCTGACCGATCTTGAAGCTATCCGGCAGTATTCAGCGGATCCGGCCATGACACTAATTACGGCGATGAATACCTGGTTTGCCAGTCTTACCCAGTGTGAAAGTTTCCATGCCGACCTGCATGCCGGAAATCTGATGGTTTTGACGGATGGCCGTCTGGGCTTTATTGATTTTGGTATTGTCGGAAGAATCGAGCCGGAAACCTGGAAAGCGACCATGCAGTTCATGGAGTCGCTTAGTGTGGGGGATGTCGATACCATGGCGGCCAGCATGGTCAAGATTGGTATGACGCGCAGTCAGGTGGATCTGAAAAGACTTAAGGCGGATATTCGCAGCATTCAGCATCTTTTTGGTTCGATGGACGCAGATTCAATGATGTCCGGCATGATGAATGATCGGGAAATCAACCGGATTCTGCTGGATATTGTGGCCGTTGGCGAACGGCACGGTATCCGGTTTCCGAGAGCCTTTGCCCTTCTGGTCAAACAGGTTCTTTATTTTGATCGTTACATCAAGATTCTGGCACCCGATCTCAATATGTTTGATGATGGGCGTCTCGATCTGCTTGGTGAAGATATTCCCTTGACACCTCTGAAATTCAACCCACTCTAGGAGTCTGCCGATGATTCGTGTCCACCACCTGGAAAACTCACGTTCCCAGCGTATCCTCTGGCTTCTTGAGGAACTTGGTCTTCATTATGAGGTCGTGCATTATCAGCGCGACCCAAAAACCATGCTGGCGCCAGCGGCACTTAAGGCTATTCATCCGCTCGGTAAATCTCCGGTAATCACCGATGGTGATCGAGTCGTTGCTGAGTCGGGTGCGATCATCGAGTATCTGATTGATCAGTATGGTGAAGGCCGTCTCAAGCCGGCAGCAGGGACAGCCGCTCTGGATGCCTATCGCTATTGGTTGCATTTTGCCGAGGGATCACTGATGCCTTATCTGGTGATGAAGCTGGTGTTCACCAAGGTAGAGACTGGGCCAATGCCTTTTTTCATCCGTCCGATTGCGCGCCGGATCAGCAAGGAAGTGGGAAAACGCTTCCTTGATACCAATCTGGAGCAGATGATGCAGTTCATCAATGATCATTTGTCTCGCAATCGCTGGTTTGCAGGTTCCGAATTGACCGGTGCTGATATTCAGATGAGTTTTGCGATGGAAGCGTTGATGTCCCGTCCTTCCCAGATGCAGTCATGCCCGCAGATCAAGGCCTATGTTCAGCGCATGCGGGATATGCCCTCCTACCAGAGGGCACTGGAACAGGGTGGTGCGCTTGTGCTGGGTTGAATCTTTTCCGGGTTGATGCAGTGTATCGAGGTTGCGTTGAACCAGGACGGTGAAGCTGATAGAATGTCGTCCCGTCCTGATGCGTATTGCTTGAGGCAATAGCGCATGTTTCCGAACTGTTCTGGATTTCCCGATGACCAAATACATATTCGTGACGGGTGGTGTAGTTTCTTCTCTTGGAAAAGGGATCTCCGCAGCCTCGCTGGCCGCTCTTCTTGAAGCTCGTGGCCTTCGGGTGACCATGATCAAGATGGATCCTTATATTAATGTTGATCCGGGCACCATGAGCCCCTATCAGCATGGTGAAGTGTTCGTGACCGAGGATGGGGCCGAAACGGATCTTGATCTTGGTTATTACGAACGCTTTTTGCGTCGTGCCCGTATGAGCCGCAAAAATAACTTTACCAGCGGTCGCATTTATTCGGATGTCATCCAGCGCGAGCGACGGGGTGACTATCTGGGTGCTACAGTTCAAGTAATTCCGCACATTACTGATGCCATCAAGCAGCGCATTGTGGATGCAGCTCATGATTATGATGTGGCAGTTGTCGAAATTGGTGGCACAGTTGGCGATATTGAGTCACTGCCGTTCATGGAAGCAGTGCGTCAATTGAGGGTTGAACTCGGCAGCAGTGGTTCGCTTTTGGTTCATCTAACCTTGGTGCCCTATATTGCTTCTGCTGGGGAGACGAAGACCAAACCAACGCAACATTCTGTTAAGGAGTTGCGTTCAATCGGTCTGCAGCCGGATGTTCTGATCTGCCGTTCCGATCATGAGATTTCCCCTGATTCTCGCCGAAAAATCGCCCTGTTTACCAATGTTGAGGAGCGCGGTGTTATCCTTGCTCCTGATGTTCCGTCCATCTACATGATTCCACAGCTTTTTCATGAGCAGGGACTGGATGAACTGGTGCTTGAACGGTTGCAGTGGAACTGCCCCCCTGCGGACCTGTCCGACTGGCAGCAGGTGGTTCAGGCGCAGTTGCATCCGGAACATCAGCTGACCGTGGCCATGGTTGGAAAATATATTGATCTGATCGATGCCTACAAGTCCTTGAATGAAGCACTGGAACATGCGGGAATTCAGACGCGCAGTAAAGTCACCATCCGTTATGTTGATGCTGAAGCCATTGAACAGCAGGGAACCAGAGTGCTGGACGATGTTGATGCAATTCTGGTTCCGGGTGGCTTTGGTGATCGGGGTACTGAGGGAAAGATTGCAGCGATTCGTTATGCCCGCGAACACCGGGTTCCCTATCTGGGCATCTGTCTGGGCCTGCAACTGGCAGTGATTGAATTTGCCCGGCATGTGGCGGGGCTGACCGACGCCCACTCGACGGAGTTTTCCCGAACAACCCCCCATCCGGTCATTGGCCTGATTACCGAGTGGCTTGATGCCTCCGGTCAGCGTGAGTTGCGTCAGGCCGGAGGTGATCTGGGTGGGACAATGCGTTTGGGAGCCCAACCCAGTCGGTTGATTGAAGGGACATTGGCAAAGCGGACCTATGGTGCCTCGGTTATTGAGGAGCGGCACAGGCATCGCTATGAGGTCAATAATGGCTATATTCCCCAGCTTGAACAGGCTGGTCTGGTAATCAGTGGCCGAAGCAGTGACCAGAATCTGGTGGAGATGATTGAGCTTCCTCAACATCCGTGGTTCGTGGCCTGTCAGTTTCATCCTGAGTTCACCAGTTCGCCTCGTACCGGCCATCCTTTATTTCGTGGGTTTGTCGAGGCAGCATTACAACGACATCAGGAGGGATGATGCAGGTTATTGATGTGGGTGGGGTGTCGATCGGCAATGACCGTCCAATGGTGCTTTTTGCCGGCATGAATGTCCTTGAATCACGGGAACTGGCTTATGAAGTTTGTGGGCGGTGGGTCGAAGAAACCCATCGTCTGGGAATTCCTTTGGTATTCAAGGCGTCTTTTGACAAGGCGAATCGCTCTTCCATGCACTCTTTCCGTGGTTTAGGCATGGACCAAGGGCTGCGGATTCTTGCTGACCTGAAAAAGGATTTTGCCGTTCCGGTTCTCACCGATGTGCATGAGCCTTGGCAAGCAATTCCGGTTGCCCATGTATGTGACATCATTCAGTTGCCTGCTTTTTTGAGTCGTCAGACGGATCTGGTCGTATCCATGGCAAGAACGGGTGCGGTGATTAACATTAAGAAAGCTCAGTTCCTGGCTCCCCTCGAGATGCGTCATATTCTGGAAAAATGTCGTGAGGCAGGCAATGATCGACTAATATTGTGCGAGCGGGGAACTTCCTTTGGCTACAATAATCTTGTAGTCGATATGCTGGGTTTTGGTTTGCTCAAAGCCATGCAGGTTCCAGTCTTTTTTGACGTCACTCACAGTCTGCAGATGCCGGGCGCACTGGCTAGTTCAGCGGGTGGAAGACGGGCGCAAATTGTTGATTTGGCCCGGGCAGGTCTGGCTGTTGGTCTGGCAGGTCTTTTCCTTGAGGCGCATCCGGACCCGGATCATGCCAAGTGTGATGGGCCTTGTGCTTTGCGTCTTGATCAAATTCGCCCTTTTTTGGAACAGATGAAGGCAATTGATGATCTCGTTAAGAGCTTTGCGGTTCTGAATACACAGTAAAGGCGAATCATTTAACTGGTGTAGTACTGGCCTGGCAGGGATGCATGGGCTCAAGATAGCTCGAACTAATAAGGAGGAAACGGGAGTTAGGCTGCACAGGATATGCAGGCGCTATCCCTCCCCGGATGGGGTGTCCCGTAAACAGGTCTATGCATCGTATCGTTGATATTCGGGCACGAGAAATTCTGGATTCCCGTGGCAATCCGACTGTAGAAGCTGATGTTGTTCTGGATCAAGGTGTGGTTGGCAGGGCATGTGCTCCTTCTGGTGCGTCAACTGGAAGTCGCGAAGCGCTGGAACTGCGTGATGGTGATAAGTCCCGCTATCTGGGTAAAGGTGTACGTCAGGCTGTTGCTCATATTCATAGTGAGATTCGTGAGCGTCTGTTGGGGCAAAATGTTTGTGCCCAAGCAGAAATTGATCATATGATGATTGAATTAGACGGTACAGAAAGCAAGACCCGTCTGGGTGCCAATTCCATGCTGGCAGTCTCGCTTGCTGCGGCGCGTGCTGCAGCTATGGCAAGCGGCCAACCTCTTTATGCCTACATCGCAGGGTTGCGCCAACAGACTTCCTACAGCATGCCCGTTCCGATGATGAATATTCTCAACGGAGGTGCGCATGCTGATAATACGGTTGATATTCAGGAGTTCATGATTGAACCGGTAGGCTTTGACAGTTTTGCTGAAGCTTTACGTTGCGGTGCGGAAATTTTCCATGCCCTGAAGTCGGTTCTTAAGGTTCGTGGTTTGAATACGGCTGTCGGTGATGAGGGTGGTTTTGCACCAAACCTGCGCAGCAATGAAGAAGCTTTGACGGTTATCATGGAGGCAATTGGCAAGGCCGGTTACCAGGCAGGTGGCAATGTCATGCTGGCGCTGGACTGTGCTGCATCCGAGTTTTATAAAAATGGTTCCTATATCCTTGAAGGTGAAGGTCGTTCCTTTGATTCTGCTGGGTTTGTTGATTATCTGGAAGGGCTGACCCGTCAGTATCCGATCATTTCGATTGAAGATGGTCTTGATGAATCAGACTGGTCGGGCTGGAAGTTGCTGACTGATCGTCTTGGGGGGCGTATTCAGATTGTTGGGGATGATCTTTTTGTCACCAACCCTGGAATTTTACAAAAAGGCATTGATCAAGGTGTCGCCAATGCCATTCTGGTGAAACTGAACCAGATTGGTACCTTGACTGAAACATTGGATGCTATCTATCTTGCCAAGAAAAATGGCTATGCAACGGTTATATCCCATCGGTCAGGGGAAACGGAAGACAGTACGATTGCGGACCTTGCTGTCGCGACTGCCGCTGGGCAGATTAAGACAGGTTCCCTCTGTCGTTCTGATCGGGTTTCCAAATACAATCAGTTGCTGCGTATTGAAGGGGATCTGGATCGTCGGGCTCCGTATCGGGGACGTCAGGAATTTCGTGGTCTCGTGTAGGCATGACCTGGACGCGTTGGTTGTTGCTGCTGGCTCTGTTGCTTTTTATTCTCGTGCAACTGCATTTGTGGGTTGGCCATGGGGGAATTCGTGACATCCAGCATATCAAGGCATTGGTGGCGCGTCAGCAGGCACAGAATCAGGCACTTGATGCGCGTAATCGGGTGCTGCGAGCGGAGGTTCAGGATCTGAAAACAGGGACAGCAGCTTTGGAGGAGCATGCCCGACAGGATTTGGGCATGATTCGATCCAACGAAACCTTTTACATGATTCCTGGGCAGCTTTCGACGTCGGCACCTCAGCCAGTCTCTTCGTTCACACACTGAGGGTTGGTGCATGCGATTTTGGTGGGTGGTGCCTGCAGCAGGTGCTGGTCAGCGGATGGGCGCTCCAATCGCCAAACAATATCTTCCTCTTGCGGGACGAACGGTCTTCTACTGGACTCTCAAACATCTCGCCGAGATGCAAGGCTTTGCCGGGATTGTGGTTGCCATTGCGAAAGATGATCAGTTGGCGCGTCAATCCTTGCCTGAGGATATTCAGGTCTATTGGGCGGAAGGTGGGGCAGAGCGCTCCGAGAGTGTGGAACGTGCTCTGGATATCCTTGCGGATCTGGCTGCTCCCGAAGACTGGGTTTTAGTCCATGATGTGGCACGGCCTTGTGTGGATTCCCATGATGTTCAGCGATTAATCGATGTGGCAGTACAGCACTCATGTGGGGCGGGGGCCTTGCTTGCGTCGCCAGTGGCAGACACCGTCAAACGTGAGCATGGTGGAGCTGTTGTCGAAACCGTGGATCGATCTGAGCTTTGGGCGGCGTTGACCCCACAGATGTTTCGTATTCAGCGCCTGCGAGAAGCGTTACGGGTGGCCCGAAGCAGGGGAGTACTGATCCGGGATGAAGCCTCGGCTGTTGAGATCCTTGGTGATCGCCCCTTGCTGGTGCGTGGCCGAAGGGATAATCTGAAAATTACCTATCCCGAAGATATGGCGATGGTCGAGGCGATCATGCATCATCGTGGAGTTTAAGCATGAGTGGAGTACCATTTCGGATTGGTCAGGGTATTGATGTGCATCGCTTTGGTCCAGGTGACCATGTCGTGCTTTGTGGTGTGCACATCCCGCATGAACAGGGCATTATTGCTCATTCCGATGGTGATGTGGCCCTGCACGCTCTGGCCGATGCCATGCTTGGAGCACTGGCTCTCGGAGATATTGGTCAGCATTTCCCGGATCAGGATGAGCGCTGGCGGGGGGCAGACAGCCGAATGCTGCTTCGCCATGTTTGGTCGATGGTTGAGAGCCGAGGTTGGAAGGTTGGCAATGCTGATCTGACGATTCTTGCTGAATACCCTAGAATTTCGCCATGGCTTGAGCCCATGAAACAGAATTTGGCCCAAGATCTGCAGATTTCAACTGAAGAAGTTAGTGTCAAGGCAACCACGACAGAGCATCTGGGGTTTGTCGGACGACGCGAAGGTATTGCTGTTTGGGCGTCCGTCTTGCTGTACCGCTAGGATGTAACAAAACTAAATCCGAATGAGTCCTTGTAAGTGTAGGGGTATGGCCTTACTATAATCAGTAAGGGGGTGACCTGGATTTGACGGCGGTAATGAAGCTGGAGGTGCATGCCGAGACGGTGACGGTCTCGTACCTAAAAGTCACAAAATAGTAGTCGCAAACGACGAAACCTACGCACTGGCTGCCTAATCCCAGCCTACGACTGAACTTGCCTGCCTGTGGGCGGGGGATGTCGGCGCAAAAAACATAGGATCGCCTGATGTTCTGCCTCGAGACTGACGGCTAAAACCAAGAGGATCGCATACGGCTCCCTGCCCGTTGGGTCGTCGGATGTTAAAACAGTAGACTGGGCTAAGCATGTAGATCCAAAAGTGGAGTGCTGACGGACGCGGGTTCAATTCCCGCCACCTCCACCAATTAACGAAGGCCGGATACCTCTCCGGCCTTTTTTATTGCCCGCGAAACGCCAGATTTGGCGGGGTTCCGGGGATATGCCTCGTGAGCGTGGGCCTTCCTGGTT
>JAJZHM010000112.1 GCA_021804485.1 Pseudomonadota bacterium | reverse complement strand
CTCGATCATCTGCGTACCCACCAGCAGGTGATCAGTAGTGCGCTGGTCTCGGCGCTGCTGCAGGCCTGTGACTGCCTAAAAATCATGCTTAACCGGGTTGCATCGGGCCGGATGAAAGCCGATGCGGCTGAGCAGGCCCAGGCTGAACAGGTCATGGAAACCCTCAGGATGCTGCATGGTGACCCTGCGCCATCGGATGAAAGCCAGCACCCCAGTCGAAAAGAACAACGTCTTGATGTTGAAGCACCTGAGTCTATGTCCGAAGGTTGGTTGATCCGGGTACAGTTTGGCCGGGATATGCTGCGTAGTGGTATGGAGCCTCTGGCCTTTCTGCGCCATTTAGCTTCACTCGGTGATGTGCTGCATATGCAGACCTTGAGTGAAACATTGCCGGAATGTGATGCCTTTGATCCGGAAAGCTGTTATCTCGGATTCGAGATGGTGCTGCGTACTGAAGCCGGTAAGGAAATTCTGGAAAAAGTCTTTATGTTCTGTCGCGATGAATGCGATCTGAGCATTCTGCCACCCCCAGCCCGTCTTGATGATTTTGTCTCACGTCTGCATGGATTGCCCGATGAACAGATGCGTATTGGTGAGATGCTGGTACGAAGCGGTGTGCTCACTCAGGATGAACTTGCCCAGGGACTGCGGGGTCAGGAAAAGCTGACCGATGAACATGGTGAAACGGTACCGTTGGGTGAGGTGCTGGTGCAGCAACAGTTCGTGCAGCCTGAACTGGTTGAGGCGGCTGTTGGCAAACAGAAACAGGTTCAGGAAAAGCTCAACGCCGATGCCCGTTTGATTCGGGTCAAGGCAGACAAGCTGGATCAGCTCATTGATTTAGTTGGTGAATTAGTGATCGCCGGAGCTTCGGCGAGTCTGTTGGCGCGCCAGAGCGGCCAATCAGCATTGGTTGAAGCTACTTCCCTGCTTGGGCGTCTGGTCGAAGATATTCGCGATTCGGCCTTACAACTCCACATGGTGCAGATTGGCGAAACCTTTCGGCGTTTTTACCGGGTCGTGCGTGACTTGTCCAAGGAAATGGGCAAGGAAATCAATCTGGTGGTCAGTGGCGGTGATACTGAGCTGGACAAGTCGGTGGTGGAGAAGATTGCCGATCCGCTTATGCACTTGATTCGTAATGCAATTGATCATGGAATTGAACCAGAAGCGGAACGACTGGCCAGTGGCAAACCCTCCATGGGCAGCGTGTCGCTGTCTGCCCGGCATGATTCAGGGAGTATTGTCATTGAAGTGTCCGATGATGGCCGAGGTATTGATCCTGCCCGCATTCAGGCCAAGGCCATTGAGCGGGGGCTGCTCCATCCCGGACAGGTTTTGAACGATAAGGAATTGATCAATTTGATCTTTGAGCCGGGATTCAGTACGGCAGACAAAGTCAGCAATATCTCGGGTCGCGGTGTTGGCATGGATGTGGTGCGTAAAAATGTCCAGGCACTGCGTGGTCTGGTTGATGTCAATAGCAGGGTGGGGCATGGCTCCGTGTTTACCATCCGTTTGCCGTTGACCTTGGCCATCATCGATGGATTCCTGACCGCCGTCGGGGCTGCCTCGTATGTGGTGCCGCTTGACAGCGTGGTGGAATGCGTTGAGTTCAATCAGACCCAGCGTGGTGATTCTTTCCTTAACCTGCGTGGTGAGGCTCTGCCGCTGATTGACATCCGTGGTTTGTTTGCCATTGATGGCGAAGCGCCACGTCGGCGCAATGTTGTGGTGATTCGGCATGACAATGGTCGCGCCGGTTTAGTGGTTGATCGACTGTTGGGCGAGTTTCAGACGGTTATTAAACCCTTGGGTGCGCTGTTTCGTCATGAACGCTGCCTGAGTGGTTCGACCATTCTGGGTTCCGGAGAGGTAGCACTGATTTTGGATGTCCAGGCTTTGGCACGCTTAATCGTGGGTCGGGAAGTGGCTGCGCCGGTTCTGGCTGCGGAACTCGCCTCAGTCTGAAGTGACAATGATGCAACACATCGAAGCGAATTAAAGAACATGTGGGATTAAGTGGTTTTTTCAAATGGTTTTATAGTGGTTCAGGGTATTTTAAAAGGGTGTTCTTAAAGGGCGAATAAAGCCGGAGTACGTTATGGAAACGATGAGTGTGCGCAATAAACTTTATCTGCTTGTTGGAGTGGCGCTGGCCGTCATGCTGGCCTTAGCGGGTATGGCTCTGCATGGGTTCCAGAGCGATGAACAGACGTTTACCCAGGTAGGTCAGCATGAGATGGGCTCGATCGAGCACCTGAACCAGATTCGTACGGATCTGATTCAGGTTCGGATGGGTCTGGTGGGCGCCTACAATCAGGGCTTGCAGGGTCGAATGGACTCGGGGCAGTTTATGAACGCCGCCCAGAATGTGCGCAATGCATGGAAGGATATGGGGGATCAGCAGAATGCCTATCAGAATGGTTTGTCGGCTGAAGAGCAGAATGCCTGGACTCAGGCACAGACCGCCATTGCTTCCTATCGTCAGCTAAGCGATACAACACTCTCCCGTCTGGATCAGTTGGCCAACGCAACCACGACCAACCGGTCTGATGTGGTGGCTGCCATGGGTCAGGCTCTTGATCTTGCCGGTTCCCAGTTTGCTGCAGCAAGCGATGTCATCAATCAGTTGATTAAGCAGAGCACCGAAACAGCCAATAATCAGGTCGTGCTGGGACAGGCGCAGCAGTCCAGCATCATGACCACTATGGCGGTGCTAACGGGGTTGGCCGTTCTGGTTCTGATCACTTTTGGCTGGAACTTGATCCGTGGTCTGATGTCCCAACTTGGTATGGAGCCTACTGAATTACATCGGATGGCGCGTAAGCTGGCCGAAGGCGATTTGACCATACAGGCATCGGGGCAACACGGTGATTCCAGTGTACTGGCCTCCATATTGTTGATTCAGGATGTTCTTAAGCAGTTGATGGGTGAATTGAACCGGATGTCACGGGAACATGATGCCGGGGACATCGATGTTCGGATTGACGAGACCCTCTTTCGTAACGATTTTGCCAATATGGCCCGTGGCGTCAACACCATGGTCTTTGGGCATATTGCGGTGAAAAAGAAGGCGATGGCCTGCATCAAGGAGTTGGGTGAAGGCAATCTGGATGCGCCGCTGGAAAAATTCCCGGGTAAGAAGGCCTTTATTAACGAGAACATTGAAAATCTGCGTAGCAATCTCAAGGAGTTCATTGCTGAGATGAATACCATGTCGCGCGAACACGATTTGGGCGACATTGACATCAAAATGGACGAGAACCGCTTCAAGGGTGATTTTGGCGTCATGGCGCGTGGCGTTAATACCATGGTCTTTGGACATATTGCCGTGAAGAAGAAGGCGATGGCCTGTATCAAAGAACTGAGTGAAGGCAATCTGGATGCGCCGCTGGAGAAATTCCCGGGTAAAAAGTCATTCATTAACGACAATATTGAAGCGCTGCGGACCAATCTGAAAAATTTCATCGCTGAGATGAACACCATGTCGCGTGAACATGATCTGGGTGATATCGACGTCAAAATGGATGAAGGTCGCTTCAAAGGTGATTTTGGGGTTATGGCGCGTGGCGTGAACACCATGGTTTTTGGTCACATTGCCGTGAAGAAGAAGGCGATGGCCTGCATCAAGGAGTTTGGTGAAGGGAATCTGGATGCGCCTCTGGAGCAGTTCCCTGGCAAGAAAGTGTTTATCAATGAAACCGTGGAGCAGGTGCGGGGCAACATCAAGGCGCTGATTGTCGATGCCAATCGCCTGAGTACAGCGGCACTGGCTGGACAACTGGAAACCCGTGCTGATGGTAGCGCCCACCGTGGAGATTTCCGTCGTATCGTCGAGGGGGTGAACAGTACCCTGGATGCGGTCATTGAACCCTTCAACGATGTGCGTCGGGTCATGGAGGCGATGGCTGGTGGGGATTTGACCCAGAAGATTACCCGAACCTATCAGGGTGATTTTGATCAGATGAAGTCGGCGATTAATACCACCGTCGAAAAACTGGCTGAAACACTGGTACAGATCAATGTCTCGGCACAGGATCTTAATAATGCCGCAGGCCAGGTGTCTGCAACGGCACAGTCTCTGTCCCAGTCTTCATCGGAACAGGCAGCTTCAGTAGAAGAGACCACCGCAGCGATGGAGCAGATGACTTCGTCCATTAATCAAAACGCGGATAACGCCAAGGTGACCAATAATATGGCAACCCAGGCGGCTACTGAGGCTCAGGAAGGTGGTAAAGCGGTCGGTGAAACGGTAACGGCCATGAAACAGATTGCCGACCGTATCGGTATTATTGATGATATCGCCTACCAGACCAATCTGCTGGCACTGAATGCGGCCATTGAAGCCGCCCGTGCGGGTGAACATGGTAAAGGCTTTGCTGTGGTGGCTGCAGAAGTTCGTAAACTGGCGGAACGTTCGCAGGTGGCAGCCCAGGAAATCGGCAATCTGGCGGGATCTTCGGTTGATCTGGCAGAAAAAGCCGGTTCGTTACTCAATGCTATGGTTCCGTCCATTAAAAAGACTTCTGATCTGGTTCAGGAAATATCGGCATCATCGGACGAACAGTCCAGCGGTGTGGTACAGATTAATGGCGCCATGGGTCAACTCAACAAGGCAACCCAACAAAATGCATCGGCATCGGAAGAGTTGGCTGCTACGGCTGAGGAACTTGGAGCTCAGTCTACTCAACTGCAGCAACTGGTCAGCTTCTTCCGCACGGATGGCCAGCATGTGTCGCGGGCTTCGGCCCGGCCGGCTGCAACTTCGAATCGTTCATCCTCTGCGGTACGCAAGCCGGTGAAGTCCGGAGGTGGGGCGACTGCGATGGATGAAGGTGAATTTGTGCGTTATTGATGTCCTTTTCGGGAGACGAGAACATGGGTGCGGTCACAGCGGTCGGTTCCCGGGAACTGGCAAGTATGGACTCGGTGCAGGTTCTGACCTTCTCAATGCATGAGGAGATGTTTGCCGTAGGTATTCTGCATGTTAAGGAGATCATTGAATACGGGCAGTTGACGGAGATTCCGTTGATGCCCGGTTTTATCCGCGGAGTGATTAATCTGCGGGGAAGTGTTGTGCCTGTTATCGATCTTGGTGCGCGTTTTGGCTATGACCGGCAAAAAATCGGCCGGCGCAGTTGCATTGTCATTGTTGAAATGAGCAATGAAGAAGGTCGGCATGATATGGGGATGGTGGTGGATTCGGTTTCGGAAGTGCTGGAGGTTCCGGCTGCTGAGATTGAGCCACCGCCAGCCTTTGGTGCTAAGATTCGTGCCGATTTCATTCAGGGCATGGCAAAGATCAACGGTGGATTTGTCATCGTACTGAACATTGATCGGGTGCTGTCGATTGATGAAATCGCAACCTTGCTGGCTGCAAGGGAACAGGGCAAGCGGGTGACGGACGCGGCCATCAGGGAGCATGCCGGTTGAATGAGTTGGCTGAAGATCTACCCGAACGTGAGTTTCAGCTGTTTCGGCAACTGATGTACCGTGCTACCGGGGTGGCGCTGACCGAGGCAAAAAAAACACTGGTGGTGGGTCGTCTGAGCAGTCGGTTGCGGCAGCTCGGTATATCCGATTATGCGGCTTACTACCGCTATGTGACGCAGGGAGAAGACCCTGATGAACTGCAAAGACTGATTGATGTACTGACTACCCACGAGACCTATTTTTTTCGGGAAGAGCGGCATTTTCAGTGGCTGGCCCAGTGGGCGCGCCAGAGGGCGACAGCAGCGCTGCGGCTGTGGAGTGCTGCCTGCAGTAGCGGTGAGGAGGTCTGGACCATGGCCATGGTTTTGGCAGACACGCTTGGGACAGCGGCACGCTGGAGCATCTTAGGAAGCGATATTTCAGCGCAGGTGGTGGAGCAGGCCCGCAAAGCCCATTATGAAGATGCCCGAACCCGGGGTTTGCCGGATACCATGCGGCGTAGATATTGTCTCAAAGGGGTTGGGAGTCAGGAAGGGACTTTTCTGATTGATCGTGCTTTACGTGATCATGCTGAGTTTGAGGTTCGCAATCTCCTTGAATCCCCACCCGACTTGCAGCCCTTTGATGTCATTTTTTTGCGTAACGTCATGATCTACTTCGATCCAGTCACCAAAAAGAAAGTAATTGAAAATTTGCTGACTCAACTAAAGCCAGAAGGGTTTCTGGTGGTCGGACATTCCGAGTCGCTCAATGGTTTGACAACCGATATGGTGGCGGTGCAACCAACGATTTATCGGCGAGGAGATCGAGGATGACTCGGGTAAAGTTGTTGGTTGTCGATGATTCGGCAGTGGTTCGCCGGGCAGCGCGTGATCTGATTGCCCGCGATCCGGGTATTGAGCTGATTGGTGCCGTGAGCGATCCGATTTTTGCCATGGAGGCGATGAACAAGCAATGGCCGGATGTTCTCCTGCTGGATATTGAAATGCCCCGTATGGATGGCTTGACCTTTTTACGCAAAATCATGACCGAACATCCAACGCCGGTCGTTATCTGTTCGTCCCTGACGGAAAGCGGAACCCAGATGGCTATTGAGGCGATGGCCGCTGGTGCCGTGAGCATCATGACCAAACCACGGCTTGGCCTGAACAGTTTTCTGGAAGATGAATCGGCCAATCTGGTGGCAGCCGTCAAAGCTGCCGCTCAGGTGGATATGAATCGTATGCGGCGGGGGACGGTTCGGGCTGTGCTGCGTCCCCAGCAGGACAACCATCCGGTTCGGGCACTTTCTGAAACAACCGATCGGGTGATTGCCATAGGAACATCGACGGGAGGAACCCAGGCATTGGAAGCGGTGCTAACCCCGCTGCCCCGTTCGGTGTGTGGCATTGTTGTTGTACAGCATATGCCGGAGAAGTTCACCGCAATGTTTGCCGAACGTTTGAATGGTCTGTGCCAGATTCAGGTGCGCGAGGCCCGCAATGGCGACCGGGTTATGACGGGGCAGGCGTTGATTGCCCCCGGGGGACGGCATATGCAGCTGAAACGCAGTGGCGCCCAGTACTATGTCGAAGTTGCCGATGGGCCGGTGGTGAACCGGCACAAGCCTTCGGTGGATGTGCTATTCCGTTCGGTGGCGCAGGTGGCTGGTCGTAATGCCCTAGCGGTCATCATGACCGGTATGGGAG
This sequence comes from Pseudomonadota bacterium, assembly GCA_021804485.1. GTDB lineage: Bacteria > Pseudomonadota > Gammaproteobacteria > Pseudomonadales > Moraxellaceae > JAJXWR01. The sequence continues at coordinate 759 of JAJZHM010000112.1, read as the reverse complement.
ATGATGGTGCCCGCGGCATGCAGAATCTGCATGAAGCCGGAGCGCAAACCCTTGCTGAGGATGAGTCGACCTGTGTCGTTTTTGGGATGCCTCATGAGGCCATTAAGCGGGGGGCGGTGGACAAGGTGCTGCCGCTGTATGATATTGCCGACGAGTTGATGAGGTTTAGCCGTGTGGTCGGATGATCCCCGCCTGCTCGAACGGCAGGCCAAGGTGCTGCATCCAGGCGGCTGGGCGGTCGAGTCGGATCGCCCGCTGTCCACGGTACTCGGTTCCTGTGTTGCCGTCAGCCTGCATGATCCCCGCATGCAGCTGACCGGAATGAACCATTTTATGTTGCCACGCCGCCATGCCCAGAATATCCTCGAAGAGGACAACACCGTTCTGGCTGGGGACTATGCCATGGAAGTACTCGTAAATGCCATGATGGCACGCGGCTGTCGCAAGCAGAATTTGCAGGCCAAAGCCTTTGGCGGTGGTACGGTGGTGCATTCGTTAAGAACCATGATTGGGGCAGATAACGCCCGGTTTGCACGGGAGTGGCTGGAGCGTGAAAGTATTCCGCTTCTGGCAGAGGATCTGGGGGGCTCATGGTCCCGCAAGGTGATTGCCCTGCCCAACGGTGAAGTCTACTGTCGTCGGCTTTCAGTGGTAACGCCCGATGTCGAGAAGATCATGGAACAAGAATGGAGTCTGCAGCAGAGCGTGGTTGAACCTGCTGATAAGAAAGAACAAAAACGTATTGAACTTTGTTGAATG
>JAJZHM010000016.1 GCA_021804485.1 Pseudomonadota bacterium | reverse complement strand
CACTCCGTTGCCTGGTCAGGTGATTCATGCATTCATATCGATCGGATCTTGAACTGAAGTCCAGCTCAGAGTTTAATAGAGCATCGCTCAGGAACAAGATTGCCTATGCCCTCTTTTGACATCGTTTCCGAAATTGAAATATTTGAGATCGCCAACGCCGTTGGCAACACCCAGAAAGAACTGGCAACCCGTTTTGACTTTCGTGGCAGCCCTGCGAAAGTCGAGTTGCAGGAAAAAAACAAGACGGTTGTGCTGACCGCTGAGTCCGATTTTCAGGTCGACCAACTGCGCACCATGCTTGAACAGCATCTGGTCAAACGCAAGCTGGATGTGCAGATCATGGATATCAAGGACATGCAGGCCTCCGGACGCAATATGACCCAAAGCATCATCCTTAAGGATGGCTTGGATCAGGACACGGCCAAAAAAATCGTCCGCCACCTCAAGGATGCCGGATTCAAGGTCCAAGCAGCGATCCAGGGTGATAAAATCCGCGTCAGCGACAAAAAGCGGGACGCCCTGCAGACTGTTATGGCTGATCTGCGTCAACAGAGTTTTGGCATACCCCTGCAATTCAATAATTTCAAAGACTGATGAAAACTAAGGATTTTATGAGCTTCCAGAATGCACTGACCCGTAACCTCGCCCGCCTCTCCTTCGTTCCGGCCACGCTACGGCCAAGCATCATTTCGCGTCTGCTGGGCAAATTTGTGCCCTACGTCGGTACTTCGGGTCTGCTCTATGAGTCTCTAAAATTCGAAGAAGTTGTGGTTAGTATCCGCAACCGCAGACCTGTTCAGAACCATATCGGTGGTGTACATGCTGCCGCAGTTGCCCTGCTTGCGGAAACTGCCAGTGGCTTTGTGGTTGGGATGAACCTGCCCGATGACCGGTTACCTCTGATCAAAAGCCTGCAGGTCGATTATATACGCCGCAGCCAGGGCGGCCTTCGGGCTGTTGCCAGACTGAATGCCGACCAGATTCACCGTTTGCGCAATGAAGACCGCGGTGAAGTTGAAGTCCTTACCACCGTTACCGATGAAAACGGTGATCAGCCAGTGCAGTGCCGCATGCTCTGGGCATGGGTTCCCAAAAAGCGCGACCAACGCTGAGTTTTGTTCAGGGAACCAACGTTCGGGCAGCGCTGCTGTCTAGGCCATAATAAAGCTGCAAAGCGCCGCTGGCCCCGACAACGGCATGAACCTGATCCGGGCTGAACCACAACCCCTGTGCCCGGAAATCGTCCAAGGTCAACTGCGCCTTGAGGCCATGCCCCATATCAAGCGGAGCCTTGGCATACTGACGCAACTGCTGCAATGCCGGAGCCAGCGGAACCTTGAGACCCAACTCGATCTGCCTGCGCAACTCATGACCCAGCATCCAGGATGCGGTACGTGCCAGAAAACTTGAGGTTGACAGAGCATAGTCCACCTGGGTAAAGGACAAGGAACCGGTCTGGGTATCCATAACCGGCGTTGCCTCCAGAACAATCATACCGGTAAAGGGCTGATCCAGTTGCAGGACCAGAACGGCCCGATCGGCATGCCCATAGACCTGTACTGACCGAATAAGCACCTGATGACCATGCACCATCAGCGTGCGCCCCGCCAAACTCTGATTCAGTAGAGCATTAGCCTTGGTCAGAGGCATGGCAAACAGCAACCCAACCCTGAATCCCGGCTTTGAAGCCCAGGGCTTAAGGGCCGGCAAAGGAGGGACAGGCTGAACAGGCGGATGCTCCCCCATCACCTCCGGACGCGCCTTCAGTTGAAGGCCAAGATTGACAACCGAGCCCGTACCATCGAGCTGACTCAGCGCCAGATCACTGGGATGCAGCAGCAACCACAGACCATGCCCCATATCGACCGGCTGATTCAGCATGGGCCAGACACCCATCAGGGCAGAGCGAACACCATCAGCACTCAGTGCCTGGGTCAACTCATTCTGAACAAGCTGGTTCACCTGATCGTGAATCCAAGGCAGACTCAGCAGACTCCCCACATCCAGATTAAGGGCCGTGATGCGGCATGGCCGAAGCCAGTCCATCTTCCATGCCCCAGGCTGCACCGAGACCCCACCTTGTTGTTGCACCGACAGGTTCCCGTCCAGAGAGAAACGGATACGGGCAGGCGGCTCACCGTACCCACAACCTGCGAGCGATGCATGTCCCAATGGCCCCGCCATAGACGCACGCGCCGAAACATCTGCCACGACCTGAAGTTGCAGGGCATGATGCACCACCTGCAGTTGCAGATCGTCCAGCGTCAGACGGTATTCGGTCTGCACTGCTACATTTAGACCGCCCAACGCCGCAATAGCAGTTTGTTTGCTGCTCTGGCCAGCAAGCAGTGGCTTGGGCAGATGCTGCAGCACATCAGCACGCACACTCTGCAAATTGAGCGCAACCGGGACATTGATTTCCGATTCAGCCAACGTTGGTACTGCCCGTGGAGCAGGGTCATTGGCTGGCAACCGGACCTGGTGCTCCGCACAGCCAGCAAGGATCAGCAGCCCCAAAAATACCCAAAATACGCGCATCTTCATTTGTTTCCACCCAGAACCGGAGTCATTCGGATCATCCCGCAAAGAGGCGATCGGCGACAAAGGGATTGGTCTGCCGCTCTGCTCCAAAGGTTGACATTGGACCATGTCCCGGAATGAAGCGCACGTCATCACCCAAGACGAACAACTGCTCACGAATGGATCGAATCAGTACAGGGCCATTTCCACCCGGAAAATCGCTGCGTCCAATCGAACCGGCAAACAATACATCACCCACCCAAGCCAGTTGCTGACGCTCATGATAAAAGACCACATGCCCTGGGGTATGTCCCGGACAATGCAGCACCTGCAACTGCTCCTCACCCAATGTCAGCACATCATGCTGCTTCAGCCAGCGATCCGGCACAAACGATGATGCCTGCGGCAATCCAAAACGCGCCGCTGCCTGCGGAACCAGATCAATCCAGTAGTCATCTGCCTGATGCGGCCCCTCAATAGGTCCCCAGCCCAGCGACTGCAAGGCAGCAACCGCCCCGACATGATCGACATGGCCGTGAGTTACCCACAACTTACCCGGCTGCAGCTGCTGCTGACGCACTTCTGCAAGCAGCCGATCCAGATCACCACCGGCATCAATCAGCGCTGCCTCGCCAGTCTGGTCACACCAGAGCAGCGTGCAGTTCTGCTGCAGCGGCGTCACCGGAATGATGGTAAAACGCAACATAACCGCACTCCTCAGGACTCAGCCAGACTTGAACCATAACTCATGATTCTTTGATAGCGTCGCTCCACCAGTGCCGCAGCATCCATGGATCGCAGTTTTTTCAGATGCTTAAGCAGCGACTTACGCAGATGATCCGCCATCACATCCATCTGACGATGCGCTCCGCCCAGTGGTTCGGCCACAATCTCATCAATGAGTCCAAGATGCTTGAGTCGCTGGGCCGTCAACCCCATAGCTTCGGCAGCTTCAGGCGCCTTCTCCGCTGTTTTCCAGAGAATGGAGGCGCAGCCTTCCGGAGAAATCACCGAATAAGTACTGTACTGCAGCATCTGCACTACGTCCCCTACGCCGACCGCCAGCGCTCCACCTGAACCGCCCTCACCAATGACCGTGCATAGGATTGGGGTCTTCAGCCGCGACATCACCGCCAGATTCCGGGCAATCGCCTCTGACTGCCCCCGTTCTTCAGCGTCAATGCCCGGATAAGCTCCTGGCGTGTCGATAAAGGTTATGATCGGCAGATGAAAGCGCTCGGCCATCTCAAACAGGCGCAGTGCCTTACGGTAACCATCCGGTTTGGGCATGCCAAAATTGCGCCATACCTTTTCCTTGACGTCTCGCCCCTTCTGGTGTCCGACAAACATGATCGGTTCCCCCTGAAGACGTGCGGTCCCGCCAATAATGGCCGGATCATCACCAAAGACACGATCACCGTGGTATTCATCAAAATCAGTAAAAATACGTTCAATGTAGTCACGGCTGTACGGACGCAAAGGATGCCTCGACAATTGCGAGACTTGCCAGGGTGTCAGCTTGCTGAATATCTCTTCGGTCATGCGACCCAACTTTTCCTCAAGACGCAGCACTTCTTCATCAATGTTCAGGTTGGTACCCTGACCCAGCTTGCGCAACCCCTCAATCCTGGACTGAAGCTCGGCAATGGGTTGTTCAAAATCGAGATAGTTCGGATTCACGCCATGGACTCCTTATGGCTGTTCGTTCCCAGATCAGCGCGCCGCAACAGTTCCAGACCACGGAGGCGGCACTGTGCTTCAAACCAGCCGCTTGCAAGTGCCTCATATTCCCGGGGCCGGGAGGCACACAGAACATCGTCTGGATCATAATGGCCCGGATGGCACATGATCAAGCCCCGATCGACCAGTGTATCCAGCCAACGCTGCATTTCCTGCTCAAATGCCGTTGCCTCAAAGTGATAGACCCCAGCAAAATCTTCATTCATACAGCTATGCGCCGGCAGTGATTTTCCCCCAAGAAACTGAATCACCCAAGCCTTCAGGCCACGCCATGAGCGCATGACCGTCGAGCGTAAAGGCAACACCCGGCCGTAGCGTTCCTGAAGTACATGGAGCATGGCCTCACGTATCTGCGGCAACTGATGCACATGCTGATGGCCATCGACATAGTCCGGAGCCCGCCCCAAGGCCTGTTCAAAGGCATCGAGCTGTGCATGCCAGAGCTTTTGCAGATCTTGAGCCGACCATTGACGCAGGAAGGAACGACGCCAAACCTCGGTCAGAGACCAGCAGAGCCGCCCCTCAATGGAATGAGTCAGGGAAAAATGCATTCCGACAGCCAGATCCGTACAGGCCCGAAGGTCCGGTGCCCGTTCACGGCAGGCTGCTGATTCTGCAAACACACTGGTGCCGGACAGCAGTCCTTTTCCGGCCAGTTCAAGAATGGCTCGATCAATCGGTTCGGACTGGGCAAAATCATCCGCAATCAGCCAAAGCTGGCGGGAAGGTCTGGATTCATGGATGTCTGTCATGTGCAAATGCCCAGAATTTACTGATCAGAAAAGTAAGAATAGCAACAGCAACCAGGACAATCGCCAAAGAAACATAGTAGGGAACTGCCGGCAACTCCAGTAACAAGAGTGCAAAAAGCAGCTGATTGATCGCAAAGGACGACAAGGACACCAGTGCAAAGCGGGGCAGGGTCTGCCGATGTCCATGCCCCACCTGAAACGTCAGCCGACGGTGCCCGAAATAACTGACCCAGAAGGCGCAACAAAATGCCAGTACATTGGCATGCAGGGGAGTCACCGCCCATCGCCCCACCAGCAGCAAAACCAGCAGGTAATGCACCGCAAAGGCTGAACCACCAACCAATACGAACCAGAACAACTGCAACCGCGAACTCATGACTAGCTTTCCTGAGCCGGAAGATGCGTCTGGGCCGAAAGAGGGCTCTGATCTCGTTCAACCCCGATCAGGTAGGTCGGCCGCTGTTTGACTTCGGTATAGACCCGGGCCAGATACTCTCCAAGCACACCCACCGACAGCAGTTGAACCCCGGAGAAGAACATAATGCTGGTGACAATGGTGGCATAGCCAGGAACATCCTTGCCAAAGAGCAAAGTGGACAGCACAATAAAAGCGCCATAGGCTAAGGCGATCAGCGAGACCAGTGCCCCAAGCCCGCTCCAGATTCTTAATGGTAAATCGGTAAAAGCCGTCAAACCGGTAAAAGCCAGCCGAAACAGCGCCGCCATTCCAAAGGCACTGTCACCTTCCAGTCGTTCATCCGGAACATACTCGATCGACAGGGTACGAAAGCCTACCCAAGCATACATACCTTTCATAAACCGGTTCCGCTCGGGCAACTGCCGCAGCGCCTGGACCACTTTACGATCCAGCAAGCGAAAATCCCCAGCATCCGGCACAATCTCGATATCGGACCCCTGCGACATCATGCGGTAAAAAAAACGGGTTCCGTGCCGTTTCAGCCAGGATTCCCTGCTCCGATCCGCCCGAACGGCAAACACCATATCGTAGCCCTGTTGCCAGTGCCGAAAAAACTCCGGCAGCACGGACAGCGGATGCTGAAAATCAGCATCCATCAGAATAACGGCATCACCACGCGCCGCATCCAGCCCTGCGGTCAACGCTGCCTCCTTGCCAAAATTGCGCGACAGGGAAAGATAATGTACCGGCCAATCAGCAGGCAGTGAGGCCATCAGTTCATCCGTACCATCCCGACTGCCATCATTGACCACAACAATTTCAAAACAGTCAACCAGTTCAGCCAACTGCGCCATCAGCGCCGGCAGCAGCCGTTCTAGGTTAGGTGCCTCGCGAAAGGCAGGCACAACCACGGAAAGCGTTGATTGCCGGCTCCAGCCCGTATTTTCACTCATAGAGGACCTCCACGTTGGCATCACCCAGACAACCACGCAAACGCTCGATTAGCGCATGCGTCGGTACCATATGATAACGGTTTGAAAGCAGCAGGCGTACCCGCACCCGCTCCCGCAGACGCTCATCAGCCGGCTCCGTCACCAATTCGACCGGTTTGCCCCCCTGCTGATCTTCTGCCTCGGCTGCCCCTTGCTGCAACACCACCTTCAACTGTTCCCGAATGGCCAAAGACACCTCATGACCAATGCGCAGGCTCACCCGGGTTGCTTCCGTACGGCGTAATCGATCCAGATCGGTCAGTTGCTGCACCATCATGCTGGGAGCATCCCGGAACCGATCCAGACGTACCGGACCTTCCACAATGACAACGGCATCCGCTGCAAGACAACGTTTGACTTCTGCCAGCAGTTCTGGCTGCACCACCACTTCAAGTCGACCCGTAGCATCTTCGAGAAGCACCTGGCCGCGACCGCCCCGATCCACCCGCCAGGCCACAATCTTGCCTGCTGTTTTAGCTTTGCGCCCCGAAGCTGTTGGCTCAACCTGAGCTAAGGGAATCACGCCCGCCTGACGCAGTTCCTGCAAAAGGCCATCCAAGGGGTGCGCTGTCAAATAAAGGCCGAGCGCTTCCCGCTCCATCTCCAACCGGCAACTGGTCGGCAAGGGCCTTTCATCTCGCTTGATCTTCGGCCGGGGAACATCCTGCATCGAACTACCGAACATATCCTGTACCCCCATGTTCCGGTCTTCCTGCAGGCGCGCCGCCGAGTTCAAAACTTCATCAAGATGATCGAACAGGGTCTGACGGTGCCCGCCCAGACCATCAAAGCAGCCCGCCCGGATCAGTCCTTCTAGGCTGCGTTTATTGATCAGCGTACTGTCCAGACGAATACAGAAATCCAGCAGATCACTAAAGGGCCCACCCTGTTGTCGTTCCCGCAGGATCGCTTCCACCGGTCCGTGTCCCAACCCCTTGATGGCACCCAGCCCATAAAGAATACGATCCGATTGCAGCGGTATGAAGCCAAATACCGATCGGTTGATCTGAGGAGGCTCCACCACAATCGACCACTGACGACACTCATCAATCAGCGGCACCAGTGCATCGGTATTATGCATTTCCGCGCGGAGTACAGCGGCCATGAACTCCGCCGGATAGTGCAGTTTCAGCCAGGCCGTCTGATAGGACAGCAAGGCATAGGCCGCCGAGTGGGATTTGTTGAAGCCGTAACCTGCAAACTTTTCCATCAGGTCAAAAATAGGTCCGGACAGCGTATCGGCAATACCCTTTTCTCGGGCACCCTCGGTAAACAGTGCCCGCTGACGCGCCATCTCAGCCGCATCTTTCTTGCCCATGGCACGGCGCAGCAGATCAGCGGCTCCAAGGGAGTATCCTGCCAGAACCTGGGCAATCTGCATCACCTGTTCCTGATAAACAATAACACCATAGGTCGGTGCCAGCACCGGCTGCAGACATTCATGCTGATACTGGGGATCAGGATAGGCCACATCAGCCCGCCCATGCTTGCGGTTGATAAAATCATCCACCATCCCCGAGTCCAGAGGACCCGGCCGAAACAGGGCCACCAGAGCAATCAGGTCTTCAAAATTAGAGGGTTTCAGCTTTCTCTGCAGATTTTTCATACCCTGTGATTCCAACTGAAACACAGCGGTCGTTCGCCCCTCCTCAATCATGCGATAAGTTGGTGCATCGTCAAGCGGCAACAGTTCCAGGTCCAAGGGCGCTTCGCCCTTCTGTTGACGGACTTTCTGAATGGACTGCAGGGCCCAGTCGATGATGGTCAGTGTACGCAGGCCAAGAAAGTCGAACTTGACCAGACCGACCTTTTCCACATCATCCTTGTCGAACTGACTGACCCACTTGCCGTCTTCATCACAGAACACTGGGGTAAAATCAGTGAGCTTGCCGGGGGCAATCAGCACCCCGCCAGCATGCTTGCCTACCCCACGGATCATACCTTCGAGCTTGCAGGCCCGTTCCCATATCTCAACCGCATCTTCATGATCACGCTCACCAGGCTGGGTCAACAGCAACTCAAGCTGCGCTTCGGCAGAACGCGCTTGGGCAAGCGTAATTCCAGGGGGTTTCAGGGGAATCAGTTTGGAGATTCGGTCGGCCAGTCCATAGGATTTGCCCAGCACCCTCGCCACATCACGGACCGCTGCCTTGGCTGCCATGGTTCCAAAGGTAATGATCTGGGACACGGCCTCTCGACCATAACACTGAGCGACGTATTCAATGACCCGGTCGCGGCCATCCATGCAGAAATCGATGTCAAAGTCAGGCATCGACACACGTTCCGGATTAAGAAACCGCTCAAAGAGCAGATCATAGCGGGTCGGATCCAGATCGGTAATCCTGAGGGCATAGGCCACCAGCGACCCCGCTCCAGAACCACGTCCAGGACCCACCGGCACCCCGTGATCCTTGGCCCACTGAATAAAATCCATCACGATTAGGAAATAGCCCGCAAAGCCCATTTGATTGATGATGGACAGTTCCTGTTCAAGACGATCCTGGTACATCTGAAAGCGCGACGGATCTTCATCCCTGCCTTTGGGCATCAGGCGCTCAAGGCGCTGCAACAGCTTGCGCCGGGCTTCCTGACAAAAAAAGGCCTCCAGGCTGAGTCCTTCCGGCACCGGAAACTGGGGCAGAAAACTTTTACCCAGTTGAATATGCAGATTACAGCGCTGGGCGATACGTACACTGTTGCTGATCGCCTCCGGAATGTCCTTGAAGAGCGCCTGCATTTCCTCAGGTGACTTAAGGTACTGCGCCTCACTGTAGCGCCGGACACGACGCGGGTCCGACAGAGTGGTGCGCTCAGCGATGCAGACCCGGGTCTCATGAACCTCAAACTCATCGGCCTGCAGAAACCGGACGTCATTGGTAGCCACAACACTGACACCCAGTTCGTTCGCCAGTTCAACAGCCCCGTGCACCATGACTTCTTCGCCATCACGCCCAGTCCGCTGGAGTTCAAGCACGACTTGTTCGGCACCAAAAAGTTTGAGCCAAACCTCAAGCCGCTGTCGAGCCATCTGCCGGTCAGCGCGCACCAGAGCCTCACCGACATCACTCCTGCGCCCCAACAGTACCAGCAATCCGGCCCGGTCGTTCAGCCATGACGGGTCCAAGGGACGATGCGGTAACTGGGCACTTTCAATATGACAGCGCGAGATCAGGTCAATCAGATGACGGTAACCTTCAGCATCACGCACCAGCAGCGTGATCTGGGTCGTTGGCTGGGTTGGATCAGTCCCCATATGCAGATCCGCTCCGACAATGGGTTTAATACCCTTGGATCGCGCTGCCCGGTAAAACTTAACCATGCCAAACAGATTACAGGGATCGGTCAATGCCACCGCCGGCATATTGAGTTCTGCGGTCCTGCACAGCAGTTCATCCATGCGGATGATGCTGTCTTCAAGCGCAAATTCGCTATGCAGACGCAAATGAACAAACTCAACGGCCATGAGTACCACCGCTGCGCAGGGCATTTGCCACCGGCGCAAAACTACGTCGATGTTCTGGCAAAACACCCAGTTGCATCATCGCCTGCCGGTGTTCGGCAGTTGGATAGCCCTTGTTCCGGGCAAAACCATAGCCCGGATAACGCTGATCAAGTGCAATCATCTCATCATCCCGGGCCACTTTCGCAAGGACGCTGGCTGCGCTGATGGCCAACACCCGGTCATCACCTCCGATCAGTGCCTGGACTGGCATTTCCAGCACGGGCGCGACCGAACCATCGACCACCACCGCATCCGGCCGAACCGAAAGGGCCTGCACCGCCCGCTGCATCGCCAGCAACGTAGCCTTCAGGATGTTGAGGGCATCAATCTCGGCAGGTTCCGCCCGACCATAGGCATAGGCAATCGCCTGTGTCCGGATCTGATCAACCAGCGCCCGTCGCTGCCGGTCACTCAGCTTCTTGGAATCACGCAGCCCTGCAATCAGCAACCCTTCGGGCAGGATCACGGCAGCGGTAACCACGGCGCCGATCAGAGGACCACGACCGACTTCATCAACCCCCGCGATCAGGCTCATGTCGGGTTCCGCTCCCAGAGCGCAATAATGGCCTGAGCCGCCCGCTGACTGGCATTGCAGCGCAAACGCTCGTGCTGTTCCCGAAACAGCTGGCTCCAGCAATCACCTTGATTTGTCAGTTGACGACTGGTTTCCAAAATAGCATCCGGATTTACATAGCTCTGTATCAACTCAGGGACTTGTAAACGTCCTAGCAACAGATTGGGCAGGCTGTACCAGGAAATGCGGATCAGCATCCGGGCCAGAAGATAGGTGACCCAATGAAAGCGGTACAGTACCAACATCGGCTTTTTTAACAGCATGGCTTCAAGTGCCGCAGTCCCCGACGCCAGCCAGACCTGTCGACTGACTGCCATAGCCAACCGACCCACTCCGGGGCCATAGTGCGGGGACAGAATGCGCAGACGATCAGGATACTCCTGCAGTTCGGCCGCAAAAAGCTGTTCGATCTGTTTTTGGCGCTGCCCTGAAATTGCCGGAATGAGGATCCAGTCCTGCGGATGTTCCTGCAAATATCGCCGCATGCTGATCTTTAACGGACCAGCCAGCATCCTGACCTCACTGGTTCGGCTTCCCGGCAACACAGCGAGAACTTCCTTACCTTCCGGGATAGCCAGTTGCTGACGGGCCTCATGATCGTTCGCTTCCAGCGGCAGTTGATCGGCTAGAGGGTGCCCGACAAACTCGGCATGTACATGGTGCTGATCGTAGAAATCCTTTTCAAAAGGCAATACGCAGAGCATCAGGTCAATACTGCGGGCAATGCCATGAACCCGGCCCTGCCGCCAGGCCCAAACCGAAGGGCTGACATAATGCACCGTGGGAATACCCGCCTCTTTCAGCCGGCTGGCCAGACGCAGATTGAAATCGGGGGCATCAATACCGATGAACAGATCTATGGGCTCATGCAGGAACGTGGTCAGCACCTCGGTACGCAGCCGCAGCAGACGCCGAATATTCCAGAGCACTTCAAAAAGCCCGACGATATTGAGCGCCTCAAAGGAAGCAATCGTTTCGACACCGAGGGACTGCATCTGAGGTCCGGCAACAGCAATGACACGCAAATCAGGGTACTGCTGGCGCAGTGCCCTGATCAGGTCAGCACCTAATGTATCTCCCGATGCCTCACCCACGACCATCCCCACAACCCGAATCGGTCTGTGCATGGGTTTTACTCCCTACCTTTTGTTAACGAGCCAGCCCGCGGTGTGAGCTTTGAACACTCTGACAAAACAGGGCTACTTCGGGAAGTGATGCGCCCAACTGTTCCAGTTCGGGCATGATCTGTTCCAACGGCAGAGCTGAACGATAGACCAGCTTATAGGCCTTGCGCAGGGCTCCAATAGCCTCAGCCGACATGCCACGCCGACGCATGCCTTCAAAATTCATGCCCCGGGCAACAGCAGGGTTTCCTCCTACCATAACATAGGCCGGTACATCCTTGAACAAGATCGCACCGCCTGCTGCCATGGCAAAAGAACCAATCGACACAAACTGATGGACACCAACCATGCCACCCAGCACAGCACCATTGCCGATACGAACATGACCGGCCAAGCCGACATTGTTGGCAAGAATATTATCCGAACCAATGCGGCAATCATGCGCCACATGGGTGTTCACCATCAACAGGTTCCGGTCACCAATACGGGTCAGCCCTTCATCCTGAACCGTGCCGCGATGCACCGTACAGGCTTCGCGAAAAACATTGTCATCGCCAATTTCCAGCCGAGTTGGCTCACCCTTGTATTTCTTGTCCTGGCACATCTCGCCCAGCGTGGAAAACTGAAACACCTGATTATTGCGCCCCATGCGCATAGGTCCCTTCAGCACCACATGGGAAAGTAGCCGGGTTCCCTCCCCGATGATTACATCCGGACCAACAATGCAGTACGGGCCTACTTCAACACCATCAGCAAGTTCGGCAGCAGGGTCAATCAGTGCGGTCGGATGAATGCGTGGGCTCATAGGACCTGCTCTGCGATCAGAATTTCAGCACTGGCCGCCAGATCGCCATCCACCGTAGCCCGACAACCAAATTTGAAAAGATTGCGCTTGCTTGCGCCAATGCATGCTTCCATCTGCAGACGATCTCCGGGAACAACCTGACGCTTGAAGCGTAGCCGATCCGCACCGACAAACAGATGAATGACACCATCAGCAGGCTTACGTCCGGTACTGACAAAACCAAGCACGCCCGCCAGCTGCGCCATTGCCTCAACGATCAACACACCTGGCATGATGGGCTTACCAGGAAAATGACCGTTGAAAAACTCTTCATTGATGGTCACGTTCTTAAATCCGGTTGCCCGTACCCCAGGCTCCAGTTCGGTCACCCGATCCAGAAGAAGGAAGGGATAGCGCTGCGGCAAATAGCTACGAATACTTTCAATATCCATGATGACCGATGTCTGCATAAGGATACTCTTGACTGCTCAGGAAAGATGATCGGTCTGGATCCGCCGTTCAAGTCGGGCAACACGTTCGACCAGACGTTCCAGTTGTTTGACACGTACTGCTGTTTTTTTCCATTGGGCGGTCGGTTCACAGATACTGCCAGAGGAATAGCTGCCCGGCTGTTCAATGGACTTGGTGACCATGGTCATGCCCGTCAGCTGCACATGATCAGCAATATGAATATGCCCCACCAGGCCCACACCACCGGCCAGCACACAACGCTGACCGATCTGGGTGCTGCCCGAGATACCGACACAGGCGGCAATGGCCGTGCCATCACCAATGCTCACGTTATGCGCAATCTGCACCTGATTGTCAACGATGACACCGCGTCCAAGCACCGTGTCACCCAGAGCGCCCCGGTCAATTGTGGTGTTGGCTCCTATATCGCAGTCATCTCCAATCACAACCCGGCCGAGTTGAGCGATACGCTCCCAGCCATCAGGACCCGGAGCAAAACCAAAGCCGTCAGAACCAATGACGGCCCCAGCATGAACACGGACCCGGCAGCCCAAGATGCAATCCGGATAAATGACCGCTCGGGCAAAGATATGGGATTGTTCGCCAAGTACCACCCGATCACCGATGACAGCTCCAGCACCAACGACGACACCACGTCTGAGCACAGCATAGGCACCGACCACGGCCATCGGACCGATCTGCACTCCTTCCTCCAGCAAAGCTGTTGCGTCAACCACCGCCTGAGGATGAATCTGCGCTTCAACAATCGGCCGCCTTGCCGCTTCAATCATCCGGCTGATGCGGGCATAGGCCAGATAAGGCTGATCCGTTACCAGCGCCGGTCCTTGATAGCGATCCAGTGCGGAAGGGTGCACAATCACCGCAGCCGCACGTGTTTTCTCCAACTGCTCAAGGTATTTGCGGTTGGCCAGAAAACTCAGATGCTCAGGACCTGCCGACTGCAAGGTATGCAGCCCACTGACGCGAACCGATGGTTCACCCCGAACATCGAGATGGAAGGCGCTGGCAAGTTCAGCCAAACTCCACGTCAGCACTTCAGTCATGCATCACTGCCCTGGGGCCGTCAACGCATTGATGCCTTCAATCACTTTTTTGGTGATATCAAGCTGGGGATGGTAAATGATGGCAGCATGGGCATCAAGCACCAGATCGTAGGCTTCATCCTTCTCAATCTTGGCAATTGCCTTTTCGAGCTTGGGAGTCAGTGTCGAGATGACTTGCTGTTGCATCGACTTGCTCTTCTCCTGGACGGTCACCGCCAGCTTCTGATACTGCTGATACAGTTGCTCGCCCTGGGTCTGAATCTTCTTCTGATCCGCCTGACTCATCACCGAAGCATCCTTACGCATCTTTTCGCCCAGTGCATCCAGCTGACCTTTAATGGTCTTCATCTGATCTTCCTGACCCTTGACATCGGTCTTGAAGTTCTTTAAGGCCTGCTGAGCAATATTGGAACTCCACAAAGCCACCTGCGGATCAAAGATTGCCACCTTCAGGACGCCGCTCTGACCCGAAGCAGCTGCTGCCCAACTACCCAAGCTCATTGTGAGACCAAACAGCAGCATCAAAAAGGCCTTGCTTACACGCGACATCAACACAACCCACCTCCTTGCATTTTTTTGTATAAAAACTCCACCAATACTAGCTTATTTGCTGGCATTGGTCAGCAGTATTCCGCTTATATTCGCTTTAGAACCCCTGGCCGATGGTGAACTGGAAGATCTGTTCCTGATCATAAGGCTGAACTCGTAAGGGCTTCGCCACACTGAAGGTCAGTGGGCCAATCGGCGTCAGCCATGAAAACCCCAACCCAACCGAGTAGCGCATATTGCTTAATGATGGATTATCAACAACATACGGTGATGCGTAGGTCATAAACGCCTGCCCTGCATCCATAAACAGGGTGGTACGCATGCTGCTGGCCAGATCCTTAAGAAAGGGCATGGGAATAACCACTTCCGCGGTACCGTTGACCACCGCATTACCACCGATGACCGAAGGATAGGGATCGGCAACAACCTGACCACTCACCGGATCAACATAGGGCATCATGTAAGGACTGCGTGGCGCCACCGTATAATCCAGATAGCCGCGCACTGACCCAATACCGCCGGTGAAGAAGTTGCGGTAGAAGGGCAAATGCTGGGTTCCCCAGATGCCTGCGCCATAACCGAGCATGGTACGCAAATGCAGCACCCAGTCTCCGCTGATCTGCATATAGGTCTGACCCGAATAAGTCAGCTTGTAATAGTTGCTGCTTGATACGGGGGCAGTCATTTCCAGACTGAGGGCATTGGTCGCACCGGCAGTCGGGAATACCCCTCTGTTCAAGGTGCTACGACTCCAGGTCAGTGTGTTGATTTCCGAATCGATTGTGGAACCTTCCTTCTGGATATAATCCAGCACCAGCAGCGCCGGTTGGTTGCCAACCTGGATATCGGTGTGATCCAGCCCAAACGAGAAGCCAATATTTTCTGTTTCATCGATCGGGTAGCCAAAATTGACGGTTCCCCCAACGGAGTTGGTCCAGTAGGTGGTCACACTCAGGTACGAGGCAAACGTCTTGTTATTATAAATCGAATAACCCCGGCTGACCCCATCATCAGTAAAATAGGGGTTGGTGTAACTAAAATTCGCTTGCTGGGAAATCTGGTTGCGCGTAATGCCCACAGAAATGGAATTACCTGTCCCAAACACATTGTTCTGACTGATGTTGGCGCTCAAGGTCAGTCCCACCGCCTGGGAATAGCCAACGCTGGCACCGATCGAACCCGAGGGCTGTTCTTCAACCGTCGTATTCAGATCAATCAGGTCATTCGTTCCCGGAACACGTTCCTTGTCGATCTTAACCGTTTTGAAGAACCCCAGCCGCTCCAGGCGCTGCTTGGAAATATCCACCCGGTCATTGGAGGCAAGTGCTGATTCGAACTGACGCATCTCGCGGCGAACGACTTCATCATCGGTTTTTTCATTACCTTTGATATTGATGCGCCGTACATAAACCCGGTTCTGTGGATTCACATAAATGGTGATGGCGGCAGTCTTGTGCTCATCATCCAGAGTTGGCTCAGCATTCACCTGGGCAAAGACATAACCATCATTCCCAATACGCTTTGAAATCAGATCATCGGTCGCTGTCAGCAGACTTTGTGAAAATACCTGGTCTTTTTTGACCAGAATCAGCGGTGTTAACTGATCTTCAGGCACGGTCAAATCACCAACCAACTTGACATCAGAAACCTTGTACACCCCTCCTTCATGCAGATCGACTTCAATATAGACCTGTTTATGATCCGGACTTAGGGTCACTTCGGTGGAAGAAATATGGAAAGCGGCATAGCCATGATCCAAATACCAGGATTTCACTCGGTCCAGATCACCCCGCAGCTTCTCACTGGAGTACTTATCATCACTCTTGATGAAGGAGAGAAAATGGTGAATCTTCAACTGCATCTGATGCCGCAGCACATCATTTGAAAAAGTCTTGTTGCCGACAAAGTGGATATCCCGGATGCTGGCAACCGACCCCTCACGGATTGTGATATGAATCTCAACCCGATTACGGGTTTTAGGGACTGTCTGTACATCAATCTCGGTGGCATAACGTCCCTGGGCAATATACTGGTTCTGCAGTTCCTGCTTGACATGATCCAAGATCGAACGTTCCAGAACCTTACCCTCGGCCAGGCCGGCCTGATGCAGCCCTTTCAGCAGGTTATCCTTGTCAATCGACTTATTTCCCTTCAGTTCGATTTTGGTGATATAGGGACGCTCGGCAAAATGATAGACCAGAACATCACCGTCACGACTAACCTGGATGTCCTCAAAGTCACCCGTCTTAAACAGCGCCCGCAGGGAATCGGCCAAGCGATCCTCATCAATTTTATCTCCAGCACTGAACGGCAGTGCGCTATAGACATCAGCCGTCGAGACACGCGCCAAGCCCTCAAGACGAATATCCTTGACCACAAAAGGATCCCAAGCCCATGCTGTCATGCTCAGCCCTAAACTCATCCCCGTACTAAGCAGGAGCGAACTCAGTAAACGGCCCCATCCTTTGAAATAACGTCTATTCATCAATACCCGGTTCCTAACCCACACTCCCGTTCAGCCAAAATGATGCAGGTCATTGATGATGACAACCACCATCAGCAACAGCATCAATGCAGCCCCCAATGCTACGCCCATATTCTGTAGACGCAACGACAGAGGCCTGCCCATGACCGCCTCAACCGCAAAAAAAAGCACATGCCCGCCATCAAGAACCGGGATGGGCAAAAGATTAAGCACACCCAGACTAACGCTGAGCATCGCCATCAACGTCAGCAGCGCCTTGTAACCATAGGCCGCCGATACACTGGCCATGTGGGCGATTCCAATCGGACCGCTCAGATGACTGACCGACAGATGTCCACGAACCAGTTGATGCAAGGTATCAAGAGTCACACTCAGGACCGTACTCAGTTCCTTTGCACCCTGTCCCCAGCAATCCAGAAGATTGTGCCGCTCCTCAATAAGCAGACCGGCCAGTGGCCAAACCTCATGACTCTGCCAGGCAACCCCAGCTCCAATATGACCGATCGTCAGTCCTACGGGGTCTGTCCGTTTTTCGGTATGCAACAGAACCGTGCGTGTCGTATCTCCACGCAGCAGCGTGATATGCAGATCCTTGGCCGGGGCATGTTCAACGGCATCCACCCAGGCAGGCCAGGTCGTTATGGGCAGTCCGTCCAGCGCTTGCAGGTGATCGCCAACCCGGATTCCTGCAACTTCGGCAGGACCACCGCGTTCAATCGAACTGATGATGGCCGGAATCGCCGGCTCAGGAGGAACTAAGCCGATCTCCCGCACCGGATCATCACCTTGTTCCATGAAATGATACAGTTGCAGGGTATAGCGATGCAACAGTCCACGGGGGTCCCTTGTCTGCACCAGCAACGTGCCGGACTCACCCACATGCCGCGCCAGTTGCAGGGAAAGGGCATTCCATGTCTGAACCGTATGCGTCCCTACCGCAATAATCTGCTCGCCCGGCACCATCATTGCCTGCTGCGCCGGAGAACCAGGCTCCAGACGACCAATGACCGTTTTCAGATGCACTGAGGGGCTAAGCGCCAGCAGACTGTAAAGCACCCAAGCCAGAAAAATATTCATAAGAGGTCCGGCCAGCGTAACCGCCAGACGCACACCCAGAGGACGTCGGTTAAAGGCCATAGGCTGTTCGGATGGTTCAACCGGCCCTTCCCGTTCGTCCAGCATCTTGACATAGCCACCCAGAGGCACCGCAGACAGCCGCCATTCAACACCACGACGATCGGTGCGGGACCAGAGCACAGGACCAAAGCCGATGGAGAAGGCCAAGACTCGCACGCCAAGCAGACGCGCCACAATGAAATGACCCCACTCGTGCAGCAGCACCAGCGGACCCAGAACAAGAAATGCAGCCACAAGGGGGGATAAATGCATCAGTGATTTACTCGATTGGCGCTCAGCAGCCTAAGCGCACAGGAACGCGCCCGGGCATCTGCATCCAGAACAGCCTCCAGAGAATCGGCAGGCGTGCCAGCAACATGCTCAAGCGTTTGGCTAATAATAACCGGTATCGACATAAAGGAGGTTTCGTTTTGTAAAAAGGCAGCGACAGCGACTTCGTTCGCCGCATTCAGGATCGCCGGCGCCGTACCTCCGGCACGCATGGCCTGCCGGGCCAGATCGAGACAGGGGAAACGATCATGATCGGGCGCGCTGAACTCAAGAGGTCCACAGCGCAGCAGATCGAGCAAGGGCACTCCACTACCGATCCGCTCCGGCCAGGCCAGCGCAACGGCAATAGGAGTCCGCATATCCGGACAGCCCAGCTGAGCCAGGGTTGAACCATCACGATATTGCACCAACGAATGGATAATGCTTTGCGGATGGATACAAATATCGACCCGGTGCTCCGGTGCATGGAACAGCCAGCAGGCTTCAATCAATTCCAGACCTTTATTCATCATGGTCGCTGAATCCACCGAAATTTTCGGCCCCATCGACCAACGTGGGTGCTGTACAGCCTGCTCGGGCGTTACCTTGACAAGATCAGCTTGGGACGTGGACCAGAACGGGCCGCCAGATGCGGTCAGAACAAGCCGCTCAACGCCTTGCACATCCAGATCAGTTCCCGGACGGGGCATACACTGAAACAGCGCATTATGCTCGCTGTCTACGGGCAACAGGGTCGCACCATGGCGCTGGACTTCCGCCATAAACAGGGCTCCGGCCATAACCAGAGACTCCTTGTTGGCCAGCAGCACTTTCTTGCCGGCACGAATGGCTGCCAGTGTTGGCGCAAGACCCGCAGCCCCCACGATCGCAGCCATTACCATGCCAACCCGCTCATCTTCGGCCACTTGACACAACCCTTCGGTGCCGACCAGAACCGAGCATTCCGTAAGCCGGGCCTGCAACCAGTCCGCCTGAGACGCATTGGCAACAACGGCATACAGGGGCTTGTAGTGCTGACAAAGATGCAACAACTCTTCAATGCGCTGATGTGCACTCAGAGCAAACACCCGGTAGCGATCCGGATGGCGTTCCAAGACATCCAGTGTGCTGCGGCCAATGGAACCGGTGGCTCCAAGCAGGGTCACATACTGCATCAGAGTCCACCCAGCCAGAACCAGCCCACCACAAAAACAGGAACAGCCGCAGTCAGACTGTCAATACGATCCAGTGCTCCCCCGTGCCCCGGGAAAATACGTCCGGAGTCCTTAAGTCCACAGGCTCGTTTTGCCATACTTTCCAATAAGTCACCAAGTACCGATGCCAGAACGGTCAGCACACCCCAAAGCCACCAGGCCGACATCCGTAGCAAACCCATATGCTGATGCAGCAGCACCAGCACCATGAAAACGCTGGTAAGCAGCAGGCCACCCAGCAGACCTTCGATGCTTTTGCCGGGGCTGACGCTCGGCGCCAGCTTGTGACGCCCCCAGGTCCGGCCGCTAAAATAAGCACCGGTATCAGCACCCCACACCAGCACGAACAGCACCCAAAGAGCGGGCATTGCATGAACCTTAAGCAGATTAAGTCCCATCCAGGTTGGTACCAGCAGCCAAAGTCCAAGCAGCGGCATGACCACTGGAGTCCGCCAGAACAGCGATTCGGGATAGCGTGCCACTTGCCCCAGCATAAGCACCCAGATCAGCCCCGATACCGTACATATCAGCCGGACAACCGGCAGCGACTGATCGAGATGGCCAAGACGCAACCCCATGAGTATCAGGGCCAGAGTTCCAACATAGGCCACACGTGCTCCTGCATGATGCCATTGCATCAGTGTGGACCACTCCCAGGCAGCAACCAGCACCAGCAGCCCGGACAGAAGAGTAAACGCCAGTACATAGGGCCCAAGAAGGCTGTAAAAAACAATGGGGAGCAGGACGAGGGCGGTGAGCACACGTTGCTTAAGCACGGTCTTCATTCCTGATCTGGTCCGAAGTACGCCCAAAACGGCGCTCCCGCCGGGAAAAATCATCTAGGGCTGTTCGCATCGCCTGTGGCCCGAAATCCGGCCAGAGCAGATCACTGAAGTACAGCTCCGCATAGGCAGCCTGCCAAAGCACAAAGTTGGAAATCCGGTGTTCACCACCGGTACGGATCAGCAGATCAACAGGGGGCAGGTCCGCCATGCTCAGATAGCTGGCGTAGGTCTCAGGATTGATGTCTTGCGGCGCAATACGTCCGGCCAGGGCATTCTGACAGAGACAGATCGCTGCCTGAGCCATATCCCACTGTCCGCCGTAGTTCACCGCTATGTTAAGAACCAGTGCAGAGTTCTCGGCCGTCTGGGCCACCGATTGCTGCATGACCTCCTGCAAGGCCAGCGAAAAGGCACTGATATCACCGATGAAACGCAGCTGCACTCCCTGGGCCTGCAGCACAGGGACACGTTCCCGAAGCGCGTGCAAAAAAATTCGCATCAGACCCTCAACCTCATCGGCAGGCCGACGCCAGTTCTCCGAACTGAAGGCAAAAAGGGTCAGTACCGCAATGCCTTCATGCAAGGCTGCCTCAACGATGGTGCGTACATTATGCTCACCTCGCTCATGGCCACCAACCCCCTGCAATCCATGGGCACGGCCCCAGCGGTTATTGCCGTCCATGATAATTGCAACATGCCGGGGTACTACGGCATCCGTATCCACATCGGGCGCAAGTGTTTGCACAGGCTTAGACCCGCATCAGATCAGATTCTTTCGCAGCCAGCTGCTTGTCAACCTCTGCAATAAACCGGTCTGTAATTTTCTGGATTTCTTCGCTGGCCTTGCGTTCCTCATCCTCGGAAATTTCCTTTTCCTTGAGCAGTTCCTTTAGATCAGCCATCGCATCCCGACGAACATTACGCACCGACACCCGAGCCGACTCGGCATCATGCCGGGCAATTTTCTGCATGTCGCGCCGCGTCTCTTCGGTCAATGCTGGCAGTGGAACTCGGATCACATCGGCAGTAATCGGATTAAGGCCAAGATCAGACATGCGCAGCGCCTTGTCGATCACGGCCACCATCGTCCGCTCATAGGGCTGCACCAGCAAGGTACGCGCATCCTCAACATTGATGGAAGCAACTTGCTGCAAGGGCGTGTCCGTGCCGTAATAGGACACCATCACATCCTTGAGCATGGCTGGATTGGCTCGTCCAGTACGGATTTTTCCAAAAGAATGTTCCAGCGCCTCAATGGTCTTTTCCATGCGCTGCTGACAGGAGCTTTTAATATCCTGGATCATAGATCACTCCTCAGACTGCAGCCGGCTGGGCTGCATTGTTTTTTCGTACCAAGGTCCCTTCATGGTTCCCCAGCATGATGTTCAGCAATGCCCCAGGCTTGTTCATATCAAAAACAATCAGGGGCATATCATGATCACGACACAGACAGATGGCCGTCAGATCCATGACACCCAGTTTGGCATCCAGCACCTGATCAAAGGTGAGCAGATCAAAGCGCTGCGCCGAGGCATCCTTCATCGGATCGGCCGAATAGACCCCATCCACCTTGGTTGCTTTGAGGACGACATCAGCCTCCATTTCAATCCCGCGCAGACATGCTGCCGAATCGGTTGTAAAGAAGGGATTGCCGGTGCCGGCCACAAAAATACAGACATCTCCACCAGCCAGATAGCGCATGGCATTGCGCCGGTCATAATGATCGACAATGCCACTCATCGGAATAGCCGACATCAGCCGGGTCCTGATGTTGGCTCGTTCCAGGACATCACGCATGGCCAGACCATTCATGACGGTTGCCAGCATCCCCATATGATCGCCAGCGACCCTGTCAAGGCCTGCGGCCTGCAACTGAGCGCCCCGAAACAGGTTGCCGCCTCCGAGCACAAGCCCAATCTGTACACCAATACCAACCAACTGACCAATTTCCAGTGCCATACGGCGGAGAATTGAAGGATCAATGCCGACATCAGCCTGCCCCGCAAGAGCCTCACCACTCAGCTTGAGAAGAATGCGTCGATAAACAGGCTGCTGCTCTGCCATAGAGAACCTCATTCATGATCATCAACAATCAATGGTCCGGTCCAACACAGCGACCGGACACATTCAGACCCGCCATCAGCCTTGAGCAGCAGCCGCAGCGGCCGCAACTTCAGCGGCAAAATCAACCGTCTTGCGCTCAATGCCCTCACCCACCTGATAGCGGATAAATTGCTGCACCGTTGCCGAATGTTTCTTCAGCAGCACACCCACCGTGGTTTCGGGATCCTTGACATAGGCCTGATCAACCAGACTGACTTCCGCCAGGAACTTCCTGAGGCTGCCTTCGATCATTTTGACCACAATCTCTTCCGGCTTGCCTGATTCACGCGCCTTGGCCGCATAAATCTCGCGTTCCTTGTTAAGCACCTCTTCAGGAACCTGATCCGGAGAAACCACCATGGGATTAGCTGCCGCAACGTGCATGGCCAGATCCCTGCCCAGAGTGGCATCACCACCCTGCAGAGCCAGTGCCACACCCATCTTGTTGCCGTGAATATAACTCACCACCCGCTCGCCATTAAGCAGTTCCGCGCGACGCAGCTGGATATTTTCACCGATCTTCTGCACCAGCGCTACCCGGGCTTCCTCAACGGTGGAATCACCCAGCTTCAGAGCACTGATCGCCGCCACATCGGTACAACCTGCCACCAAGGCCACTTCCGCAACCTGACTGGCAAAGGACGTAAAGTTGGCATCCTTGGCAACAAAGTCCGTCTGGCAATTAACTTCCATGATCAATGCACGTGTTTCATCCGCAGAATGAGCCACCACGATCGCTCCTTCTGCAGCGATATTACCTGCCTTCTTGGCCGCCTTGGCCTGTCCGGACTTACGCAGATTATCAATCGCAAGCTCAATATCACCTTGGGCTTCCTGCAGTGCTTTCTTGCACTCCATCATGCCCAGACCGGTGCGCTCACGCAACTCTTTCACCAACCCTGCTGTAATCTCAGCCATCTTGCCTTACCTCTGCTTACTGCATTGATTCAATCGGTTCAAGTTACGGAGCCGTTCAGGACTGCTCCGGGACTTCCGCTGCAACTTCGGCTTCACGGGCTGTACCTGTAGTCGCCGCAAATTCACGTCCTTCGAGGACCGCATCTGCCATCGAAGCGACATACAGCTGTACGGCGCGAATCGCATCGTCATTGCCTGGAATGATGTAATCAACCCCATCCGGATCGCTGTTGGTATCAACAATGGCGATCACCGGAATACCCAACTTGCGGGCTTCAGTGATGGCGATCTTTTCGTGATCCACATCCACGATGAACAAGGCATCGGGCAGACCATTCATGTCCTTGATTCCGCCAAGTGAACGGTTCAGCTTTTCCATTTCACGGGTACGCTCAAGCGCTTCACGCTTTGTCAGCTTGGCAAAGGTGCCGTCCAGGGACTGCTGCTCAAGGTCCTTGAGACGCTTGATGGACTGACGGATTGTCTTCCAGTTGGTCAGCATGCCACCCAACCAGCGGTGATCGACAAAAGGCATGCCGCAGCGAGCTGCCTGCTCGCGGACAATACCGGCAGCAGCACGCTTGGTTCCAACAAACAGAACCTTGTTACCCTGACTAGCCAGCTTGTTGACAAAGGTCAGGGCATCATTAAGCCGTGGAACGGTATGTTCCAAGTTAATGATATGAATCTTGTTGCGTGCCCCATAAATGAATGGCTTCATCTTGGGGTTCCAGAACTTGGTCTGGTGCCCGAAGTGGGCGCCTGCCTGCAGCAGGTCTCTCATTGTGACGTGTACCATATTTACTCTCCAGGGTTAGGCCTCCATGTACCCCATCACCCAACCCGGCCGGAGCACGGGCACCCTGGGTGCTGTGTCGATACATGTGTGGATTTACGTTAAAATCGTTTACAATGAACGCTTGATGCGCATTAAACGCCTACAAGCGCGGCGCTTTATACCATATTCGGCCCACAATCTCAATGCCGGCCAGCGGCGGCTAGTCAGGAGTTCTGGATGAGTCTGTTCAAAAGTGCAGAGGCTATCGTCGCCATGCGCGCAGCCGGCCGCCTGGCCGCAGAAGTACTTGAGTTTATTGCACCGCATGTTCGGGCAGGCATCTCGACCGAAGAACTGGACCAGCTCTGCCATCACTACATGGTGGATGTCCAGAAGGTCATACCCGCACCCCTCAACTACCATGGCTTCCCGAAAAGCATCTGCACCTCGGTCAACCATGTGGTCTGCCACGGCATTCCCTCGCCGAAAAAAATCCTGAAGAATGGCGACATCATCAACATCGACATTACCGTCATCCATGAGGGTTATCATGGTGATACCAGCCAGATGTTCCTGATTGGCGACTGCTCGGTGCTTGCCCGAAAAATCTGCAAGGTCAGTCAAGAGTGTCTCTATCGCGGCATCGCCCAGGTTCGTCCGGGCGCGCATCTTGGCGATATCGGTCATGCCATCCAGACCTACGCCGAAGCCCAGAACTTCTCCGTGGTGCGCGACTACTGCGGTCATGGCATCGGCCTGGTCTTCCATGAAGATCCGCAGGTTTTGCATTATGGCAAACCCAACACCGGCATGCGCCTTGAGCCGAACATGATCTTTACCATTGAACCGATGATCAATGCCGGCACCTTCCATACCCGAGTTCTTCCGGACCAGTGGACCGTGGTTACCCGGGATCACCAACTGTCTGCCCAGTGGGAACACACCATTTTGGTAACCGATACCGGCTATGAAGTCCTTACTCCCAGAGCCGATGAAGATCTGGAACAAATCAAGGCACATATCCCCACCTCCTGAATCCAAAGGGATAAATGATGGCAAATACCTTGCTGGTTGATCGTGAACTGCTGGATCCAGCCCTGCTTGATACCCAAGAACCGTCCAGTGCCATTCGTCGCTACCGGAACGCTTTGCAACAGGCTCATCAGGTATTGTTCAGCCGTTTTCGTAAAGGCGAGGATATTTATGCCCTGCTCAAGGCGCGTGCCGCCGTGGTGGATCATATCCTGCGCCATGCCTGGTGTTCACTGCAACTGCACCAAGAGCCCCTCCTTTCGCTACTGGCCGTTGGCGGCTACGGACGTGCCGAGTTGCACCCGCACTCCGACATTGATGTTCTGGTTCTGCATGATTTGCCCAGCCTCACCCCTGACCTCGAAGACCGCATCAGCCGCTTCATTACCCTGCTCTGGGATCTCGGCCTCGATGTCGGCTCCAGTGTCCGCTCGATCCTCGAATGCGCTTCTGCCGCCCGAGAAGACATCACCATTGCCACCAACCTGATGGAGTCGCGCACCCTCATCGGTCATGAGTCACTGCGTCAACGCATGCTTGACACCACCAGCCCGCAACATCTCTGGACCGGAAAGGATTTCTACTGCGCCAAACTGGCCGAGCAGAAGGAACGGCACAGCAAACACAACAATACCGAATACAATCTCGAACCGGATATCAAGAATGCTCCGGGCGGGCTGCGGGATATCCAGATGGTCGGCTGGGTGGTTAAACGGCATTACCATGCCTCAACCCTGCATGACCTTGTCGAACACAACTTTCTTACTGAACAGGAATACATGCAGCTTGACGCCTGTCAGACTTTGCTCTGGCGCATCCGCTTTGCCCTGCACTGTATCGCTGGCCGCGCCGAAAACAAGCTGCTGTTTGATTACCAACGCCAGGTCGCCGAAATGCTTGGCATGCAGGATGAACCCCGGCAACGTGCTGTTGAACAGCTCATGAAGCAGTACTATCGCTCCGCCATGCTTATTTCCACCCTGAACGAGATGCTGTTGCAGCATTTCGACGAAAACATTCTGGGTGAAGACGATCTGACAGCGATCGAACCGGTTAACGGCCGCTTCCAGATTCGTAACCACCATATTGAGGTCGTCCATCCCGGAGTTTTCCGACGCTACCCTTCGGCTCTGCTCGAAATCTTTGTCCTCGTCTGCAACACCCCGCTGGTACGGGGAATCCGCGCCAGCACCATTCGCCTGATCATGCAAAATGTTGATCTCATTGATGACGGATTTCGTCAAGACCTGCGGCATACCTCGCTGTTTATTGAATTACTGCGCAGCCCTCATGCCCTGTTCCGCACTTTGCGCAGCATGAAGCGTTATGGCGTTCTTGGCCGCTACATCCCGGCCTTTGGCGCCATCATGGGGCAGATGCAGTTCGACCTGTTCCACATCTATACCGTCGATGCCCATACCCTGCTTCTGATCAAGAACATGCGCCGTTTCCGCTACCCAGATGTCCAGGACCGTTTCCCGGTCGTCGCGCAGGTGGCCCACAACCTACCCAAAATTGAACTGCTTTATCTGGCAGGCCTGTTCCATGATATTGCCAAAGGACGTGGTGGCGACCATTCCGAACTGGGAGCAACAGATGCCTTCAATTTCTGCATCCAGCACCGACTGAGCAGCTGGGATGCCCATCTGGTAGCTTGGCTGACCCGCAACCATCTAATCATGTCGATGACCGCCCAGAAGAAAGACATCAATGATCCCGATGTCATCAACGAGTTTGCCGTCAAGATGGGCGACACGGTCCACTTGGATTATCTCTACGCATTAACCGTGGCTGACATCTGCGCCACCAACCCGACCTTATGGAACTCGTGGCGTGCCTCCCTGCTGCGCCAGCTCTACCAGCAGACCCACCGCGCCCTGCGCCGCGGCCTGGGTAATCCAATCGACAAATCCGAATGGATTGAAGAGACCCGCCTGACTGCCATGGCCAGTCTCAGTTCCGTCGGGGTCGACGAGCAGGCGGTCACTGATCTGTGGAACAAGCTCGGGGACGAGTATTTTCTGCGCGAGACCGCCAAGGACATCACCTGGCATACCCAGGCAATCCTGCAGCACGGCAACTCGGAGGCCCCACTGGTGCTGATCCGCGAGACCACCCAGAACCGTTTTCTCGGCGCCACCCAGATCTTCGTTTATACCAATGACCAGCCCAACCTCTTCGCCGCCACGGTCGCCGCCTTGGACCATCTTCGCCTCAACGTGCTCGATGCCCGCATCATGACTTCGGCCAGCCGCTTTTCCCTCGATACCTATATTGTTCTGGACGAGAACAACGAACGACTGACCGACATGACCCGCCTGCGCGACATCCAGCTGGCACTGACCCAGACCCTTGCACAGCCCGACAGGTTCCCGGAGATCGTCAAACGCCGTATGTCGCGCCAAATGCGTCACTTCAAGGTCAAGACCGAGGTCCTGCTCAGCAATGACATCGTCCACCAGATCACGGTGGTGGAAGTGGTCACTCTGGATCGGCCCGGGCTGCTGGCACGCATCGGTAAGATCTTCATGGAACACGGGGTCAACCTGCGTACCGCTCGGATTGCCACCCTGGGTGAACGTGCCGATGACGTCTTCTTCCTGACCGACCGGATGATGCAGCCCATTTCCGACCCGGCCCTGTGTACCCGCCTTGCCGAAACCCTCAAGCAGCAACTCGATCAGGACTTTTGACGTGAACCCCTTGCTCAAACACCTGCAACCTTATCCCTTTGAACGCCTGCGCCAGCTGAACCAGGGGATTAAGCCCAATCCCGACCTCGCAGCGATTCATCTGTCGATCGGGGAACCCCGCCATGCCAGCCCGAAGATCGTCTGTGACACCCTCAGTCAATCGCTTGAGGGCCTCTCACTCTATCCTTCCACCCAAGGTTTGCCTGCGCTTCGTGAGGCGATCGCGAACTGGCTTACTTGGCGATTTCAGATTGAGCCCGGCCTGTTAACTCCGGAGCAGCACATTCTGCCCGTGAATGGAAGTCGTGAAGCCCTGTTTGCCAGTATCCAAGCCCTTTTGGATCCTTCTGAACATGGATTGGTTCTGATGCCCAACCCCTTTTACCAAATCTATGAAGGAGCCGCCATTCTGGCCGGTGCTGAACCCTGGTACCTGCCCTGTGATGACGAACAGCCCTACCCGGATTACCGTACCGTTCCGGCCAACATCTGGCAACGGACCCGTGCAGTCTTTATCTGCAATCCCGCCAATCCAAGCGGAGCGGTAACACCGCAAGCCACCCTGCGCGAACTGATCGAACTGTCGCAGCGCCACCAGTTCATCGTGCTCAGTGACGAATGCTACAGCGAAATCTATCCCGATGAGGATTCCCCCCCTGCCGGTCTGCTGCAGGTGGCTGCTGAAATGGGTCTGAGTGATTTTTCCAGATTACTGGCGTTTCACTCCCTCTCCAAACGTTCCAACCTTCCTGGCCTGCGCTCCGGATTTGTCGCCGGTGACGCCCGGCTGATCAAGGACTTTCTGCTCTACCGGACCTACCACGGATCCGCCATGCCGGTCCCCACCCAACTGGCTAGTATTCGTGCCTGGGGTGATGAAACCCACGTACGCGATAACCGTACCCTCTATCGCCAGAAATTCCAGAGCGTCCTTGAGATCCTGCAACCGGTTTGGCCACAAAAAGCCCCAGATGCCTCGTTCTACCTATGGGCCAGAACCCCGATTGCCGATACTGAATTTGCCCAAAAACTCTGGCAAGAACAACATGTACAGGTTCTGCCCGGCTCCTACCTCGGGCGCAACGTTAACGGCAGCAACCCCGGAGAACAACGGGTACGCATAGCCCTCGTCCCTGACCTTGCCACCTGTGAAGAGGCCGCTCGCCGTCTCGTCACCTTTTTTAACCAACATTCCGGAGAGTTCTGATGAATCTGCAAGAGCGCATTGAGTCCGCCTGGGAACAGCGTCAATCCATCTCAGCACAAAACGTAGCCGATGCCTTACGGGACGATGTCCTCGAAGTACTGCAGCAACTTGACAAGGGTCAATTGCGGGTTGCCGAACCCACCCCCTCCGGCTGGATCGTCCACCAGTGGCTTAAAAAGGCTGTTCTGCTGTCCTTTCGCATGTTTGACAACCAGGTAATGGCCAATGGACAGGACTTGCAATACTTTGACAAGGTGCCCTGTAAATTCGCCGGCTGGACCCAAGAGGATTTCCAGTCCGCAGGCATCCGTGTCGTCCCACCCGCAACCGCCCGCCGCGGCGCATGGATCGCTCGCAATACTGTGCTCATGCCCTCCTATGTCAACATCGGCGCCTACGTTGATGAAGGCACCATGGTCGACACTTGGGCGACTGTCGGCTCCTGTGCCCAGATCGGCAAACGCGTGCATCTTTCCGGTGGAGTCGGTATTGGCGGCGTCCTTGAGCCACTGCAGGCTAATCCCACCATCATCGAGGACGACTGCTTTATCGGTGCCCGCTCGGAGATTGTCGAAGGCGTGATTGTGGAACAAGGTGCCGTGATCAGTATGGGGGTCTATATCGGTCAGTCTACTCGCATCTACGACCGGGAACGCGATGAAGTCCTCTATGGGCGTGTTCCTGCTGGGGCCGTGGTTGTACCCGGTTCATTGCCTGCTGAATCCGGCAAATACAGCCTATACGCCGCCATCATTGTCAAGCGGGTCGATGCCCAGACCCGCGCCAAGGTTGGCATTAATGACCTTTTACGTCTTGCTGACTAAAGATTCACAACCGGCCGTTTCCGCCAAGGACGTGCCAAGATAGGCTTCCTGCAGAAGGGGGTCCGCTGCCAGATCGGATGAACGTCCTTCCTGGCGGATGACCCCGTGTTCCATCACATAGGCCCTTTGGCTATGCCGCAGGGCTAGACGGGCATTCTGTTCCACCAGCAACAGACTCACCCCCCGGACCCGAACCCGCTCAATGAGTGCAAAGACTTCCTGAACCATCACTGGAGCAAGCCCCATCGATGGCTCGTCCAGCAACAACAGCCGAGGCTGACCCATC
>JAJZHM010000111.1 GCA_021804485.1 Pseudomonadota bacterium | reverse complement strand
ACAGCGCCAAGGTGGCCAGGAACGGCCGCATTCTGCAATCAATACTCGGCATTCTTGATCATGGCAGTCGTATGAACTTGGCCTTGCTCATCCTGCGTGATCGCAGTTCCCTGACTCTGCTGAAGGGGCTGATTGCCACCATGGAGACCTATGGCAAACCCAAGGTCATGCGCACCGACAACGAAGCATGCTTCACTTCCAGACGATTCACACTCGCCTTGCGATTAATGGGCATCCGCCATCAGTGTACCCATCCCGGTCATCCCTTGCAGAACGGAAGGGTTGAACGCTTGTTTGGTACCCTGAAGGAAAAACTCGATCAACTGGACGTACCCCACTTCAGCAGCCTGCAACACGCTCTTGCTGAATTCCGGTTCTGGTACAATCAAGTCCGCCCCCATCAGCATCTGGATGGCTGGACGCCACAGGATGCTTGGCAAAGTCGTGATCCTTATCTGCGCATACCAAAATCTGTGCTGTTTTTCTCAGCATGGGACGGTCTGCTGACAGGGTATGACATCCGTCGGTATCCATCTAGAACTGATTGGCTTCATTGCATCTGAACGTTGTCCGCACCCTGTTATGGCTGAAGATTGCCAAAGGCATAAAAAAGAGTGTGATTATCTAAAACTTGAGTCTGTCGGTCCTGACTTACGAATCAACCGGTCATTTATTCGACAAAATGACAGCCAAATTTTTCAAAAACAAACCTGTTGATCAGCAAGAATAGTATTGCGGACATAGGGACGCGGCAACGCAATATGAACTCGTTACTCACACGCAGAATATTGCGGATCAACCAATAGTGCAACTTTAAGACAATGAATATACCTCAATACGAATCAGAAGTCTGGGCTATTGCTCTGTTGAAAGATATCTGTGCGACGGCAAACGCCAATGGTTGGAATTTGGTCTACGGTATCGTATGGTAGATGGCTATGCTGACTCTATTTTCTTTATCAGTTTGTGCGTAAAACTCCGTCCTTCCATAGACCCCTTTTCAGGGGTTCCGCGCAAGCGGCAGTCGCAGACTGAGGGCGGGGAAATTGTTAACAAAATAAAATTCCATCCGGGAATCTGTGCCTGACCGAGGAGATCGTCTATGCCCGCTTACCGTTCCAAAACATCGACCCAAGGTCGCAACATGGCTGGGGCTCGTGCCCTCTGGCGAGCGACCGGAATGAAGGATGAAGACTTCAAAAAGCCGATTATTGCCATCGCCAATTCATTTACCCAATTCGTACCCGGACATGTACACCTGAAAGATCTTGGCCAACTGGTTGCACGCGAAATTGAACGGGCTGGTGGCGTCGCCAAAGAGTTTAATACCATTGCCATTGATGATGGTATTGCCATGGGACACGATGGCATGCTCTATTCCCTTCCCAGTCGTGAAATCATTGCTGATTCCGTTGAGTACATGGTCAATGCCCACTGTGCGGACGCGCTCATCTGTATCTCCAACTGCGACAAGATCACACCTGGCATGCTTATGGCGGCCCTGCGCCTGAACATACCAACCATCTTTGTATCAGGCGGCCCCATGGAAGCCGGCAAAACCCGTCTAGCCGAACATCGTATTGACCTGATCGACGCCATGGTTATTGCAGCCGATGATCGTCAATCGGATGAGGCTGTTGCCGAGTATGAACGCAGTGCCTGCCCAACCTGCGGTTCATGTTCCGGTATGTTTACCGCCAATTCAATGAACTGTCTTACCGAAGCACTGGGCCTGTCTTTACCTGGAAACGGCACGATCGTGGCAACCCATTCCGATCGCAAGCATCTGTTTCTGGAAGCGGGTCGACGCATCGTTGAACTTTGTAAACGTTATTACGATGATAACGACACTTCGGTGTTACCTCGCTCTGTAGCCTGTTACCAGGCCTTTGAGAATGCTATTTCCCTGGATATTGCCATGGGTGGATCCACCAACACCATCCTTCACCTGTTGGCAGCTGCCCAGGAAGCTGAAATTGATTTCGGCCTGCGCGACATCGATCGCATATCCCGTAAAGTTCCGCAATTATGTAAAGTTGCACCCAACACCCAACGCTATCATATTGAGGATGTTCATCGGGCAGGTGGCATCATGGCTATTCTGGGAGAACTTGCTCGGGCGGGATTACTGCATACCGACCTTCCCACGGTTCATAGCCCTCGACTGGCCGATGCACTGCAACAATGGGATATCATCACCACAACCGACCCAGCAACACGCACTTTTTTCCTTGCAGGTCCGGCGGGCATTCCCACCCAGGAAGCATTCAGCCAATCCTGTCGCTGGCCAGACCTGGATCAGGATCGTGCTGAAGGTTGTATCCGTAACCTGGAACACGCTTACTCACAGGAAGGTGGCTTGGCCATGCTCTTTGGCAACATCGCTGAAGATGGCTGTGTGGTCAAAACCGCCGGGGTTGATGACAGTCTTCTGGTCTTCGAGGGGGATGCCGTTATTTTTGAAAGCCAGGATGCTGCCGTACATGCCATCCTCGAAAATCAGGTCAAGGCAGGCGATGTTGTCGTCATCCGCTATGAAGGCCCCAAAGGAGGTCCGGGCATGCAGGAAATGCTCTACCCAACCAGCTACCTGAAATCAAAAGGTCTCGGCAAACAATGCGCCCTGCTGACCGATGGACGATTTTCCGGCGGCACTTCAGGCCTATCCATCGGCCACGTTTCTCCCGAGGCTGCAGCCGGTGGAACCATTGGCCTGATTGAAAAGGGAGACCGCATCCGTATCGATATACGGGCACGACGCATCGACGTGCTGGTATCGGAGGAAGTACTGGCCAAACGGCGTCTCATCCAAGACCAGAAGGGCTGGAAGCCTTCAGAAGTTCGCAACCGTAAGGTCAGCCCGGCACTCAAAGCATATGCCCTGCTCGCCACCAGCGCCGACAAGGGAGCCGTTCGTAACCGCGCCCTGCTTGGCTAGCGACGCGGTTGATATGGGGTTGGATCAAGGGAAGTGGTCCGCCCCAGCATCAAGTCAGTCAGCAGCTCGGCACTGGCTGGCGCCATAACAAGGCCATTACGGAAATGCCCGGTGCTGACCCAAAGATTATCGAGCATGGAACCGATAAAAGGCACACCACGTGGTGAAGAAGGTCTAAGCCCTGCCCATTGGGCAAAAGGTTGCTGCCCCCGGAACATGGGCACCAGATCTTCGGCAAATCCCTGCAAAGCTTCGCGTGCCATAGGGGTAATGGAAGTATCAAAGCCAGCTTCTTCGACGGTCGAACCGACCAGAATCACGCCATCACGGCGAGGAATAAGATAACGCCCCTGATACAGAACCATCGCCTGCATCTGTCCTTGACTGGGATCCTGATAGGCCAGCATTTGCCCACGCACTGGCTGAACCGGCAACTCGAGCCCACAGCTTGCCAACACACCTGCAGACCATGGTCCCGCACAGACGACGAAGTGATCGGCCGTCAGGGTACGACCACTACTTAGCCGAATCGAATCCAGCCGGTTGCCCGAACGAACCAAAGCCTGTACTGGCAAAGGTTCTGCCTGCAAAATTCCATTCTGGATTGATTCGGTACGTAGAGCACGCAAGAGTCTGGGATTGCGGACATGAGCACACTCGGAGAACCAGAGTCCATCGACACCCCGCTTCAGATAAGGCCAGCTGCGCTGAATCTCACTGTCTTCCAGTGAACGCAGCGCGATCCCTTGATCCTTGGCCCACTGACGCGCCTCAGGGGCATCTTCAGGCTCAAGAACCAGCATACCCTGAGCCTCAACTTCAATATCAATCGCTGTATCTAGGCTCAACAACTCCTGCTGCAGCCGCTGATAGGAATGATCAGCTGATGCAGCCAGTTGCTGGATCTCGACAGGGTAACGCCACGGGTACAAGGGCGATAAAATTCCACCACCCGCCCATGAGGCCGGGCGACCCTCCGGAGCCGCATCCAGCACCATCACCTGACAGCCTTCTTGATGCAATCGACGTGCGGTCAACAAACCAATCACACCAGCACCAATGATCAACACCTTCATCAGTTGCCTCGCAACAGTTACCTCGAAAATCAGGAAGAACGCATGATTCGGCGCAGGATGGGCAAAGATTTGCCTGTTCCAGCCATACTGACCGCTGTCATCACTCCCGACATCATAGCACCGACGACGCCACAGGAGAGTATATCCTGACCGGTTAACCACAGTCCGGGTATTCGGGTCTCGGGTCTGAGCCAATCCTGACGAAAGCGCTGCGGATCATGATCAAGACCATAGAGTTCACCTCGCGACCAGCCGGCAAACCACTCGGTGGACAAGGGCGTACTGACATCCATCAGCCGAACCTTTCCTTTGATCTGTGGAACATGCTGGTACACCACCTGCATCAGACGCTCAGCCCAAGCTGCCTTGCAGGATTCATAATCCTCGCCCCGTTTGCCCCAAACCGTATCCTTCCAGCGTTCAAACCAGGCATAGGGTGCCGGAGCGACAACCTCAACGGTTGACTGACCTGGATGGGTCTGCTGCCAATGAGGGTCCTTGCGAGACGGAAAAGAAATATAAACCACCGGAAAATCAGCCTCAGGATTTTCTAAAAAGCGCTCCGTTGACAGGTCATGATCAGCGCTCGGATAAATCCACAGGTTCTGTTGCGGCAATCCCAACTCAGCACCATCGCCTTCAATGCCCAGATAAAGTCCCAGATGGGCAATACTTGGGCGTACCTGTTCCAGTTCGCGATCATAACCGCTTTTTTGGACAATTTCAGGACTAATCAGATGATTAAAGGTATTCTGAACGCCGGCTCCGGAAACTACCTTTGAGCAGGGAATATACGAACCATCAGCCATATGCACGCCTCGCACACCCCGCTCGCCCACGTCAATGCGATCCACCCGGGCATAGGTCCATACATCACCACCCTTGGCTTGTATCTTCGCAACTGCGGCTTGGGCGATCTGCCAGCTCCCTCCCTCCGGGTAGAATCCGCCAAACAGGTAATGCCGAGCAATCAAGGCATGAATCAGAAAGGCTGACTTGCCGGGAGGCAGGCCGTTATCACCATACTGTCCGGTCAGTACCGCCAGAAACTCAGGATTACTGGAGAGTTCCTGCAAAACTTCCCGAGTTGTGCGAAAGAAAAAATCAGGCAATCGGGATTGAAGGATACGACACCCCCAACTTAAGGGCCTTGGTAGACTGACCTTGCCAAGCGTGTAGATACTCATGGCTCGTCCGGCCTCCTGCAACAATTGCAGATACCGGTCAATAGCCTTCTCTTCATCCGGAAAATAATGCAGCAGCTGAGCTCGAAAAGCATCCCGGCCGGCAAGCATGTCAAAATGACGCGCACCGATCACAAATCGGTCATAGGCCTGGGGCATAGGTGCCCATTGAACTTTGCCATCAGTCACATAATCCATGAAGCGCCGACTCATTGTCGGTGCACCCATATCACCGATGTAATGCACGCCTACATCGAAAACATAGCCATCTTTCTCATAACTGTGGGTATAGCCTCCCGCAGTGTAATGCTGTTCGAGGACTGCGACTCTCCAACCCATGTCGGCCAACAGGGAGGCCGTCGTCAAACCTCCCATACCCGAACCAATAATCACAACATCATAGTTTGACTTGATGCGTTTCGGCCGGTAACGCACACCAATGTGCGCGGGCCCCTTGTTCTCAGTCATTTTTATGCTCCCTAGTCAGAATGAATGGCTACAACGGATATCTATTATGCAATTTGTTGCATATAATCGGATTATCATTCCAATGTCAACACCAATAAAGGAATTCAGCCATGTCACTTAAGCATGCCCTGCTGGGACTGATCGATCTGGAACCCGGCTCAGGTTACGATCTGACCCAGCGCATCCGCAATTCCATTGGTTTTTTTTGGCCTTCAACCCATCAGCAGATTTATAAAGCCTTGCATGAACTGTTGCACGAAGGCTGCCTGGATGTTGAAGAAGAACCCCAGCAACATCGCCCGGACCGTCGCATTTACTCGATGACCCAACATGGTAGGGAAGAACTGCAGCGCTGGCTGGATAAGCCGAGTCCGCCCACCAAAATCCGTGATGCCTTTCTGATTCGGGTGTTTTGTGCCCATCTCTGGGATGAGGCGCATCTGGTTGAGCGATTGAACGACGAGCAACAACGCCACCAGCATGTTTGGGAAGTTTATCAGCGCCTTGCCGGGCGCATGGATCAATGGCCTGAATCACGACGCAAACGCTACCGCTTTGCCAGGCATACCCTGCAACTTGGGATTTATATCGAGGAGGCATGGCAACGCTGGTGCAGGGAACTGCAGGAGTTGTATGCCGACAAATAGGCAGGAATCAACCCATCTCCGCGAGAATCCCCTCGCTTTAGCTCTGGGAAGGTTTAGTAGCCCATGCTGACTTGGCAACCTGCAATCATGCGTTATAATTAAGCCATGGCATGAATTTTGCGCTTGTGACGATCTCTGGAGTAACTGGTCATCCATGAAGCCTTCCCTGCAATTACAGATTGGCACACAGCTGACGATGACACCTCAGCTGCAGCAAGCCATTCGCCTCCTGCAGCTGTCAACCCTTGAACTGCAGCAGGAAATCCAGCAAACCATCGATTCGAATCCACTTTTAGAGATCAATGATGATCAGGATGACCGTCCACTGGATACGGTTGAAATAGGTGAAGCGCCCATTGATCTGACTGAACCGACCCAACCGGTTGAACTCGAGACACAGGAAGCCATTCCCGAAGATCTACCTGTGGATAGCGTCTGGGATGATGTCTTCAGTGGCACTTCAGGCACCGGACTTGCCGCTCCTGCTTCAGACGATGAAGACAACCTGCTCGAGACCCGTAATGCCCAGGTCGCCACACTGCATGATGATCTGCTCTGGCAACTTAACCTGACCCCTTTTTCCGACATTGATCGCCAGATCGCCGAGGCGATTCTCGATGGCATCGATGAACAGGGCTACCTTAACATTGGTCATGATGATATTCGTTCGGCGCTCGCCGCTCAGGGCATAAGCGAACTACCTGAGGATCCGGAGATCGATGCAGTCCTGCATCGTATCCAGCAATTTGATCCACCAGGAATCGCTGCCCGTGACTTACGCGAGTGCCTGCTGATCCAGATCAAGCAGTGGCCCGACCGCACGGCACTGAAGCCTTTGGCTCTTGAACTGGTAGGCTCTTATCTCGACCTGTTGGCCCAACGTGACTTCAGTAGCCTGATGCGACGCATGAAAATCAGTGAAGATCAGCTGCGGGTGCTGATCAAAGAGATCCAGGCACTCAGTCCTCGCCCGGGTGCCCAACTGGCTTATCAGCGGGACAACGACTACATCCCGCCAGATGTGATTGTGCGCAAGAATGGTGGACGCTGGGTGGTTGAACTGAACCCGGATATTGCCCCCAAGCTGCGCATCAACCAGCAATACGCATCGATGATTCGTCGCGCCGACTCAAGCAGCGACAATAATTATCTGAAAAACAATCTTCAGGAAGCACGCTGGTTCATCAAAAGCCTGCAAAGCCGACACGAGACCCTGTTGAAAGTGGCGCATTGCATCGTCGAACACCAGCGCGGCTTCCTTGAGGAAGGTCCCGAAAAAATGAAACCGCTGGTTTTGCGCGACATTGCCGAGGAAGTGGATATGCATGAATCGACTATTTCACGGGTCACCACCCAGAAATACATGCTGACACCTCGTGGGCTGTTCGAACTGAAATACTTCTTCTCCAGCCACGTATCCACCAACAGTGGGGGAGAATGTTCCAGTACAGCCATCCGGGCAATGATTCGCAAACTGGTTTCCCAGGAAGATCCTCGCAAACCCATGAGCGACAACAAAATCGCTGATCTTCTTGAAGCTCAGGGCATCAGTGTTGCAAGGCGGACAATCGCTAAATACCGCGAGTCGATGAATATTGCACCTTCAAGCGAACGCAAGCGGCTGCTATGATGTTAAGAATTGATATCAAGCAAATTCTGTGCGATTCAATCGTGGCAGGATTATTCCGTGGAA
>JAJZHM010000110.1 GCA_021804485.1 Pseudomonadota bacterium | reverse complement strand
CTTTTCTCGCGATAGGTGGGGAGCAGGGTTTTAATTTTATCCATGCGTAATAGATGTTCATTGACATCCTCCACCGTCAACCGGCTTTTGCATTCCACGGCAATAGCATCCCCGTCATTGACGACCAAGAGGTCAATTTCAATGCTCCCTTGAGGGCGTGTTGCCGTGACATTAGGATGGACTTCATGGACTTCAATGCCACGGGAACGAAACAGTGAAACCAGCGAAGGCATGATCATTGCTTCCACGAACTGCCCGAGACGCCCAGATAACTTTCCCATCTGCTGATTCAATTCCTTTACCTGTTGATCTAATTCCGCTTTGGATTTGCGCAAAATAATTTCAGTTTCCGCTCGACGTTCTGCTTCCAACCGTTCAAGTTCAGCTCGACGTTCTGCTTCCATCTGTTTAAGTTCCGCCTGACGTTCAGCTTCCATCTGTTTAAGTTCCGCCTGACGTTCAGCTTCCAGCCGTTCAAGTTCAGCCCGACGTTCAGCTTCCAACCGTTCAAGTTCAGCCCGACGTTCAGCTTCCAGTCGTTCAAGTTCAGCCCGACGTTCTTCGGCACGCCGATCCACTTCTGCAAAATTTTTCGCAATAACACGTTCTAATTCAGCCACACGTTCCGCGGCATGCCGATCAGCTTCTGCGGCACGCCGATCAGCTTCCGCAGCACGGCGTTCTTCTGCTTCCCGTTGCCTGGCATCCCGTTCTGTCAATAGATCCAATACTTCTTCAATGGTGACGCCCATCATTATGCCCCCGCTGATTCCAATAAATGTATTTTATGCTGAAAACAAAACACACTACCAGTGCAGAAGTTGAATTTGCCTCAATGCTCAAAAAACTGACCGTTACACTATCTTGCGAACAACACCGGAGCATTAGCCAGATGAAGATAGGCATCAGGCGACCTGCACCTAAGGCTGAGAAGCCGCTAACTCGGAGCTACCCCTGAAACCATTGGGGCCTACGGAAAACAGCCGAGATTGCATGGCTAATTTTGTTCAAGCTTACCAATCAAATTACGTAAGACACCCCTGAAATTAGTCTGATAGTCAGAAGAATTTCAGGGGAATGAAAGCGCCATGTTCTGAATCCGACCGCAACCAGACTAGACGGGGAAACGAACATGACCCGCGGGAGGTTTGGCCGTTAAAAAGAAGCTTGCAACTTCGGCAGTGAAAGCCAAGTCACTTTAGCCTTAT
Organism: Pseudomonadota bacterium; assembly: GCA_021804485.1. Taxonomy (GTDB): domain Bacteria; phylum Pseudomonadota; class Gammaproteobacteria; order Pseudomonadales; family Moraxellaceae; genus JAJXWR01. The sequence goes on along the minus strand of JAJZHM010000110.1, from coordinate 6,905 downwards.
CAACCACAGCTACCGATTGCACCACAGTTGTCACACTTCAGGCAGCCATCCACCTTGCGCATAGCTTGGGCATGACACTCAGGACACAGTTTTCCGCCTGTCATGGCTTTCATGGTATCCATAGATGCATCCAGCACAGTTGTAAAAGCAGTCTGACCGCGCAAGGACACATCCAACTGACGCGCTGCCCGTTCCGCAAGTACATGCAGAGGGACCTGATTGCCATCTGAATCGAGGAAGCCACGCTTGTGCAGCATGTTCTGCAGGGCATAGCCAATGGCAGCCACTTCCGAACTATGGTACATCGGCACTCGTACCCCATCCTGACGCTCATAGAATCCACAACGAACCTGGCCTTTATCCCAAACAACCTCGCGCATATCTTTCAGAGTGTCGGGGATTGAGCCGCCGGAACGGGCAACCCTGGAAAGCAGACGCATGTTGCTGGTGATCCACTGCTGACCATCATCCCTCTGCCCAGCAGGCATAAAGAACTCAATGGGGCGTTCAACCATCACCTTTTGACCGTTTAGGACACCTTCGACATGCATAAAGTTCACGGTCAGATAAACAGACTTACGTCCTTCACCGGTGATGTACTCAATTTTTGAGGTGATTCCTTCCAGATCTCCAGAAGGACGACCATCGAACTGAGTACGAAGCGGATCGATATCTTGTGGCTTTGCCGTTTCCGGAGTTGCAGGAGCACCAACAGACAGTACAGCACCCAAAACTGAATTGGGACGATAGGTCGCCAACCCCTTCAATCCGGCACGCCATGCCTTGTTGTACAAATCCTTGAAATCATCGTAAGGATAGTCTTCCGGGACATTAACCGTCTTGGATATCGAGGTATCAACATAGGGCTGCACACTCTGCATCATCAGCATGTGATCTTGTGCCGACATGTTCAGGGCAGTCACGAAATAATCAGGAAGCAGGTTTTGGTCTCCATCGTGCAACAGACCCATATGGCGGTACAGACGGAAGGCATGATCAGCAACTTCATAAATCTGCGAGCCACCGTCGGCCATCCGCTTTTTACGGTTATAGGTCCAGGAAAACGCTGGTTCTATACCATTCGAAGCGTTATCCGCAAAGGCCAGTGTAATCGTCCCGGTCGGCGCAATCGAAAGCAGATGTGAATTGCGGATACCGTGTTCCTGGATGGCTTCACGAATCTCCGCAGGAAGTCGCTGGGCAAAGCCGCTTTGCAAAAAGGATTCCCGATCCAGCAAGGGAAAGGGTCCCTTTTCCTTGGCAAGATCAATTGAGGACCAGTAGGACTCATCGCGCATGCAGCGGGAAATCCGTTCGGCCATGGCTCGACCTTCAGCGGAGTTATAGCACAGGCGCAGCATGACCAGAGCATCGCCAAGCCCCAAAAAACCCAGACCAACACGCCGCTTGTTCATGGCTTCATGATGCTGCTGCGGCAATGGCCAGAACGTCGTATCGAGCACATTGTCCAGCATACGAATGGACGTACGTACGGTTTTGGCAAAAGCGTCAAAATCAAAGCGTGCGGCTTCCGTAAAAGCATCACGGACAAAAAGGGTAAGATTGATGCTGCCAAGACAGCAACAACCGTACTCGGGAAGCGGCTGCTCACCACAGGGATTGGTGGTACGAATACGTTCCTGTGCCCAGAGATTGTTCTCCTTGTTGATCCGATCAATGAACAGGATGCCAGGCTCGGCATGATCATAGGTCGACTCCATGATCTGGTTCCAAAGGGAACGCGCCTTGACCTTGCGGTAAACCCATTGACCATCCTCACGCTGATAGGCACCCTGTGCAATCAGGTCTTCATGTGGTTCTGACTGATGCACCAGTTCAACATCTCCATCCTTTTCAACCGATTCCATAAAAGCATCGGTAACTGCAACACTGATGTTGAAGTTGCTTAACTGTCCCTGATCCTTGGCATGAATAAATTCTTCAATATCCGGATGATCGCAGTCCAGAACACCCATTTGGGCGCCACGGCGGGCACCAGCGGACTCCACCGTTGCACACATGGCGTTGAATACGCTCATGAACGATACTGGACCAGAGGAACGGGAGTGTGTTCCTCGCACCAGAGCACCGCGCGGCCTGAGTTGAGAGAAACAGTAGCCAACACCACCACCACGACGCAGCGTTTCAGCAGCCTGACCCAAGGCGACGGTGATCCCAGGTTTATCGACACTATCGGTCGAAAAGCGATCATAAATGGGCTGCACAAAACAGTTGATGAGCGTTGCCTGGATATCAGTACCCGCTGCCGAGTTAATGCGTCCGCCTGGAATGAAACCGGACTTCATGGTTTCGAGAAAACATTCAGCCCAATGGTCCTGATTCTTTTTTTCTACTTTGGCCAACGCCCGAGAAACACGGGCACGTGTTTCATCCGGGTGGGTCTCACCATTTTTGGCATATTTTTCTAGGAAAACATCCTGACTGACTGACTGCGGTTCCATATCGTACGGCAATACACTTTGAACCGATGGGAATTTCAAAGTCTGTGCGCTCATGTTTGCTCCTTCTTGATGGGGACAATAATCCTCGAACAGCGCTTTGTGTGGTAGACCGCACATTGTGTTCCGGCTTCGCCATGGATTTTAGAAGATTAGACAAGAAAATAAAGCATAATTTGTGGTCTAGATCGATAAAATACACAACATATTGTATTTGATGCGATTAAAGTTGCCGACATGGCAGATAGATGTCAAAGCGGCTGCTTTGCCCAAACACCTGATGGTGTGGCTCGATTTGGGCCATAAAATCAGCCTGACGGGGCCGTTTGACCACGATCCGACGTTCGGCAATCTGTCGTGCCAGAGTTAACAACTGCGGCTCCTGTTCCGGATCATCAGGCAGCATCTGGTGCAGTACGGCCATTGCCCGGGACGAACGGGCCTGTCTTTGCCGATCCGGGTACATAGGGTCAAGATAGACAACATCACAGGCACCTTGAGGAGCCGATTGCAGCCATTGCAAAGCAGACATGGCAGTCCAGTGCAACTGATTGAGCCAAGTACAGCGCTGTTGCACATCCTGACGGGCGCGCAGGATACCATCTTCGATCAGCCATTGCATCCAGGTTGATCGCTCACACAGCCATACCTCGGCACCAAGACTGAGCAACAGACTGGTATCCTGGCACCATCCTGCCGTAGCATCACAGATTCGTATGGGTTCACCAGCACGAACCCGGCATGCCCTGGCCAGCATTTCACCAAAACCTCCACCATGGCGCAGCCGCCATTGCAAGGCTGCATCAACGAAATCCACTCGTACTGCCTGGGGGGCTTGAGGATGAATTTCACGTACGCCAAGCCCTGCCTCATCAAGCCAGAACATCCAGGAGCGAGACGCCGACTCAGCAAGCATACGCTGGCAATATTTGCGGTAATGGTCAATGGCAATGCACTCAAGCCCACGTTGGCGCATGACCTCAATCTGGGGATGATCCCAATTCGCTGGATAGCCGAGAAGTTCAGGCACGCAAATTCAGACCCACAATATCCGTTGAACCCGAGTCCATACTCTGTACGCCCAAATAGGCTTTCAAGGCCCGACGCTGTTGTACACTCAAACCGGGATCCAGATGGGATGAACTCATTGCCCGTACGGGCACAATGGCATAAAAGGTCTGGGCAGGTGCCGTCTCAGCCTCAGAGACAGATACATCCACAGTCGACACAACAGGATTTTGGGACGCAACCTGCCCCGGAGACCTGGACGGAGATCCCGAAGAAATAACCGTGCTTGGTGCGGAACGAATCTGCATGGCGTCTACCCTGTCATACGTCCATTATAGCCAACTGCCAAAAGTCTGCATGCCATGACCTATGGGAACAGACGAACTGCATTCCGGACGTTGCTGCGATATTTTCACTCATTCCTGGCATCCCGGCAATTTTTTCCAGGCATCTTTTTCCAGACATCATTGCGAAGATAAACCGGAAGGGCCTGTTCAGGACTGGTGATGCTGCCTGCCTCAATGCGGGCGACAGCGAGCGATGCCACATCCTGAGCAGAAGGCATGGCAGAAGAATCCCGGCCATGCAGGCTAAACGGAACCGGCTGTTCACCAACGCCATTGCCCGCTAGAAACCAGCTGCCGGAAAGTTTGGGAAGATCATCGATTCTGCAAAGGCGATCCTCATAGATTCGTTTCATAATGCCCGACTCCCAGACAAAAGCCGCCGCATAGACTTCATTCATGCGGGCATCGGTCACAACACAAACTTGATCTTCATTGCGCATACGCCGCACGCCCTGGGCCAAAACTTCAAGCGTAGAGATCGCCAACAGAGGACACTCAAGCGCTACGGCAAGGCCCTGTACTGCTGCCGCGCTGAGGCGGACTCCGGAAAAAGCTCCAGGACCTGCACTGTAAGCCAAATGTGTCAGATCCTGCATACGAAGTTCACAGCGCTCAAGTAGTGACTGGATCATAGGCAACAACAGCTGTGTCTGCTGGCGGGGTGCCACAACTTCATCACAGTAAATATGTCCCTGATGGTATAACGCTACCGAACAGGCATGGACGGAAGTTTCCATGGCAAGAAGAAACACGTCTGATCCTCCCGGGTTATTCATGATTGGACGGCCGAGAAAAAGGCCTCTACCCGCTCAATCTGATGGGTGCGCGGCATCAAGGGCAGACTGAGTACCAATGCATCGGCATAGGATTGCATGGTCATACGTGGATCAGCAATCACCAAAACGCCTCGATCGGTTTCGGTGCGAATCAGCCGCCCTGAACCCTGCTTTAAAGTCATGGCGGCAAGGGGCAGTTGCAGATCAAAAAATGGACGCCCTCCCCGTGCCTGAATACTTGCCACCTTGGCGCGTAACCAAGGATCTGCCGGAGAAGCAAAGGGAATACGGTCAATAACGACCAGTGAAAGGGCTTCACCGGCCACATCAACACCTTCCCAAAAGCTGCCGGTTCCAAGCAGGACGGCATTACCGTGACGCTTGAATTCTTCCAGCAGACGGTGACGCGGTTGCTGTCCTTGCACCAGCAGTGGCCATGACAGGGAAGCAAGTGCCTGGGCTGCTTCCTGAAGCGCCTTGTGGCTGGTAAAAAGAATAAAGGCCCTGCCTTTACTGATGGCCACCAGTCGTTCAATCTGCTGATGCAGACGGGCTGGATATTGCGGGTGATCTGGCATGGGCATATCACGGGGGACGTACAGCAGCGCCTGCTTTGCATAATTGAAAGGACTTTGCAGACAGAGGGTTTCGGCCTTATGCAGACCCAGCTGACTTTTAAAATAGGAAAAATCAGCCTGAACCGCCAGAGTTGCTGATGTAAAAACCCAGGCACCCCCACGGGCTTTAATCAGGTCGGCAAATGCCTGTTCAATGCTTAAAGGTGTTTTTGCCAGAGTCCAGCCCTGCCGGGAAGTTTCAAACCAGTGGACAATATCCGGATCACCGCTCCAGACCGACAGTGACTGCAGTGTTTCAATCAGGTCTTCAAAACGCTCGTGCAGCTTGTCGAGAATTTTGCTGCGCCCCTGCTGCACCAGCAACATCTGTTCCAGTACAGTTAGTGCCTGAATCAGGCGGGTGATTACCGGCTTCATGGTCTCTTCCGTTTGCCGGGTAAAGTCATCACGACTGGAACCTTCGGGAAAAAGAGCACGTATGGACTGAACTTCGTTCTGTGGCGCTTCGTGCAGCGCAGCCGGAAGCTCCAGATCCCCGGCATGTTCATGCCAATCCTGCTGCAGTGTACGCATCAACTCACTGATCTGGGCCGCACCAACCCGAACCCCCCAGAAGTTCAATGCGATATCAGGAACCTGGTGGGCTTCATCAAAAATATAAGTCTGCGCCTTGGGCAAAAGAGCCTGCCCTTCCTCAGCCTGACAATCAGCCAGGAAAAGGTGGTGATTGACGACAACAATATCGGCATCCTGAGCGCGATTGCGTGCCTTGATCAGAAAACAGCGTTCATAATAAGGACATTCGGCATTCAGGCAGGATTCACGGGTACTGGTCACCATAGACCAGATGGGCGCATCTTCAGCAATTTCACCCAGTTCGGATCGATCTCCATGGGTGGTCCGTTGCGCCCAGACCCGGACACGCTCCAGATCCCCGAAGGACAGTTGCAATTGTACCCGATAAAACTCTTCGGTGGCCTCAAGGCGCTGTAGACAAAGGTAATTGGAACGTCCTTTCAACATGCAGCGCCGACGGGGAGGCACATGGCGCATCAGTTCGGGCAGATCTTCCTGGTACAGTTGATCCTGCAAGGTTCGTGAAGCGGTACTGATCAGGACTTTTCCCGAACTAAGCAAAGCTGGCAGAAGGTAGGCATAGGTCTTGCCGGTACCCGTACCTGCTTCAACCACCAGACATGACTGTGCTTCGATGGTTTGGGCAACAGACCGTGCCATGGCAATTTGCGCTGCCCGTGGCCTGAATCCAGGAACAAGGCGGGCAAGTTCACCGTTTTCTTCAAGAAGTTCACAACATTGTTCAGCCAGATCACCCGCCATGCAGAAAATCCCTATTTCTTAAACGCCGTAAGATCACCAGCGCCTTCCCGCAAAATCTCGATGCTATCAGTACTCAGGTCAATGACGCTGGTTGGCTGCACCCCCACATGCCCACCGTCAATAATCAGGTCGACCTGCCGCTCCAGATGATCCCGCAGATCCTCAGCATCACCAGCTGGCAACTGATTCTCAAGGACCAGGGTGGTACTGAGCAGTGGTGCCTCAAAGGCCGCCAGCAGCGACTGCACAATCCGGTGGTCCGGCACACGAATGCCAATGGTTTTGCGTTTGGGATGGTGTAGTCTTTTCGGGACTTCCGAAGTCGCCTGCAGCACAAAAGTATAGGGGCCTGGCGTGTGTGCCTTGAGCAGACGGTACGTGGCATTATCAACCTTGGCA
>JAJZHM010000109.1 GCA_021804485.1 Pseudomonadota bacterium | reverse complement strand
CGTATCGTGGCAGGATACGTCCACACTCAAGTGTCAGTGGTTCCAGGAAGGTTTGGCGCTGGGGATGCACGAGTCCAACTGAGTTTTCCAGATTCATGCAACATCCTGTCTATGTGCTGTACGCATCGTCCTAGTGCCTTTTAGCCAAATTTAGCCAAGTTTCAATTCCTGAGCCAAATTTCGGGCCACTTCAGCCAAAAAGGTCAAATGCCCGGTAAGCTCTTCAAGGCCTTTTTTCCGATCAATCACTTCTTGTCCCTGACGTTGCGCGCTCTGGGTCAGTTCATTGAGTTGCTGCATCCATTGCTGAACCTGACTTCGGTGCTGCATGGTCTGCTGCATCAGGGGGCCAAGCGCAGCCTTGGACCATTGTTCAGCCTTTGCTCCTGCCTGAAGATAAACATCGCCAGCCAATCGTGCCAAGGTTGCAAAAAATTTATCGGTTGCCTTCTGGGCACCCAGCATATTTCCAAGTCGTGACTTGTAGGGAACAGACTGTAATTCGAGTTGAGAAAGGTCATGAAGCATCGAATCCAGAGAAAAATGCGGAAAATCCAAAAGAGTTTCCTGCGATTCTTGTGCATAGCGCTGGTAAAGTTTTTGCACCATGGCTTCCATGGAGTTGAGTTCCTCCTTCAGACGCAGCAGATCAGCCCGCAAATCAGTAAACAACTGCACCACTGCTTGCCCAAGTCCACTGCCCAATACACCCTGCTGAGCGACCTGTAAGGCTCGTTCATGATGTTGTTTGAGACGATCCTGACCAACCATATCGCGAATTTTGGGCAATTGGATTTCAATCATTTTACGAGCCGCATGCAAAACAGTCAGTCGTCGATTATAGACTTGCTGTTCCTGCTGAACCTTTCGGGTCAACATCACCTTTTCATGCTCACTGCTCTTTGGCTGAACGGGTTTGATCTGCTGCGTCTCAGCGGTTACAGTGCGAATTCGGTCTTCGATCCCTTTTCGTGTCAGGGACACCATATCCAGAAAATCCTGAACAACGGTTTGGCGAAGCAGATTCTGTTTGCTGGCAACAACTGATCGGGCAAGTACCTGTTCAAGTTGCAGCAACCGGCTGCGTTCAAGCAAATGTGCATCCGCCAGTAGTCGCGCTTTTACACCACTGCGTGCGGATAGCGGCAAAACATGACCGACAGGTACTTCAAGCTGCTTGGCAGTTACCTGAACCAGATGCTGAATCTGCTGGTTAATCTCGGTTTCATCTTCATCTTCATCCCACAGCATGTCGATTTTGTTCAATACCCCGTACAGGGCCGCACCACGACGCTCAACGACATCACGGACGTGATCTTTCCAGATCATATGATCGGTGGCTGTTAATCCACTGTCAGCAGAAAGCACAAAAAGTACTGCATGCGCATCAGGAAGCATACTCAGGGTTAATTCAGGCTCAGAACCCAAGGCGTTCAAACCCGGTGTGTCGATGATCGACATGCCCTGACGTAACAGGGGATGATCAATATTAATGAGTGCATGACGCCAGGCAGGCACATGGACCATGCCTGGATGATCAAGTGATGCCTCAAGATATTCAACCTGAAAACCCAGATCCCTAGCTTCCTGTTCAGAGACCTGAACCGTCTTGGCAACTTCCTCAAAAGCCTTCTTCATGGAGGAAACATCATCAAGATTGATGGTCAGATGCACCCAGTGTTCCAGCTGCTGTTTGTAATCAGCAAGCAGAACACCATCTTTACGGGTATGGATCGGCAAGAGTTTGATGTAGGCCCCGGATACCGATGCATCATAATAAAGTTCCGTCGGGCACATCGTGGTGCGACCAATACGCGTTGGCAAAAGGCGCTGCCCATAGTGCCGGCAGAGCAGTGCGTTGATCATCTCTGATTTGCCGCGAGAAAACTCCCCGACAAATGCGAGCAGAATACGGTCATTTTTCAATGCACGCAGGGCTTGATTCATGCGCGCGTCCATCTCCGAAGAATTCATGCCTTGGGCTTGCAGCCATTGCCGGTAGCGACTGATTTCCTTCACCAGCTCCTGTTTCCAACGGGTAAAAGCCAGAACATGCTGGGATAGGCTATCCTTCTCTTCAACAATTCGACCTGCTGACTTCTGTACGCTTTGCTGAGATTCCATGTTTATCCCTCGTTCATGGGAGCGGTCACCCAGATTCTTAATGCCTCTGGCCACTGCCCCATATTCCTTATTAACCATCGCTTGTCCCGGGAATGTGTTCCATGAACAAGTTCGACATCGCGCAGCGCGACTCCAAAAGATCGGGCGAGAAATTCCTTGCACGCCTGATTGGCCTTATTATCAATTGCAGCAGCCCTGATGCGTATTTTCAATGCACATCCATAGATTCCCGCATAACCTTCAGTTCGGGCTCCGGGTTGAACATGGCAGAAAATTTCGACACCGTCATTATGCACCTGCCAGAAAACTCCTTTCTCAGGATGAGACATCATCACAAAAGCATAGCTCCCAGACTGAGAAAAACATGCTGGACGACCACCTGAAGGATCTGCAAAGCAAAGAATACCAGCATGAGTGAGAAGTCAATTCCTGCTACTGGTGGCAAAATTTTTCGGGCTGGCGCGCACAAAGGCTCAGAAAGTTCCAGTAACAGCGCATAAAAAGGATGATAGCCGCCAGCAGCAACCACCCAGGACATGATCATCAGCAATATGAGCATGCCCTGATAGAAATAAAGCAGCTGAACCGCCAAAGAATATACAGCCGCGAACAAAAGCTGCGCCACAGGAATAATCTGGTGGAACTCCATGGCCGAATACAAGGTCAGCTCAAGACATTTGATCAAAATGATCATGATCAAAGCCGCCCAGTCAAAGCGGGGACTTTGCGGTACAACCTGCCGCAAGGGCTGCAACACAGGACGGCTCACCCACTCAACCCACTGCGAGACAGGATTATAAAAATCAGCCCTCAGATATTGCAGAAGAAAACGCAGCCAGATGACGGCCAGAAAAAATCCTGCTGCTGTAGACAGCAACAGATGGGCAAGATCCTGTGCGGCACTCATCAACGATTGCCTCCTTCATTTCCCAGAGACTGGGAACGAAGATATGCAGCCTGCATTGCTTCTTCCACTGTCCTTTGCCATTGGGCCTTCTCAAACACAGAAATTGCGGCAGCAGTTGTACCCCCAGGTGACGTTACCCGACGACGCAATTCCGTAACATTCTCTTCCGCTCGAAGCGCAATCTGAGCTGCACCTGCTGCTGTCTGCAACGTTAATGCTCGCGCAGTCTGTTCATTCAAACCAAGTTTCAGGGCTGCAAGCTGCATTGCTTCCATCAGGAAAAAGAAGTAGGCAGGTCCTGAACCTGACAGTGCAGTGACCGCATCAATCTGCTCTTCGGACTCGACAGGCAAAGCCAAGCCTACTGCAGAGAGTATCTCCTGAACACGCAGCAGGGAAGTATCATCCGTACCCGGTGCAGCATAATAGGCGCTTGCGCCACACTGAACCAGTGCCGGGGTATTGGGCATGGCCCGAATAAGCTGCTCAGCTGCAGACCATTGTCTTAAAAGAGATGTCGAAATACCTGCAGCAACAGAAAGAAGCAAGGGCTGATGTGAACGCACCATATCTGCCAAGGGTGGGAGCACTTCGGCCATCATCTGTGGCTTGACTGCAAGCACCACCACATCAACCGACGCAACAAGCCTTGCATTGGATTCCGTCGTATGGACTGCAAGGGATCGATGCCTCTCAAGGGTATCCAGTTCGGGATCCGCCACCCATAACCGGTCGGGGGACCAGCCTCTGGCAAGCAAACCGCCAATCAGTGCGGACGCCATATTCCCTCCACCGATGAAACCAACCTTGTACGTCACACAAGCCTCCCATCATTCATATTTTCCTGCGCCTGATCATAACACCAGATCGTGGCATTCAGTGCGTACGGCTGCCAAAAAGGGCTGTTCCCACACGCAACCACGTTGAACCTTGAATAACAGCTTCTTCAAGGTCTGCCGACATACCCATAGAAAGGGTATCCAGCTGGGGCCAGGACTGCATAAGCCTGGAAAGAATAGCAAAGGCCCGGGTATGGCCTGGAGCAGGGATGGCCATCAGACCACGAAGTTCAAGACCAGGCAACGGCATAATGGCCGTAACCAGATCAGGAACGTCTTCAAGCTTGCACCCGGACTTGCTGATCTCGTCATCGACATTAACCTGCAGACAGATCTGCAGGGGAGGCAGTGTATCGGGGCGATGCGTTGACAATCGCTCTGCAATCAAAAACCGATCAACGGAATGAACCCAATCAAAGTGCGTGGCAATAGCTGAAGTCTTGTTACGTTGAATCGGGCCAATAAAATGCCAGCACAAGTCCTTAAGATCAGCTAGCTCAGCCTGTTTCCGCAAGGCTTCCTGCACATAATTCTCACCAAAATCCCTCTGTCCCAAATCATACAAAGCTCGGATGGAATCTGTGCTCTGGAATTTGCTGACTGCCAGCAACCGGACCGAACCCTTGGGTCTCCCACTCTCCGAGGTGGCTCGATCAATTCGGGTCCAGAGGGTATTCCAACGTTGATACAGTTCACTCATTCCAGTTCACTCAAGATCAGATGACCGTCTACACTTTATCTTACAATGGGGGTGCAAATCTGTTCCATTGCCGTAAACAGGAGGAAATGCCTTGGATATTACCGAACTTCTTGCTTTCAGTGCTAAAAACGGTGCTTCCGACCTGCATTTGAGTGCCGGACTGCCCCCCATGATCCGCGTCGATGGCGATGTTCGCCGTATCAATCTGCCCGCCATGGAGCATAAAGAAGTACACCGCCTCATTTATGACATCATGAATGACAAGCAGCGCAAGGATTTTGAAGAATTTCTGGAAACAGACTTCTCGTTTGAAGTACCTGGCGTTGCCCGATTCCGTGTCAATGCATTCAATCAGAACAGAGGGGCTGGTGCTGTATTCCGTACCATTCCATCCAAAGTGCTTACCATGGAAGACCTTGGCATGGGAAAAGTTTTTCAGAGCATGTCCGATTTTCCCCGAGGTATTGTACTGGTAACCGGACCTACCGGCTCAGGGAAATCAACCACATTGGCTGCCATGCTCGATTACATCAATGCCAGCCGGTACGAACACATATTGACCATCGAAGATCCCATTGAATTTGTTCATGAGTCCAAAAAGTGCCTGGTCAACCAGCGTGAAGTACATCGGGATACGCTCGGATTTTCTGAAGCACTGCGCTCCGCGCTGCGTGAAGATCCGGACATTATTCTGGTCGGTGAAATGCGTGACCTTGAGACCATACGCCTCGCCCTGACGGCGGCTGAAACAGGACACCTCGTATTTGGCACACTCCACACCACTTCAGCAGCCAAGACCATCGATCGTATCGTCGACGTTTTTCCTGCCGAGGAAAAGGAAATGGTACGTTCAATGCTCTCTGAATCACTGCAGGCGGTTGTTTCGCAGACCTTGCTTAAAAAGAATGGCGGTGGTCGAGTCGCTGCCCACGAAATCATGATTGGCACTCCAGCCATCCGCAATCTGATTCGAGAGAATAAGGTGGCACAAATGTACTCTGCCATTCAGACCGGTGCAGCCTACGGGATGCAGACATTGGATCAGTGTCTGAAAAATCTGGTCCAGAAGGGTCTGGTTACCCAGGCCGTGGCTCGTGAGGCAGCTAAAACCCCTGATGCGATCTAAGGAATAATCATGGAATTCGAAGATCTTCTTAAAATCATGGTTCAACGTGGCGGGTCCGACATGTTTATTACGGCCGGAGTTCCACCATCCATCAAAGTGAATGGCCAAGTCATGCCCATCACCAAAACTCCGCTGACTCCCGACATGACACGCGAGGTTGTCTTTGGCGTCATGACCGAGGTACAACGCAAAGAGTTCACCCAAGAGAAGGAGTGCAATTTTGCCATCTCGGCACGTGGAATCGGCCGATTTCGTGTGAGTGCCTACTATCAGCGCAATCTGGTCGGGATGGTACTGCGTCGTATTGAAACATCCATTCCTACCCTTGAAGACCTTAAGTTGCCTGAAGTCATCAAGGAACTCGCCATGGGGAAGCGCGGCATTGTCGTCTTTGTCGGTGCAACCGGAACGGGTAAATCAACCTCACTGGCAGCCATGATTGGCTATCGAAATCAGAACTCTCGTGGGCATATCATTACCATTGAAGATCCCATTGAGTTTATTCATCAACACATCAATTGTATTGTGACCCAGCGTGAAGTAGGTATTGATACGGACAATTTTGAAGTTGCCCTGAAAAACACCCTCAGACAAGCGCCTGATGTGATCCTGATCGGCGAAATCCGTACCCGAGAAGTCATGGATTACGCCATTGCTTTTGCGGAAACGGGACATCTGGTTCTGGCAACCCTGCACGCCAACAACGCCAATCAGGCGCTGGATCGAATCATTCATTTTTTCCCTGCCGATCGGCACCAGCAACTGCTGATGGACCTTTCGCTCAATCTGCGTGGCCTTGTCGCCCAGCAGCTGATCCCGACCCCGGATGGCAAAGCTCGCCGCGCCTGTATTGAAGTTCTGCTCAACACACCACTGGTCTCAGACCATATTCGCAAGGGTGAGATCCATCTACTCAAGGACCTGATGAAAAAATCAAGGGAGCTTGGCATGCAGACCTTTGACCAAGCGCTCTACACCCTTTTTACGGCAGGAGAGATTACCTACGAGGATGCCTTGCGGCATGCGGATGCTCCAAATGACTTGCGTCTGATGATCAAACTTGGTTCAGAAACCAGCATGAAATCTCTGGATCAGGCAACGCGTAACCTGACCCTGCAGTCGGCAGACTAGTACGGCCAGACTCAGAAAACTTTAGGCTGCTGAAAGGAAGGGTTGGCGAGCAAAGGCTGTCCCTTCAACCAGACCTGACAGACCTGTCCCTGAAGTGATTGGTGCAGGTAGGGCGTATTGTGCCCCTGGGAGTTCATGCTGGCCGGCTCAAGTTGCCACATTGCCTTGGTATCGTAAAGGAGAAAACTGGCTTCGTCCCCTGATCTAAGAAAGGGTATTTCATGACTCAATATTCTGGCAGGATTAGAGCTTAAGGCCCTGATCAGCGAATCAAGAGCGAGTAATCGCTTATCCACCAAAGACATCGCCAGTGAGAGGAATCCGTCAACCGCAGAAATACCTGGAGTCGTTGCAGCAAACGGGGCCTGCTTGGCGCTTTTCTCCAAAGGCTCATGTGCGCTTACGATGGCATCAATAATACCCTCGTCAACCGCCGCACAAAGACTCTGCCGATCCCGCTCACTGCGCAGGGGAGGGCGAATATGCGCCATGGCATCAAAACCCTCAATTGCAGCATCGGTCAGCAGCAGGTGATGGATGCTCACATCGGCAGTCACTGGAAGTCCTTCCTGTTTGGCCCAGGCCAGAAGCCGCACACTGCCAGCAGTCGAAACCTGACCAACATGGGCACGCACACCCGTCTGTTCGACAAGAAGCAACTGGGCAGCAAGGGCAACGGTCTCCGCCGTGGAAGGAATACCTGGAAGCCCCAGACGGGTGGAGATCAGACCTTCATGAACACATCCTTGTGCCAAAGAGGGTTCCTCAGGATGAATGAAAACCATCAGTTGATGGGTGGCAGCGTACTGAAAACTTCGCAACAGTGTTTCTATGGATGAAATAGGGTAACGCACCTGGCTGACACCAAAGCAGCCAGCACCCTTTAGTGCAGCCATATTTGACAAAACCTTTCCCTCCAGGGCGCGTGTCATGGCTCCAACCACATGTACATCAAGAGGAAAAGACCTTCTGGCCCGCTCCAGAAAAGAGGTCACCTGAGCGGGAACGTCCAGTACTGGCTGGGTATCTGGAAGAATCAGTACCTGACCAAACCCGGCTTTGGCTGCAGCACTCAATTCATGGTCCAACTGGCGTGTCGACCGCAGCCGGTTCGATAAATCCGACATTACCGGCAGAATCCACAAGCCATGAACATTCAGACGCGTTGCGTCTTGCGGGGCCCGCCCTGTACCCACAACCTGGCCATCACGAAGGTGTACATCGTTGTCAGGCTCATCCGACAAGGGATTATGCGCCCCACACAGCCACCACTCAGCCATGCTGTACCTCCCGCTG
>JAJZHM010000015.1 GCA_021804485.1 Pseudomonadota bacterium | reverse complement strand
GCTGGCCTCGACGCTTCTAAGTTCTGTTGGCCGACCTCCTTGTGGCGGATGTCAGTTGCATTTATTTCCGGTTTGCCGCAATCAAATGCAGATCGGAGCGGATAAATGCAGGTCACTATATGTAACCATTGTTGTACCCGATGTGGGCGAATGTCGCCCGCCTGCAAAATTCGATGTAAATGGCTGCGACTAATGTGATCAACAACCCCTCGCGAAAGCGCTCGTTCTCGTACCTCATCCAACGTCGGTGTCACTCGCCCATCTTCCTCCCATGTCTCACAGGCTAATGCAACCACTTCAAGCCGCTGAGCATCGATAATCCGCCGAGGACGGCCTTGACGTTGACGTTCATCCAAACCTTCAATCCCTTCTTCGGTCAAACGCCTACGCCACATACCAACCGCTTGTACCGATACGCCAACACGTTCAGCAATCACTTTGTTGTTAAATCCATCATGAATCATCAGCGCAATGCGAGCTCGGATCACATCACGCTGGGCAGATGTACAACATGCCAGTACGGTTTGCAATCGATCATAGTCTTCAGAAGTTAAACGTGCGTTACGCACGGGATGGCCACGTAGGTTTATACCATCTCATCATCATATAATAAATTTATTTGAGAGATGTTGCACTAGCTGTGGGTCATAGCCATATGAACCAGCTTAACAACAACCATCCCGGCAGCAATAACCAGATAAATACGCAAAATTGCCAGCCAGCTGCGATCCAGCATGCTCAGCCGGGGCGCAAGCAAGAGGTGCAACTGGGGCATACGCCAGGATGACCGATCCTGAACTGGCTCAACCAGCAACTCGGGTCCTGCCCGGACATGACGACGATCCCAACCCCGAGCCAACACCGTAACGACCGCTGCAACAGCCAGACATGCACCCATAACTGCCAGCATCTGCAATCCCGTCAGATCCGGAATCAGTACCGACAAAGTCAAAATCATGGACAAAATCACCAGTGCAGCAATCACAACCGTTGTAAAAACATTGGTCAGGGACGTATTGACCCAAGGTCCCAGAACCTGCCGATCATTACAAAGCAACAAAAGAAAAACAGTGGCACTGGGCAACAACACCCCTGCCAGCGTTTGCACCAGATTGGTCAGGAGCCCAAGGGGAACACCCGGCGTCAGAACCAGTACTGCTGCCAAGGTAATCAAACCCGCATAAAAAACATAGAAACCCTTGGCCTCAGAGGGCTTGCGATGCAGGGAGTGGCGCATGGAAAACACATCGCCCAAAGCATAGGCTGATGCCAGCGAAACAGCCGCTGCACCAATGATACAGGCATCAATCAGAGCTAGAGCGAAAAGAACGCCAGCGGCACGACCCGCATAGTGCCCAAGACCCACAGCAACCTGATAAGAGTCCTGAAAGTTCCCGAATTCCGGTCGTCCCTGAAAGGCTTGGGCAGTAAAACCAATCATGGCAGCCGCCCCAATCACAACTACGCCGATACCCAGCCAGAGGTCAATACGTTCATAATGCATGTAGCGGGGTGTGATGCGTTTGTCAATCACATAGCTTTGTTGAAAGAACAGCTGCCAAGGCGCCACCGTTGTTCCCACAATGGCAATGATCAATAACATGATGTCACTCAGCGAACCCTTGGGAAACCCTGGAACCAACATGTGTTGCACCATCGAGGTTAAAGGAGGGTGCACCAGAACAAATAAAGGCACCAGTAACAGGCTACCCAACACCAAGGCCAAGGCAAAGCGCTCAAAGCGCCGGAAACTACCGGTACTGACCGCACCAAGCAGAACCAAGATCGACACCAGAACACCCGGAACCTTGGGCAACCCCAGATAATGCAGCCCCATTACGATCCCGATAAACTCCGTAACCAAGGTCAGTGCATTGAGCAGAAAAAGATCAATCACACTGAAGGCACCCCAAAACCGGCCAAAACGCTCAAAAATCAATCGGGCATGACCAACCCCGGTCACAACACCAAGGCGCAGTACCATCTCCTGATTCACATAAAGCACCGGAATCAGCAAGACCAGAGTCCAGAGCAGACTAATGCCGTAATTCTGGCCTGCCTGGGCATAAGTACTAAAGGCTCCGGCATCATTATCACCAACCATGACAATCAGGCCAGGCCCCAGAATTGCCAGCAATGTCTGCAGCCTTCGCCAAAAGGAACGTCGCCCATCCAAGGGATCCTGAACACTTCCAAGGGCACCGTGAATGGCACCCTGATGCGCATCGTCAAGCACTGCACTTGGTGCTACGGGATGAATTTCATGCATAGACAGATCTCCTCAATTCAGCCTTCGGCCACCAGACATGGATCAGAATGTTGTAAAACCTGGCCCGAAGAGCCCAACTGGCGGACATCTCGATAATCATCCAGATGAACGACCTGTCCAACAGGACGGTCCCTACGAACCCAAAGAGCCTTGAGCATACCGCCCGCATCACGAACCCAGAGTACATGCAGCATCACACACCTCCCGCCTCACAGCAGATCACACTGCGTAAGGCAAAAACCGCGCCAAAGGCGCAGGAGTATGAATTCATTCAGGCAGAAGATGAGAACATCAGACTGCCACCCAACCCGGTATCCGGCTGAGTGGACTAAGAAGTACCACAGGACAGGCGGATCAGGGTTTGTTACCTACGTCTCGATATCGACAACAGGAACTGTCCAAGATCAAACCTCTTTTGGCTACGATAGCTGAATTCTATGCTCTTAAGCGACCAAATACAAGTCAGACATCAAAAAAATGCCAAACTGACCACACTTCTGCAAGCCGCACAATGGGTATCAGGGCCGAAGCCTGTCGATACACTCCAGCGCCTGCAACAACCCAGCCCTTGGCAGCGCAAAATTGAGACGCATAAACCCCTCGCCCTGCACTCCAAACGCCCGTCCCTGACTTAGGCCAACCCCCGCACGGACCAGCGCTGCCTGCAGAGCGGTGCTGTCCAGACCCAGGTCCCGGAAATCGAGCCAGTACAGATACGTGGCCTGAGGTGATACTGCGCGCACCCACCCCCCCTGAGCATCAATCCATTGACGCACTTCATCCCGGTTGGCTGTCAGGTAAATCAGCAAGTCATCCAGCCAGGAGGCACCGTGCAGATAAGCCGATTCAAAAGCAATCAGAGAAAAGGGATTATGAAGGTTGACCGGGTGAATTTTTGAAGCCTTCCGCCAGTGATGACGCAAGACCTCATCCTCAATAATCACCGCAGACAAACCCAGGCCAGGAATATTGAAGGTTTTGCTTGGTGCTGCAAAAACAATAATGCCTGGTTCACCGAGCCCACCAGCGGACACATGGCCCTGTCCGGCAAGCATCAGATCAGCATGAATTTCATCAGCAACGACCTGAACACCGTGGCTCTGACACAGATCAATCATCTGCCGCAATTCCTGCTCGGTCCACGCCCGTCCAACTGGGTTATGTGGTGAACAGAGCAAAAAAAGCCGGCAATCCGGGAGAACCTGCTCAAAATGGGCCCAATCAATGCCATAACCGTTCTCCCCAGGAACAAGGGGATTCTCAACCACCCGACGCCCCAGATCACTGATCGCTGTGAAAAAAGGCGGATAAACCGGTGTCTGGATCAACACCCCATCGCCTTCCCGGGTTAATCGATGCACGGCCGAATACAGCGACGGAACAACCCCGGGTGCCAGTTCAACCCATTCAGGCCGAATCTCCCAGCCGTGCCGCTCCAGCCACCAATGACAGAGTGCCCGTTCGGCAGCACCATCGACTTCAGTATACCCATACACCGGATGAGCGACGCGATCCCGCAATGCCTGCTGCACCGGTTCCGGCACAGCAAAATCCATATCCGCCACCCAGAGGGGCAGAACATCACGCGTACCAAACAAACGCTTGCGGCCATCCCACTTCAGCGAACCTGAATGTTCCCGATCAATTTTGCGATCCCAGTCCACAACCCCTCCACCAACACAGCATCATGACCTTTCATACTAAAAATCACACACGTAACGATCAGGCAATATTTCCAGATCGCGGCCAAAACTGTAACACACATTCCCCGAAAAAATGCCACAATGAAAGCTGATCATCGCCAAGGAAAGCACCATGAGCCCAACCGCCCGTGAAGACCGTCCCATCGTCCTGATTGTGGATGACACACCCCATAATCTGATGGTACTCGGAGAGCTACTCTCTCCGCATTACCATATTCGGGTCGCCAATTCGGGACAACGTGCCCTGGATTGTGCCCAGATGCAACCTCGACCCGACCTGATCCTGCTCGACATCATGATGCCTGGGATGGATGGTTATCAGGTTCTGGAACACTTGCGCGCCGACCCCGGGACTGAGACCATTCCCGTCATCTTTATCACGGCGCTGGGTGAAGATCATGATGAAATGAAGGGACTGCAACAAGGCGCTGCAGACTATATCCACAAACCCATTCGCCCCGCCATTGTACTGGCGCGGGTGCAAACCCAACTGGAACTCAAGGCAGCCCGGGATCGGATGCGCGAACAGAATGCCTGGCTGGATCGGGAAGTCCACCGACGCATGCAACAGAACATCATGATTCAGAACGTTGCCCTGCGTTCATTGGCCAGTCTGGCGGAAGCACGCGACACCGACACCGGCAACCACATCCTGCGTACCCAAGGCTACGTCCGTTTACTGGCCGAAGATCTTGCCCAACAGACCGAATACCGGGAGCGCCTCAGCGCTGAGCGCATCGAAGCCATCGTTCATGCCGCTCCCCTGCATGACATTGGCAAGGTCGGCATACCGGATGCCATTTTGCACAAACCCGGCCCTCTTGATGCCGACGAATGGGTGATCATGAAAACCCATGCCCAGATTGGCGCTGATTCCATCTGGAGAGCGATCCAGTTTGAAAAGGATCATCAGGGACTGGAGTTTCTCTATACCGCCATGGAGATTGCCGGTGGGCATCATGAAAAATGGGATGGCAGTGGCTATCCCAAGGGATTAAAGGGCAATGAAATCCCTATCTCGGCACAACTGATGGCCTTGGCGGACGTCTTTGATGCCCTGATTTCCAGGAGAGTTTATAAACCACCTTTTCCGATCGAAGAGACGCTGCAACTGATTCGAGCTGGTTGTGGCAACCATTTTGCACCGGCCATTGTTGCTGCTTTTGAACGTCGTCTTGAAGCTTTTCTTGACGTTGCCTCGCGGTACCAAGACCTGAAAGAGCACCCCTAGCATCATGGCCATGCTCATAACACGTTCACGGCTCTATCTCTATGGAGCTTATTGCGTCCTTCTCATCCTTCTCATCTTGTTTGTTGGCGGCTTTTATCATTATGAAAGCCAGCGTATCAGCCACAAGGCCGAACTTAATCTCGAAAGTATTGCCCGGCTGAAAGAAGACGAAATTACCACCTGGATGAACGAACATACCCAGTCCTGCTCCAGACTTGAGAGCGATGAACTCCTGCAGCATCGCGCACTCAGTTTTCTGCTGGTTCCTGGCTCCATGAACCGCGCCTGGTTACTGAGCCAGTTGCAGACACTCCCAAAGCTCAACACCTTTGACTCCGTGAGCCTGCTTGATGCCTCAGGCCATGTCCTCCTCAGTACTTCCTCATCACCGAAGGAAGAAGTGGCGCCGATTGATGGATCCGACCCGCTTCCAAAAGGCTGCAGTCACACCAATCTTTATCAGGATGAGACACACATAGAGCGCATGGACTGGCTATTTCCCATCTATGACCAACAAACCCAGCCTGCTGTCTTTCTTGGCACACTGGTCCTGCGCGCCAGTCCACATGAGGTCTTCGCCAACATTTTGCAACAATGGCCGGACCAGACAAAAAATGCTTCAAGCTGGCTGCTGATTTTTCCAACCCAATCCTGGCCTGCAGCGCTGCATCAAACTGGAACCTTTTTTCTTCAGGCCTATTCGACACCTCATCAGTCAGGCATGGCGCACATGCAGAAAATGTCGCGCCACCTGCTTGATTCACTTCCTGAATCCCCTTTGCTGAGTGCCGATAGAGAAGACAGAAACGCCGTCATTCAGGTCTCTCGTCCCATCCATGGCACCAACTGGATGCTCTGGGTTCAGCAAAATCGGCTGGATGTTCTGACCCAGATGCAGTCGACCATGATTTGGGTATTACTGATTACCGTGAGTCTGATACTCCTGCTCATGGCGTTCATACGTCGTGTTTACACGCAACAGATGAGTATCAAGGCCATGCAGGCCGAAAACGAACGCGTCCGTACCGAGCAACGTCTGCAGGTTCTGGGTGACAACATCGGCCAAGGATTCATTTTCCGTTACGCACGCAGCGTCCGTGGTGAAGGCCGATTCCTTTTCATCAGCAACGGCGTTGAAAAAGTACTGGGCTTGGGCGTTCAGGAGATACTGGATGACCCCGGTCTGCTGCTGCGCGATGCCGACCCTGAATCACTCGACACCTACTATCGAACCCAACTGGAAAGTGCCACCGGACTAACACCTTGGACATTTGAACTTTGTATGCAACGGCCGGATCACTCCAGTATCTGGCTGGCACTACAGGCCCAACCGCAAAAAGCCGATGACGGAAGCATTGTCTGGGACGGTATCGCCACCGACATCAGCGCCCTTAAATTAGAGAAAAAACGTGCTGATTTGCTCAAAAAAGTCTATGCCGACCTGTCCCACCTGACCCAAGCCATCCTGCACGCCACCAGTGAAGATCATCTGATGCATCTGATCTGCCAGATCCCCGTTGAAAGTGGTCTGATCCGCATGGCTTGGTTGGGACGACCCGATGCTTCACGGCAGAGCATTGTCCCCTGGACCAGTTTTGGTGAAGGAACTCAGTTCCTTGACGACCTGAACATACGTATCCAGGTCTCTGCCGACCTGGCAGAGGGTGTTACCGCTGCTGCATGGATTCAAGGTCGTAGCATCGTGAACACCAACACGGCAACTGACCCACAAATGGCCGCCCAGCGAGAGCGTGCCCTAGCCTACCAGTTGCACTCAAGTGCCGCCTTTCCTATTTTCCTGCAACAGAGTTTGCACGCGGTGCTAACGGTTTACAGTGACAGCCCCCACTTTTTTGATGGTGAGATTGCAGCGCTTCTGGAGACCATGACCCATGATGTTTCCTTTGCCCTTGACAACCTGCGCGCCCACGACCAGTTGGTCGAGACCCAAGCGCAACTGCAGGCGCTCATTGGCGCCATTCCCGACCTGATCTGCAGCAATGCCCCAGATGGAACGTTTCTGGAGATTTACGGCTCAAGCACGATTGCCGGACTAACGCCTAGCATGTGCCAGCACCGCAGCATTCAGGAGATTCTCCCCCCTGAGCAAGCCGAACTGTTCATCCATGCCTTCCACAAAGCTCTGCAAGAGCAAACCCTGCAGCACTTTAATTTCATGCTCGAATCACCTGATGGCGAGCGCTGTCTGGAAGCACGCATCATGCCCTCGGCCCAGGGAAGTCTGGTCAGCTTGGTGCGCGATATCAGTGAGGACAAAAGGCGCGACCACGAGCTTCAGGCCTATCGACAACACCTTGAAGAACTGGTGAAGGAACGAACCTTGGCTCTGGAGCAGGCACTCGGACTGATTGCCGAAAATGAAAAGAAACTTCAGGCGGCTCATGGCGAGCTGAGTGCCATTTTTGATACCGCCTCGCTAGCGATTGTCTACGTCAAGGATCAGACCATTGTGCGCACCAATCCCCGCATGGACGAACTCTTCGACTACCCCGCAGGAGAGCTGATTGGTTCATCCAGTGCCATTCTCTACCACAGCGATGAAACAGACCCGGAAATGCGGGCCCGCATCAACCACTCCCTGGCAGAGATCGGTGGTTTCAGAGAAGAAATTGCCCTGGTGCGTCGCAACGGCAGCAAATTCTGGGCAAGGGTCAGTGCCCGTCTGGTTGATCCTCGCCAGCCAGAAACCGGTCTGGTTGCCATCATTGAGGACATCACGCTTGAGCGACAGGCTGCCGCTGCCCTCCTGCACAGCAAGGAACTCGCTGAGGAAGCAACCCGGATCAAGTCTGATTTTCTCAGCAATATGAGCCACGAAATTCGCACACCGATGAATGTCATCATTGGAATGTCGCACCTGGTTCAGCAAACCGAACTGAATGAACGGCAACGCAACTACATGGACAAGATTCGTCTCTCCAGTGAACATCTCCTCAACATCATCAATGATGTCCTCGATTTTTCAAAAATCGAGGCGGGAAAGCTGGAACTGGAAAATCAGGAATTTGCACTGGAAACACTGCTTCAGGATGTTATCGCTCTGGTTCAGCAAAAAGCCGGAGAAAAAAAGCTGGAACTGTTGCTGAACATTGCCCCTGACGCTCCTGCCAAGGTCATGGGTGATCCGATCCGTTTGCGTCAGATTCTGCTCAATTATGGCAATAATGCCGTCAAATTTACCGAAAATGGCGATATTGAAATCGGCCTTGATGTGCTGGATGAAGACAACACCTCGGTACATTTGCATTTTTATGTGCGTGATAGCGGCATTGGCCTCAGTGAAGAACAACAGGCACGGCTGTTCCAGAGTTTTCAGCAGGCAGACAGTTCCACAACCCGTCGATACGGGGGTACCGGTCTTGGGCTGGCCATATGCAAGAATCTTGCAGATCTGATGCAAGGTTCCGTTGGTGTTGAAAGCCAGGCTGGTTCTGGTTCAACCTTCTGGTTCGATGTCTGGCTGAACAAAAGTTCCAACCAGCAGCGACTGCTTCAGCCACTGCCTGACTTACGCGGACGCAAAATCATTGTTGTCGATGACAACCCATCGTCTTGTGACATCTTGGGCAGTATGCTGGATAACCTTCATTTTTACGCCCATACCTGTACCTCCGCAGAAGATGCGCTGCAGCAGATCCAGTTGGCAGAAACAGCCGGCCAACCTTTTGAAGTTGCCCTGATTGACTGGAACATGCCGGTCATGAATGGCCTGGAACTGGCAGCGGCCCTGCATCAGCTTCATCTCGGGCATCCACCCGAGATGCTTATGGTGACCGCATTTTCCCGGGAAATTATCGAAGAGGATGCTCTGGCACTCGGATTCAGGAACGTACTGGTCAAACCCGTATCCGCTTCAACCCTGGTTGATAGTCTGCTACCCGTCTTCCGCACCACGGCAAGCCTTCCTCCCAGAACCAATGCACTGAAAGGTCCAGTCCGTGGTCAGATCCGGTTCGAGGGTCAGCGCATCCTCCTGGTTGAAGATAATGCCTTGAACCAGGAAGTTGCCAGTATGCTGCTTGGCGACCTGGGGCTGCAGGTGGAGATAGCCGGCGATGGCCAGGCTGCTCTGAACCTGATTGAGCAACAGAACTATGACCTGGTTCTCATGGACATGCAGATGCCAGTCATGGATGGTCTTGAAGCCACCCGGCTGATTCGCCAGATGCCCCAATTTGCCCATCTACCCATCCTTGCCATGACTGCAAATGCCCTGCAGCAAGACCGCAATCGCTGCATTGAAGCAGGGATGAACGACCACATCTCCAAACCCATAGAACCGACCATACTGGTTGAAAAACTCAGCCTCTGGTTGCAGACAAAACCTGAAGCCCTAGTACATCACTCAGAAGCTTCCAGTCCTGAACCAATCGAGATTAAAGGCATCGACAGTAGAGAAGCACTGCAGCGTATGCTCGGCAATCAGACAATGTATCTGAACCTGTTGAAACGCTTTAGCAGGGAACAGGCTGAGTTCATGGATACCTATGAAACGCTGGTTGCCCAAAAACTCCACGAAGAAGCTGCACGATTGCTGCATACCGTCAAGGGGCTAGCGGCCAGTCTGGGTGCCAAGGCACTACAAACCGCCTGCTTAAGCCTTGAACAGCAACCCGGGGACGAGCAAATTCTCAGGACCGTGCGCCGCCATCACAATGATCTGATTGAACGATTGCAAGCTTATTTCAGCGAGCATCCTGACCCCTCCTCCATCGTAGCGGATTCGCTGCCTGCTGCCGACCTGCAGCTTCATGTGCAAACCCTGCAGGACCTCCTTGAAAAAAGCGATTTCTCTGCCAGTACCTACTGGCAGCAACATACAGCTGTCTGGCTGAACCTTGCACCCGCGCTCCGGGACACACTGGACAAGGCCATACAGCAGTTTGACTGGAACAAGGCCGCGGAACTGCTGCGCCAGCAGAATCCAGATACGTAAAATGTACGACCTGATTCGTGCAAAAGGTCCATAATAAACAGCATCCAACAAGAATACAGTCAAGGAATACCCTACTATGGCCGATCAAGCCGTATTTCGCATTGTAACATTGGCTGCCCTGACCATTCTGGCAGGTTGTGGTCAAAAATCAGGCTCGGTACCACCACTGACGCTTGCCCCCGCCCCTTCGGCGCACCAGATAGCACTGCTGGCCGGTTCAACCCATACAGCGGGCAATCTCAATGGCTCAGTCCAAACGGCCCTGTTCCAGCACCCCAATTCGGCGGTAACCGACAGTCAGGGTAATATCTTTGTAACCGACAGCCTCAACAACGGTATTCGCAAAATCACACCGGCTGGCCAAGTCTCGCTTTTTGCCGGTGGAATTCAAGGCAATCTTGATGGCACGGGCACAGCTGCCGAGTTCAGCAACCCAACCGGGATCAGCATTGATGCCCAGGATAACCTGTATGTTGCTGACACAAACAACAACAGCCTTCGCATGATCACACCTAGTGGTGTGGTACGTACACTCGCCGGTGGCAATAGTGGCAGCAGTGATGGCGTGGTCACCGAAACCACGGATGGTAGTGGAAATATCCTGAGCATCAGCAACAATATCGGCTTTAGTCACCCGCAGGGTGTCCTTGTCGTTACGCTGACATCAAGCTCATCAACACCCCTGACTGTTTTTTATATCAGTGACACCGGCAATCATGACATCCGCCTTCTATCTCCGGCCGCCTGCCCCTCCTCGTCCCAGACCAACACGCCGCCCGCCAACCAAAGCTGCCTTAATTCCCAGACCCTGTCCCTGTCCATCCCAGGCACGTACTCGAGCCTGAGTCTCGGCAGTCCGATGGGCTTAATCATTAATTCAGCACAATCGAATTTGAACAATGGCTTAGGCTCAACGATTGACCTGATGGTTGCCGACAATGCCAACCAGAAAATCTATTCGGTGTTTTGTCAGGGTATCAGTAACTACTGCGCCGTTCCGTCTGATACGAACAGTCAGCCGAACAACGCCTGGTCTGGCTTAGCACAGGTCAATGGCACGCTGTACGCCAGCGACAGCAGTCACCAGGTCATTGATCAATTCTCGGTGGGATATACCTCCTTTAGCCCTTCCGGCATTCCCTCCTACCAGACCCTTTCACTGGGCCCGGCGAGTATTGGCAGTTCGGGTCAAACTGGAGCCACCGATGGCTCGAACACATCTGTACTCTTCAATGCACCCGGCGGGCTTGCTGCCGATGGTCATCAGTTGCTGATCGTCGATACCGGCAATAATCTGATCCGTTTATGGAACCCGACCACAGCAATGACAACGACCCTGTCAGGCCAGGCACCGGTATCCGGCGCCCAGAATGGCACGGGAAGTACAGCAACGTTCTCGGGACCTTCCCAGATTGCCGTTGATGCCCAAGGAACCGCATACATCGCTGACACCAGCAACAACTGCATTCGTACCGTCTCAAGCGCCGGCGTTACCGCCACCTTGGCTGGACAATGTGGCACAGCTGGTGGCTATACTGATGGCGCTGCGCTAAGTGCCCGTTTCAATGCCCCCGTTGGCATTGCCGTAGCCAGCAATGGAACCGTGTACGTGGCAGACAGCAATAATGATGACATCCGTGTCATTAAATCAGGCACCGTCAGCACCCTGGCAGGCATGGGATTTTCTGCCTACGTTGATGCCCAAGGCTCGGCTGCTGCATTTGGCCATCCCACCGGCCTAGTGCTTGATGGCGCCGGGACCCTGTATGTTGCCGATACCGGCAGCAACACCATTCGTACCGTTTCACCGAGCGGTCTGGTTCAGACCTTTGCCGGTATTGGCAGTGGCACCGGAGCATTTGCAGATGGCCCGAACCGGTCAGCACAGTTTAGTGCCCCTTCAGCCTTGGCCTTCGATCACCAAAACAACCTGTACGTCATTGATACCGGCAATAATGCGATCCGTAAAATCAGTCAGGGCTCGGTAACAACCCTAAACAGTGGTCTTTCCGGTTATGTTGATGGTCCGCTCGCCAATGCGCGGTTTAACCTGCCCGAACAACTGGCTATTGATCAGCAGGGCAATATTTATATTGCCGACTCGGCCAATGCTCTTATTCGCAAGATATCTGCCTCAGGAACCGTCAGCACACTGGCTGGCAGTTTTGGTCAGGTGGGTATGAGCCTCGGCACCCTTCCCGGCACACTGCCCCCCCCACAAGGCCTGGCCCTTACCGCGCAGGGCAAACTGCTCTTTACAGCAGGAAACGGCCTCTTTCAGATGGAGTAAACCCCATGAGCGCACAGGGCAGCACAGCAGTCGTTTTAGCTGGCGGCGGAGCCCGCGGAGCCTATGAAGCCGGAGCCCTCGCGACCTTGTTGCCCGTACTGGAGGAACAAGGTGAGCGACCACGCATGTTTATCGGCACCAGCGCCGGAGCGATCAATGCGGTACTGTTCGGTTCCGTCGCCCACCTGCCCGCAGCCGAGGCTGCCCGGCGTGCTCGGGAAGTGTGGGCATCAATCTACCGCAAGGACGTCGTTTCCCCTATTCTGCACAGCGGCATCAAGGCAGGATTGCAGTATATGGGACAGATGCTGGGGATCCCCAGCCAACTTCCCAGCATCCTGAACGCCCACCCTTTGGCTCAGACCTTAGCTGAGCGCGTGAACTGGCACGATCTGCATCAAAACATTCGAACAGGGGAACATCTAGATCTGGTCGCTGTATCAGCAACTTCATGCCGCAGCAGCCGCAGTGTCATTTTCTTTGAACGCCATCATCCGGAAGGAACGCCCCAAGCCAGTTATCGCGACGACACCCGAGCCATTGACTATATACCCAGTCAGCTCAATCCCGAACATGTCATGGCATCTGCCGCCATCCCGGTGCTTTTTCCACCCGTCCATGTTTCCAGACCTTCCCTAGCTACCGGATGGTATCTGGATGGCGGAGTCCGGATGAATGCACCAATCAAACCAGCGCTGGTGCTTGGCGCTGACAAATTGCTGATTATTGCCAGCGACCCTCTTGAGACCTCCCCCAGCATGGAAGTTGGCATGAACATCCCCGACGTCTATGATGCCGTCTCCCATATGCTGAAAGCGGCTTTGGCAGACCGGATGGTCGAAGACGTCCATACCTTGCGCAAAATGAATGCCATGCTGCAACACGCCAAAACGCTCCAACCGGGATGTTCTGCCAGCGAACGACCCTACCGGATCGTGCCTTGGATTTTTGTCGGACCACGACACAGCAGTCATCTTGGCAAAATGGCTGAAATTGTCTTTCAACGCAACTATGGCCGATTGCGCTGGTGGCATCGACACTGGGACTTCCCGGTTCTGCATCAGCTGATCCAGGGTAAGGGACACCATCGGGGTGAACTGATGAGCTATCTGTTCTTTCACCACGAATACATGCAGGAAGCATTTAGCCTCGGTCAAAGGGATGCCGAGCGTATTCTGAGAAGCGGTGGATCCGACGGACTGCCTTGGCGGACCCACCTCTAAAACTGCTGACCCCCTATTGCTGGATCACAAAACTGGTAAAAAAAACATCGTCAACCTTAACCTTGTCACCATCTTCGTGCATCAGAATCTTGTTAACCCCCTTAAGAATTTCCTGACGCAGCGTAGCTTGGGCACCGGGGGATTCCATAAGCTGATCTGTCTGAGCCGCCAGAAGCAACAGGATATAATTGCGCAGCGCTGCCGAGTGGTATTTCACTTCATCGACCATATCGTTCGTACCAACGCGCAACGATATATCCGCCTTCACAAAATGAGGATTATCGGTATCAGCAATACCACCAAAATTCGTCACAAACGAGGGTGCCAACACCACATAAGGGACACTTCCGGATCCACCTTCTTCACCCTCCGCCACGGAAGCACTGCACACAAAAACCATACTGGC
Source organism: Pseudomonadota bacterium (assembly GCA_021804485.1). Classification (GTDB taxonomy): domain Bacteria; phylum Pseudomonadota; class Gammaproteobacteria; order Pseudomonadales; family Moraxellaceae; genus JAJXWR01. Next base: position 17,174 of record JAJZHM010000015.1, on the reverse strand, counting down.
CATCAAAAGCCATTGCCATACCTGCTCACGTATCCACAAGGTTGCAGCCCCCATCCCAACCAACCTCCATGCCATTATCAAATAACCACCATGATAGCTTGACCAAAAGCAAAAATGCAGGAAAATTATGATGTGTTTTTTAACTCGAGTCTGCTGATGCCCTCTCATCGTACATTATTTTTAATTATATTTACATTTTGCTTTCTTAGTCTTGCAACGGCTCTCTTCCTGCAGTATCACGACCACCTTGAACCTTGCCCCCTTTGCATCTTTCAGCGTGTTGCCTACATGTCTGTGGCATTCTTTGCCCTGATCGGCTTCCTAACCCATAAGCACACGCTCTTAAAGCGACTGAGCGCCCTGCTCATGTCTCTGGGCAGTCTGACCGGAGGTGGCATTGCCCTGCGTCATGTCTGGATCCAGCATTTGCCTGCTGATCAGGTTCCTGACTGTGGCCCGGGACTTAATTACCTGCTTGACGTCTTCCCTCTGCACAAGGTAGTCAGTCTGGTTCTGCGCGGTTCGGGTGAATGCGCCAAAATCGACTGGACGCTGCTGGGCTTCAGCATGCCTGAACTCAGCCTTGCAGCCTTTGCCCTAATTACGATTGTTGGCCTCTATCTGCTTGTCCAACCGATGCCTCGCAGGCACTCTTTTCGTGCTTAAAGGTATTGACTGATTGCTGAGAATGTCTATCCTAGCGATAGGATAGACATTTGAAGTCTTTCGAGGGGATAACAACTCATGCAGGAACAGGAGCTCTATACGGCCTTTCAGGAGCCTTTGCGAAATGCGGTATGCCAATGGCTTAAGGAACGTCAAGATTTACTGGTTCAGATGTGCGGCATTCAGCCGGATTCTCCGCTGTCGGATACTGATGTTCCCACTGCCACACGGGTACAGTCTTTCTGTCAGGTCCTGATGGACTATGTTTCTGCAGCGCATTTTGAAATTTTTAATACTCTTATTGCTGAAGCTGAGCAAGTTGGCACAACACAGCAGGTTGCCCAGATCCATAAACTTTATACGCTGCTTCAGCCCAGCACCGATATGTCCTTGCGCTTTAATGATCTTTACGACAATGAAGAGAGTCTTGAAGAACTGCAGGATCAGCTCAAGCAGGAACTTTCCGAGCTTGGACTTGCCCTTGAAAAGCGTTTCCGCCTGGAAGACGAAATTCTTTCCCTGCTGAATCAGACTCTTTCGGTAGAAATGGTTTAGTTCATGCATGACTCCCGCCCAGCTCAAGCCCATTAGTCTTGAACTTGAGCTGCGCGCCCGGGATGAGGGTTTCCTTGCTTCAGGAATTAGCATTCCTGACCTTGAGAACGATGCCAATCTGCTGAACCAATGGTGGAAAGCTGGCCGTGGTGGTCAGATGTCCTATCTGGTCAAACATGGCAGCAAACGCTGGAAGACTGACGAACTCGTCCCTGGCACTCAGCGGGTTTTGAGTTTTTTGTATCCTGCTTGGCCTGTTGAATCGGACAGTTATGACACACTATCCAACCCTGATCGGGCCTATATTGCCCGCTATGCTCTGGGCCGGGATTACCACCGTATCCTGCGGCAACGTCTGCAAAGACTGGCAGCTTGGCTGGATGCATCCGTTCCGGGCAGTACCAACAGACCCTTTGTTGATTCCGCCCCCGTCCTAGAAAAACGCATTGCCCAGCAAGCCGGGCTTGGCTGGATCGGCAAAAACACCCTGCTGATTCACCCCAAAGCTGGATCGGTTTTTTTTATCGGCGAGATCTACAGCAGTATTGCTTTTGAACCTTCTCAGCCCTTTCAGGGGGAGCACTGCGGACAATGCAGTGCCTGCATCGACGTCTGTCCAACTCGAGCCCTTGTAGCGCCACAGCAGCTGGATGCCCGGCTTTGTCTTAGTTACTGGAGTATCGAAAGCAAGGATGCCATTCCCGAATCCATTCGTCCTGCTTTGGGCAACCGGATTTTTGGCTGCGATGATTGTCAGCTGGTCTGTCCCTGGAACAAATTTGCCCAGCTTGCACATCAGATGGAACAACAGGCACGCCATCAGCTGAGCACCATTGACCTGGTGACCCTAGCCTTCTGGACGGAGGAAGACTATCTGCAAAAAACCGAAGGCTCAGCGCTGCGGCGTATGGGCTTCGAGTCGTTCCAGCGCAACATAGCTGTGGCGCTAGGCAACGCCCGAAGCTCAGACCTTAACCTCAGGGCGGTAAACCACCTCCTGCACCAGGGAACCCCTCTGGTGCAGGAGCATGCCGCTTGGGCGTTGCGCCGCCTCAAATCATCAACGTGAGGCACGTCGCCGTTCGGTTTCACTCAGAAAACGCTTGCGCAATCGGATACTTTTGGGGGTAACTTCCACAAGTTCATCATCCTGAATAAACTCAAGCGCCTGTTCCAAGGTAAAGCGAACCGGAGGAGTTAGAATGATATTCTCATCCGTCCCCGAGGCACGAATATTGGTTAACTGCTTGGCCTTGGTAGGATTGACCACCATATCTTCGCCACGTGCGTTCAGCCCTACGATCATCCCCTCATAGACTTCCGTACCCGGCTCAATAAACAGGCGCCCACGCTCCTGAAGATTAAAAAGCGCATACCCCAAGGCGGTACCATGAACCATCGAGACGAGCACACCATTGTTTCGCTGCCCGACGTCGCCCATTTTAGTCGGTCCATAATGAGAAAAACTTGAAGTCATGATTCCCGTCCCTGACGTCAGGGTCAAAAACTCGGAGCGGAACCCAATCAACCCTCGTGAAGGCACAATGGCTTCAATACGCACCCGCCCTTTGCCATCGACCACCATGTCGGTCATTTCGCCCCGGCGCAGCCCCAACTGTTCCATAACCACGCCCTGATGTTGCTCTTCAACATCAAAAATGACCCGTTCAAAGGGCTCTTCGCGCTGGCCATCGACTTCGCGGGTAATCACTTCCGGTCGAGAAACGCCTAACTCATAACCTTCGCGCCGCATATTTTCAATCAGAACAGAAAGATGGAGTTCACCACGTCCGGACACCTTGAACCTGTCCGGATTATCGGTAGGCTCTACCCTCAGAGCGACGTTGTGCAACAACTCGCGTTCCAGGCGCTCCTTAAGATTGCGCGAGGTAACGTACTTACCTTCGCGTCCGGCAAAAGGCGATGTGTTCACCTGGAAGGTCATGCTAACCGTTGGCTCATCAACCAGCAATGCAGGCAAGGCTTCAACGTTCTGAGGGTCACAGAGGGTATCCGATATATTTAGTCCTTCCATACCCGTCACACAGACGATATCACCGGCTTCCGCTTCCGGAACCTCGACGCGCAGCAGCCCCAAGTGCCCCATGATTTGCAGCACACGACCCTGCCGGCGCTTACCTTCACGATCCACAATCACCACCGGCGTATTGGTTTTGATGCTGCCGCGCTGAATACGACCAATACCAATCACACCCACATAACTTGAGTAATCCAGCGAGGAAATCTGCATCTGGAAACCACCAATCCGGTCCACATCCGGAGCAGACACCTTGTCCACAACGGTTTCAAACAAGGGACGCATATCTTCGGCCATCGACTTCAACTCAAGGCCGGCAATACCTTGCAAAGCCGAGGCATAAACCACCGGAAAATCCAGCTGTTCTTCCGTGGCACCCAGCTTGTCAAAAAGATCAAAAACCTGATCGATCACCCAATCCGGGCGTGCCCCCGGGCGATCCACCTTGTTAACAACCACAATCGGCTTCAGACCACGAGCAAAAGCTTTCATGGTTACAAATCGGGTCTGCGGCATGGGGCCGTCAACTGCATCAACGAGCAGCAAAACAGAATCGACCATGCTTAATACACGCTCAACTTCACCGCCAAAGTCCGCATGACCCGGTGTATCCACAATATTGATCCGGTATTTCTGTGCACTTCGGGCATCCGTCCAGCTGATTGCTGTATTCTTGGCCAAAATGGTAATACCACGTTCCTTTTCAAGGTCATTGGAGTCCATGACCCGTTCCAGTTCACCAGCCCGCTCACCCAGCGTGCCAGATTGGGAAAGCAGTTTATCCACCAGCGTGGTCTTGCCATGGTCGACGTGTGCAATGATGGCGATGTTGCGCAGATTTTGAATCACAGGAAAACCTCTTATCACGAAAAACCCCAACATTTAATCAAGAGACTAAATATTGGGGTCAGGAGAGACCGGGGTAGAAACTACCCCGGATATACTTCTGCAGGATCAAACAACCTTACTGAGCCGGCTTGGCGGCAGCTTTGACCTTGTGACGAACGTGACGTACATGATGCTTCATATGGCCTTTCATATGATGCTTCATCATCGCCTTATGCTCTGGCTTGCTTGTTGTTTCAGTCGAAGTCTGAGCTTCCGAGTGCGCCGTTGCAATCACACGACGGTTCTGAGCACGACCTTCTGCCGTTGCATTAGATGCAACCGGATTAGCGGAACCAAAGCCCTTGGCATCCAGACGTGCAGCATCAGCGCCCATCTTGACCAGTGCTTCACGAACGGCATCAGCACGAGCGAGCGACAGACGACGATTCAGAACGGGACGTCCCGTATTATCGGTGTAGCCTTCAATCGTCACCTTGGCATTCGGATACTGCTTCATGAAGTCCAAAACCTTCTGCAGGGTTGCGTCATCTTCATGAGTTATATTGGCTTTGCCGGTCGCAAACAGCACATCCACCTTCATATGCTCATCATGAGTCAGGATAGCGGGTGCAGGTGCTGGGGCAGGAGCAACCACTGGCGCAGGTTCAGCCACTGGAGCTGGTGCAGGTTCAGGCACTGGAGCTGGTGCAGGCACAGGAGCAACCACTGGCGCAGGTGCAGGTGCAGGTGCAGCTGATTCATAGCCACCCAAAGCAACCTGCAGACCCACCTGAGTTACCCAGTCATGCCAGTTCGGCATCTGCACGTAGTTCACGCCATCACGCAGAGAAAGGTACTTGTTGAAATGAACGATCAAACCAGCGCCCAATTCCCCAAAGCCCTTGTTGAACGTCGTATCACCATTGCCAGCATAACGGGCCGATCCGGCACCGCCAAGCACAAACGGCTGAATCGTGCCAAAATACTTGTCAAATCGGTACATGACATCGGCAGCATAATCATTGTACTTGATGCTGTTTGTGCCTACCTTGTAGGCGCGTTTTTTAGCATCAGCCCAATCTGCATTAAGTTCAACACCCAGATGCGGTGTATAAAAATAACCTGCACCCAAGCCGTACTGCAGATTACGGAAAACACCCTGTTCCGTCGGATCATTTGGATTAATTTCGGTTTTGCCGGAAAAGTAATGAGTGCCCAGCATCGGAGTGATGGTAAACTCGTCCGCATGAGCAGCCATGGCAACCAAACCTGCCAAGCTTAATAGTCCCAAAATCTTTGAAGCCTTCATTCGCATTCACTCCAGTCCATGAAAAAACCCAGCTGTGGTAATTTACCAAACTTATTTACAAATTTCTACTGCATCATAGACTTTCCCAAACAGATTCACCGCTCTGAAACGACAAAATCTGTCCGGCATACCCGCTCACAGGCTTAGCCTAATACTCCTCAAACAATTTCAACATGAAGAGGGTTATTCATGATTGCAAAAACGCAGCCGGGCCCACGCCTCAGTCCGGGCATTGTATTACGCTCCCTTTTGCAGCAACTTGCTGCGTGGGGTTCCCGCAGCAGGTTGCCTTCTCCATTGCCGCTACACCCTGTTCAACGCCAGATCTATACACCATCCAGCTGGCCAACGCCCCTCTCTGCCGACTGGTATCGTCCCATTTGTCCGGAACCTTCACCTTATATCGTTGTGCTCATCCATGGTGGAGGCTGGAAAAGTGGCTGTCCCGATGGTGTTGAGATGACAGGACTAGCATCAATGCTGGCAGCTCAAGGAATAAATGTCATCGCCCCACAATACCGCCTGGCGCCCCAGTGGCTCCACCCCAGCCCGCTTGATGATCTGCACATGCTGCTCGACCGCCTGCCAGAATTATGTGCAATTCGGGGTCTCAACATCCGAAGCATTAGCCTCTGGGGCTATTCCGCTGGAGCCCATCTTGCCTCTATGCTTGCCCTGCAACGACCCGTTGCTGAAATCAGCGCCGTAGTCGCTGGCGGATTACCCGCAGACCTCAGCCTTTGGCCACATTCCCCGATCGTTGCAAATTATCTTGGTGTATCTGCCGCCCAACACCCTGAACAGGCGCGCAACGCTTCGCCACTTTACCACATTCACCCCAAAGCCCCACCATTTTTCCTGTATCATGGTGCCTCGGACACCTTGGTCGAACCAACCCAGGCTCTCTTGATGGCCAACGAGTTGCATCGCAACGGTGTTGCAACGGTCTGCCGAATGATCCCAGGTTATGGTCATGTTGCCTGCGCCTTGCATCCGGCCTCAATCTTGGCTGATGCCATAAATTTTCTTAGAAACCACTTTGTTTGACCCAGGCTTGGAGAACCCCCCATGATTTCGACACTTGAATCACCTTCAGCGTTGATTGTAATTGATCTTCAGAAGGGCGTTTTGTCACTCCCCTTGGCCAGCCCAACAGAGCCCGTTCTGCACAATACTCGCATTCTGCTTGATGCCTTTCGCCGGCGACAATGGCCTTGTGTGATTGTCACCGTACATGGTGCCGCTCCCGGACGCAACGATTTGCAACGCCCCTCAACTCCTCATCCCGCCGACTGGGCCGAACCAGATTCCATGCTGAACGTGCAGCCCTCTGATCTGCTGATCCACAAAAACGCATGGGGAGCTTTCAGCCACACCTCGCTTCACGCGCAATTACAGGCATTTAAGATCAGGCAAATTGTTCTGACCGGCATTGCCACCAGCCTCGGGGTCGAATCAACCGCCCGGACCGCCTTTGAACTGGGTTACCACGTCACTCTGGTGACCGATGCTATGACCGATCTAAATCCAGAATCCCATGAGCACAGTTGTACCCGCATCTTTCCCCGTTTGGGCGAGACAGGGACAACACAGGACGTACTCAGCATGCTTGCACAGGTTGCTCCCTGTGTCTGACACCTTTCGCGCCCTACGTAACCACTCCTATCGGCAGTGGGCCATGGGAGCGCTCGTTTCCAACATCGGCACATGGATGCAACGTACCGCCCAGGACTGGATGGTTCTAACCCAACTCACCCAGCATAATGCCACAGCCGTGGGCTGGGTCATGTCCCTGCAGTTTGGGCCGCAGCTCCTTCTGACACCTCTTGCCGGCAACCTGGCAGACCGTTTCCCCCGACGGCAAGTGCTGATTTACACCCAGTCAGCCATGGCTTTGATCGCTCTAATGCTCGGAATCCTGAGCCTCATGAACCTGATCAATCTGCATCGGCTTTACTTTTTTGCCTTGGCACTTGGAGTATTTTCTGCGCTTGACGCACCAACCCGTCAGGCCTTTGTCAGCGAACTCACCGGCGAAGACGATTTACCCAATGCCATCGCACTAAACTCAGCCTCTTTTCATGGCGCCCGTCTTCTTGGCCCGGCCTGCGCCGGCCTGCTCATGACGCAAATTGACCTAGGGTGGGTTTTTCTCATTAATGCCCTATCGTATGTGCCGTTACTGAACACCCTTAGACAACTGCAAACGAAGCCACTCCCCAAGAATCCGCATGCGGACCATTCTGTTTTGTCAGGACTGCGCTACATCCAAAAGCGCCCAGAACTGAGCCTGCTTATGCTGCTGATTTTTCTGGTTGGCACCTTTGGACTCAACTTCCCGATCTTCATTGCCACCATGTCGGTTCAGGTCTTTCATGCCGGGCCCGATATGTTCGGGATTTTATCTTCCTGTATGGCTATCGGTTCAGTTGCTGGTGCGCTCTATTCAGCCAGCCGCGCGAGACCAAGCCGTACCGGATTACTGCTTGCCGCTGTGCTGTTTGGAGCAGGCTGTGTGGGGGCTGCCTGCGCCCCCAACTCAATGCTCTTTGCCATACTGCTTGCCGTAACTGGCCTATCCGCACAATTCTTCAATACCAGCACCAACAGTCTGGTCCAACTCGGCACAGAACCCGAAATGCGGGGCCGGGTCATGGCCATCCTGCTGGCCCTGTTTCTGGGCGGAACGCCTCTTGGCGCCCCATTAATTGGCTCCATAGCTGATCATTTTGGAGCACGCTGGGCACTGATCACCGGCGGCAGTTCGGGCTGGATTGCCGCAATCATTTGGGGCTACTATCTTGTACGTCGACGAACAAAGGAATACTGAGTGATGCAAATATCCCCGACCTTAAGTTCCATTGGCGATCAGCTGGATCGTTTTGCCGCAGAACGCAACTGGCAGGATTTTCATACCCCCAAGAACCTCAGCATGGCACTTAGTGTGGAAGCCGCTGAACTCATGGAAATTTTCCAGTGGTTACCCAATGGAGAACGCAGCGAACTCACCCTGGAACAACTGGAACATGTCCAACAGGAAGCTGCAGATGTGTTGATCTACCTACTAATGCTCGCCCACAGGCTGGATTTCGATATCCTTAAAGCAGCACAGGAAAAAATCAATCTTAATGCCCAAAAGTATCCTGCCCCCGGCAACTGATTCATTCTGAGGAAACCTCTTCCTCAAAGAGCGCGTCACAGCCTAACAGCAACGGAACAATGACCGCCCACGCCAGCGCCAATACCAGCCAGGAACTTTGATGCACGACACGAATCGCCCCCAGTGCTTGTCCGGAACGGTAGGCCAAAGGCCCGCCAAACATACCCAGGACACTCGACAAGTAGGGTCTTGAGCGTAGTCCTCTCATCAGGACATTAGTTTGCATCGCAAAAAGCAGCCACAGAACAGCCATCCAAAAAGGCGCCATACAACCGGGATTGAAAGGATAGACCACCAGCCCAAGCCAAACCCATAGACACTCCACCACCCACCCCAGTAAAGCCGCACTCAACAATCGAACCAGCTCTGACTTCCTGTTCTGCTGGAGCAATACATGGGCAGTCAGCAGCATGAGCACAACTACAATGACAAGTCCCTGCAGCCCTGACATGCGCACCGTACTGACAAGCCCCAACCAACCCAACTGACCAAACACCAGATAAGATACCTGATAACGTACATTTTTTGCCTGATTCACTCAGATTCACTCCTGAACATCCATCCGCCATGACACAGGCTCAAACAGAGTCTAGAATAGGTCATTCATGCTCTCTGAATCGATATGGATCCGACCATGGATTACACTAAAATATGGGTCATTACAGCGACACGCAAAAAGCAGTCTGAGTTTCTGAAGACGACAATGCTTGGAAAATGTCTGTCTCTTTATAAGTCACAGAACTATTTCCAGATCAAAGTGGCTATTGAAAACAAGGAAGGACTGCCAAAGATCTACAACCGTTTTATTGAAGACTCCCGCCATGATCCTGCCATCCTGCTTTTTGTGCACGATGATGTCTTCCTGAATGACTATTGGTGGGGGCAGCAAATATTAAATGCAGTCAATCAGTTTGATCTCGTTGGAATTGTAGGAAATACCCAACGCCAAAAAGCCCAGTTATCCTGGTATCACATTGTTGGTGAAAATAATACGGCAGAACCCGATGATCCCAATAACTTTAGTGGAGTCATCGGATACGGCACTAAAGAAACTCCTGATTTTATTAACTTTCTCGGCAACCCCATGCAACCGGTGAAGTTACTGGATGGCTGCCTGCTCGCAGCCAAAAGCCACATTTTTCACGAACACAATATTCGTTTTGACGAACGCTTTGATTTTCATTTCTACGACGTCGATATCTGCCGACAATTTGAAGCCAAAGGACTCAGCATGGGCACCTGGCCTCTCAGTATCGTGCACAAAAGCAAAGGCAGTTATCCCGACGCTTACAAGCAGGCCTACAACAGCTATCTTGCCAAGTGGCATGAAATTCCCTGATACCACTCGGTCAAGCTTGTCCAGGTTTTGCCCTGATCACATACTGAAGGGGCAAAGCATCCTGTACAGCCATATCTTCCTGCACCCCCAACACTTTGGCCATATGACGAATCTGTTCCAGGATGGGTGCAGCCTCAGGCTGATTAAAGACACGAGGAATACCCGCATCAATCTCATATCCGGTTGAAACAAACAATTCAATGATGGTCTGGCGGGTAAACCAGCGCAGGTGCGTGCGATCCAGCAACCCCTGATCCTCGTAGCGAAGATCCCCACAGGCCAGCCGCGCCTGAATACTCCAATGCTGCATATTGGGAATGCAGGCAACCAGCACCCCGTGCTTCGGAAGGCGCTGGCGGATTCGGGCCAGCAAAGTCCAAGGGTCTTTCAGATGTTCGAGGGTATCCCCAAAAACCCAGCAGTCTGCCTGACCATGCTGATCAAAAAATGAATCTTCGGCAACATCCATATCGAGTACAACGTGTTCGTCACAATATCGCTTGGCTTGTTCAATATATTCGGCGCTGATATCAACGCCGACATAATGCACAGCTGCATTTTTCTTTTTGAACTCGCGGGCAAGTGCTCCAGAACTGCAGCCAATTTCAACAAGGTAACCTGACCGCTCAGGGATCAAGGACAAAAGTTCAGGATTGTGCTGTTCATGAGCGGGTGTTTGCTGCATCGAAGTGATTCCTTGAGGACTTGTTCTGAATCAAAGCATCTTAGCAAACTATTATAACCCAAAACAAAGGGGCCCAAAGACCCCTCTTTTCATACTGAATCTAAATCAAGACATTAATGCACGTCTTTCCAGTATTCTTTATTCAGCAGATAGACCGGAATGAAAAGAATCGCCAGAAAGCCCCATACCCACCAACCAATGTGCTCACGTTCCAGTTTAATGGGCTCAGCCATATACGCCATATAGTTGACCAAATCACCTACAGCTGATTTGAAACCTTCATCACCTAACTCCACATGCAAGGTTTCAAGGGCATTCGGCATGGCAACATCTTTGAATACGCGGTTATTAACACCCCAGGGTCGTTTGTCATCCGGGTAGAAACTGAGAAGATAGCTGTAGACCCAGTCAGGTGAACGCAGTCGTGTTTCCAGAGTGAGATCAGGCGGAGCATTACCAAACCACTTAGCCTGTTCCTCCTCACGACCACCACTCACCATATGATCGCCAATCTTATCTGAAGTCCACTCCAAATTGGCCAACATCATCTTATGGTCAATACCCAGATCATCGGCAACCCGCTCATAACGAACATACTTAGCGGTATGACAACCCAGACAGTAGTTGACGAAGAGTCGCGCACCACGTTGCAAGGAAGCCGAATTGGCAGGATTAACCGGAGCTGTCATACATTCCGACAGCTGACCACAATCGCCATCCTCAGCCCATACACAGGCTGAACCCAACAACAGAGACAACACCAGCAAGATGTTCAGTTTCATTAATGATTCCCCCCAGTTACACGATCCGGAACCTTCTTGACATCCTCAATGGATGTATAGAAAGGCATCAACAGAAAGTACAGGAAATACAATAAAGTGAGGAATCGTCCGAGCATGGTTGCCATCGGAGACGGCTCAATCATACCGAGCTTGCCGAGACCAAGGAAACTGATGACAAAAACTCCCAGCCAGAACTTGCTCATCCAGCCCTTGTAACGAATGCTTTTCACCGGACTGCGATCCAGCCATGGCAGTACAAAGAGGATGGCAATAGCACTTCCCATGACGATTACACCCGGAAAAGCCGACCCAAACATCGAGGGTGTTGCACGCAGCATGGCGTAGAACGGCGTATAGTACCAGACTGGGGCAATATGCGGCGGCGTCTTAAGCGCATTGGCTGGCTCAAAATTGGGCGCTTCCAGAAAATGCCCCCCACCATCCGGGAAGAAAAACACAATTCCCAGGAAGACAAACAGGAAGACAACAATACCGACCAGATCATGAACGGTGTAATAAGGATGGAACGGAATACCATCCACAGGCTTACCATCAGCACCCTTGTTCTTTTTGATTTCGATTCCGTCTGGATTGTTGGAACCAACATGGTGCAGTGCCACCACATGCAAAAACACCAGAGCAACCAGAACCAGAGGAATGGCAACTACATGCAGTGCAAAGAACCGGTTCAGGGTCAGCCCGGAAATCACAAAGTCACCACGTACCCAAGTGACCAAAGCATCACCGACAAAAGGTATGGCCCCGACTAGATTTAGAATAACCTGGGCACCCCAGAAGGACATGTTACCCCATGGCAGCAGGTATCCGAAAAAGCCTTCGGCCATAAGACACAGGTAAATACCCATACCAACCAGCCAGAGCAGTTCTCGTGGCTTACGGTAGGAACCATACATCATGCCCCGAAACATATGCAGATAAACAACCACAAAAAATGCTGAGGCACCGGTCGAATGCAGATAGCGCAACAACCAGCCATACTTCACATCGCGCATAATGTATTCGACGGAAGCAAAAGCACCTGTGCCGGTTGGATTGTAATCCATGGTCAGCCATATTCCGGTCAACAACTGATTGACCAGAACCACCATGGAAAGAACACCAAAGAAATACCAGAAGTTGAAGTTTTTGGGCGCATAATACTTGGACATATGGTATTCGAACGTCTCCGTTGCGGGAAAACGTGCATCAACCCAGCCCATAAGATCCTGGAACAGCTTGTTCATGCCGGATGCTCCTTGTCAACACCAATCAGAACCACGCTTGGCGAGGTATAGGAATAGGGGGGTACTTCCATGTTTTTTGGTGCAGGCATGCCTGAGTACACCCGACCCGAAAGATCATACTTCGATCCATGGCAGGGGCAGAAAAACCCACCCAGCCACGATGCTTCGACCTTACCTTGCTCAGGCACATACATGGGTGAACACCCCAGATGCGTACAGATGCCAACCATAACCAAGTATTCGGGCTTGATCGAACGCCATTCGTTCTTAGCATAGCTCGGTTGCTGGGGATCATCACAGTTGGGATCACGCAACAGCGGATCCAGCTTTTTCAAGGTCGTCAGCTGATCCGGCGTCCGATGCAAAATCCATACGGGCTTACCGCGCCATTTAACTACAATACGCTGCCCTGGCTGTACCTGACTGATATCCACTTCCACTGGCGCCCCGGCTGCCTTGGCTTCCGCACTTGGACTCCACGACCGCACAAAGGGAACTGCCGCTCCGACCACACCGACAGCGCCAACAGCCGCTGTCGCGCCAATCAGTAGCATGCGACGGCCAGTATCTACCCCGTCATTACTCATCAATCTTATCTCCCTTGCATGAACCCGGCACCTGTGTCACAGGAACCTCTCAAAAGCTTGGTAATAATATGTAAAAGCATGTAATCCGACAAGATCAATGCAGCAATTTCTCAATGAAAGCTTTCTTAGAATAGCTCTTTTTCTCAATCTGTTGATTTGGGTCACTTATCAGGCCGATGACACAATGGATCAAAAAAAAACCCGGTGATAACCGGGTTTAAGCATGGCTGGGGGACTAGGATTCGAACCTAGACAGACGGAGTCAGAGTCCGTAGTCCTACCGTTAGACGATCCCCCAAAACTTTCACAAACAAATAAATTAACGCTTGGAGTACTGTGGACGCTTACGCGCCTTACGCAGGCCCAACTTTTTACGCTCAACTTCACGCGCATCACGAGTCACAAACCCGGCCTTACGCAATGGTGAACGCAGGCTTTCTTCATATTCGATCAACGCACGGGTAATTCCATGACGAATCGCACCAGCCTGACCACTGATTCCCCCACCCGAAACTGTCACAAGAATGTCAAAACGGTTGAGTTGATCCACCAGCTCCAGAGGCTGCCTGACGATCATACGAGCCGTTTCACGACCAAAATAAGTATCGAGGGAGCGACTGTTGACTTCAATCTTTCCTGTACCAGGACGCAGGAAAACCCGCGCAGTTGCAGTTTTACGACGCCCAGTACCATAGTTTTGCTGCATGATGATTTTTCCTGTCAGATATCGAGTGTCTGGGGCTGCTGCGCTGTATGCGGATGCTCAGCACCACCATAAACCTTGAGTTTTTTCAGCATGGCACGTCCCAGAGGACCCTTTGGCAGCATCCCACGCACAGCAATCTCGAAAAGACGCTCAGGTTTATCTGCAACCAGCTTGTCGAAGGTCACGCCGCGAATACCACCTGGGTATCCGGTATGGTGCCAGTAGGTCTTTTGCTGCGCTTTATTCCCTGTTACGGTGATCTGTCCAGCATTGACCACAACGATAAAATCGCCGGTATCAACATGCGGAGTATATTCTGGCTTATGCTTGCCACGCAAACGCGAAGCAACCACACTGGCCAAACGACCGAGAGTCTTACCAGAAGCATCGACGACAAACCAATCGCGACGAACTGTTTCAGGCTTTGCACTGAATGTTTTCATGAATTATCGCCTTCACATCACCGGGCTCAACAGTGAAACCCGAAAAATAGAGGGCGAATTATAGAAGATCTTTTGAAACAGAACAAGCCCCTTGTGCATCCTGATCCTTTACTTTTCGGAAGACCTGCGGATCGTCAACAGATTTTGGGCGATCCAGCCATACTGACCCGTACAGTGCCCTGAAATCAATCGAACATAGACCACATCCAGCCCCTTGATTCCGTCAATATTGTTTCTGACATGCTGCTGTTTGACCCGATCACCGGTCTGAGGCTGGCATTCAGTCGGATCCGCAAGCACTGAAGGATTCTGAACAAGATGACCTGAACGTGAAATACGCAGATCCTGATAGGTGTATGCCTGCACAGACTGCATAACCAGTACCGCAAGTACTGCCACTTTAAGCCAAGCACGCATGACAAATCCCCTACTCCATGTCTGCAGCCTCATTGTATCAGAATTTTAGATCTAGCTCTGCCTATCTTGTAATAAAGTACTAATAGCAACGCCTAATTTTCGCCCGCTTTACCCCTATGCTATAATCAAATCCTCCGTTTCACGACAAGGGATTTGCTCTATGGGGTTTCTCAGCGGAAAAAAAGCGTTAATTGTCGGCGTTGCCAGCAAACTCTCCATTGCCTACGGGATCGCCAAGGCTATGCACCGTGAGGGTGCCGATCTCGCCTTTTCCTATCAGAACGACAAACTGAAGGGCCGGGTAGAAGAGTTTGCGGCGATCATGGGAAGCTCACTCACGTTTCCCTGCGACGTTGCCTCAGATGAAGAGATTAATAACCTGTTTGCTGAACTTAAGGATGCTTGGGGCCACTTGGATATCATCGTACATGCGGTTGCCTACGCTCCTGGCGAACAGCTTGAAGGTGACTTTGTTGATGTAACAACCCGAGAAGGCTTTCGCATTGCCCACGATATTAGCTCTTACAGCCTGACTGCTCTAGCACGTGCCGGCAGACCCCTGATGCAGGGCCGACAAGGCGCAATCATCACCCTGACCTACCACGGTGCTGCCCAAGTGCTGCCCAATTACAACGTTATGGGTCTCGCCAAAGCCAGCCTTGAAGCCAACGTGCGTTACCTAGCCTCATCGCTTGGCCCGGAAGGAATCCGCGTCAATGGCATCTCTGCTGGCCCCATTCGTACACTGGCAGCCAGCGGCATCAAAAGTTTCCGCAAGATGCTGGCCTGGAATGAAGCCTCCACTCCGCTAAGACGCAACGTCACAATCGATGAAGTTGGCAATACCGCCGCCTTCCTGTGCTCTGATCTTGCCTCAGGTATTGCCGGTGAGATTCTTTATGTAGATGGCGGATTCCACACTGTGGCCATGCCACCCCTTGAACAGATTGAAGCACTAAAAGACGCCAAATGAAGCCTCAACCCTGGGACAGCCTGTTCCGTTGGCAGCCCCAGGGAACTCTCTGTCACCCTAAGTGCGCGCGCCGTAGTCGCCGCCCCATGAGAATCTGAAAGACAGGCCAGTCAGGGCATACACGACGAACTCCCTCTGCCCCGGTGCTGGCTGTTCATCTAGGTGAGTTCGTCGGCGCACTCATAGCAACAAGCAATACTGTTCGCGTTGAGCAGGAATACACCGCCTGTTCGGCGGTGTATTTGGTTTTCATGGTTCCATCCTTTCATGATCGGAGTTGCGGTTTAGCGTCTCGCTCACCTCGCTGATTTGTGCGTGCAGTTCAGGCAGGTTGCCTTGGATCGTTTTCCAGACGATTTCCAAGTCCACCTTGATTTAGCCGTGTGCAAGTGCGTTGCGCATGTCATTGGCGAGCGCCAAGGGAAGCTCTGGGTGTGCGGCTGCAAACTACGGGTGCACACGCTCGATATTGCGGATCACCGTATCCTGGACGAGCTTGCTGTCCAGAAATCCCACTTCGTCCATGTCATCGACGTATTGCTGGATGCGCTCGATGGCTTCAAGGATGTGCCCCAGGTAATCGGGCAGTCGCTGAGGATCGCGACTCATACGGGACTGGCCTCCGCGAGCACGGTGGCGCGGAACTTGTCCGGCAGCCCGTTGGGCGTCAGCACGTCCACCGGCACGCCGAGCAGCTTGTGCAGCTCCACGCGGATCGCGCTGATGTCGAACAGCGTCGCTTCCGGCGTCGGGTCGATGAGGATGTCAAGGTCGCTGCTGTCGGTGTCCTGGCCACGCAGCACGGAGCCGAAGACCCGAGCATTGCGAGCGCGGTGAAACTCAACCACATGCCGGATCGCGGCACGGTTCGAGGCCAAGGCTTCAGAGGGTTTTACGTCTTCTTACCCCACAAAAAAATCCAGTTTAATCATAGAGCAACGCCACACGGAAGACAACAAAATCCGGTTTACGCCAAGATCACATGAGCCGGTTCAGTGGCCGGAAACACACTCAAATCCGGATAGCCCAAACCAGCCACACAAACCCAAATAAGCGAAAAGAACTCTAACCATTAACACCAAAAACAATGCCCGGTCAAGCCCGGGCATTGGTCATAACTTCGTGTTAAACCTTCAAGCACTCATTATTTGAGAGCAGAGATGAACACGTTGTTGGCACCCAGATGCACGCCAGCCAGGCCCAAGCTGCCGATGAAAGCAGGCGCAGCAGCTGTACCTGTTCCAGTTGCAGTGCTGGTGGTGGGCTGAGCCAGATCACCGTTACCAATCATGATGTTAGCAATGTCAACACCTGCAATCGTGCTCGCACCCATCGACAGCCACAGAGCACCGTTAGCAGCAATATTGCCACCCAACCCAGCAGCAGTCGCAGCAGCGCCATTCACAGCACCGATGGAGATGTTGTTAGCAGAGATTCCGGAG
>JAJZHM010000014.1 GCA_021804485.1 Pseudomonadota bacterium | reverse complement strand
AGTTGTCCTGTGGCATTGATGACCGCGACCTTGACGCCGGTGCGGATGCCAGGGTCGAGTCCAAGCGTTGGGCGCATACCGGCTGGAGCTGCCATCAGCAGATCTTTGAGGTTGCGTGCAAAGACCAGGATGGCCTCATGATCGGCGCGATCTTTGATGGTGGACAGCAGTTCGGTCTCAAGATGCGGCTGCATTTTGATTTTCCAGGTCCAGCGGATGACTTCGGCCAGCCAGGCATCAGCCGGCCTATTCTGCGATATCCATTGCAGCTGGACGGACAGGAGGCGTTCTCCTTTGCTGGGGTTTTGGCTGGGTTCTTCGGGGAAGTCGACGCGCAGTTGCAGAATGCCTTCGTTACGACCACGAAAAAGAGCCAGTGCTCGGTGGGAAGGGATGTCCTGCAGTGGGGACTGATGATCGAAATAATCACGGAACTTCTGTCCAGCCTGCTCTTTGCCGGCAACGACCTTGCTGAACAGCAGGCCATCCTGGCTGAGGTTGCTGCGCAGGTGCTGAATCAGGTCAGCGTTCTCAGCAAATCGTTCCATCAGGATAAAGCGGGCACCTTCAAGGACAGCCCGTACATCGGCATAACCCTGATCCGGCCGCAACCAGGCAGCTGCTTCCTGTTCCGGATGGCGGTCTGGTTCAGACCAGAGCAGGTCTGCAAGCGGTTCAAGGCCGGCTTCAATGGCCAAACGGCCTTTGGTGACCCGACGGGGTTTGTAGGGCAGATACAGGTCTTCAAGGCGAGCCTTGCTTTCAGCGGCGTCAATGGCGGCACGGAGTTCCTCGGTCAGCTTGCCCTGCTGTTCGATGCTTTGCAGGATGGCGATGCGCCGTTCCTCCAGTTCCCGCAGGTAACCGAGTCGCTCTTCGAGCTGACGTAACTGGGTGTCGTCCAGACCGTTGGTGGCCTCTTTCCGGTAGCGGGCAATAAAGGGTACGGTGGAGCCAGCATCCATAAGGGCAACAGCTGCCTGAACCTGGGGGATAGCCACATGGAGTTCCGTGGCAAGTTGAACAAAAAGTCGATCCATAACACACCTTAAAGTCGATCATGCTGGTGTATTTTAGCCTTTTCTGGCCTTTGAAGGGTAGTAAAAGCCATTTGTCTGTCTTGTGGTACACTAAGAGTATTGTCATCAGGATTGAGGAGGAGGGTTTCTGCAATTTTTTGCAGACATCCGCGCATGATGCAAGAAGAACAGCCCCAAAAACTATTGATTGTCGATGACGATGCGCGCTTACGCAATCTGCTGCAGCGATTTCTTGAAGAACAAGGCTTTGCAGTCCGAGCTGTTGCCGATGGCGTGCAAATGGACCGGATGCTGTCGCGTGAACTGTTTGCGCTGATTGTCCTTGATCTGATGTTGCCAGGTGAGGATGGCTTGGCCATTTGCCGACGTCTGCGGGCAGCGGGCAATAATATGCCGGTGATCATGTTGACGGCTCGCGGGGGTGATACCGACCGTATTGGTGGCCTCGATGCTGGTGCGGATGACTACCTTCCCAAGCCGTTCAATCCCCAGGAACTTCTTGCCCGAATCCGGGCGGTGTTGCGCCGTCAGGTGCGGGAGTTACCTGGGGCGCCGAGTCTCGCCCAGGAACGGGTCACTTTTGGTCCCTTTGACCTCGATCTGTCAACCCGCAAGCTGACCAAAGATGGGGAGCGTCTGGAGTTGACAACAGGTGAGTTTGCTGTGCTCAAGGCGTTGGTTCAGCACCCACGCGAACCTTTAACCCGGGACAAGCTGATGAATCTGGCACGTGGCCGCGAATGGGGGGCTATGGAACGCTCCATCGATGTTCAGGTGTCACGGTTGCGTCGCCTGCTCGATGATAATCCGGGCAAGGCGCGATTTATCCAGACAGTCTGGGGTGTCGGCTATGTGTTTGTGCCGGATGCCTGAGACGTGGCGAACCTTTGGCGCTGGCTGAAACCGAAATCGACGGTTTGGCGAACCAGTCTGGTTGTTGGTATTGTCGTTCTGATCAGTCAGACGCTGTCGTTGGCCTTTTATTCGGTCAATCTTTATGCGCCAGAAGTCAGGCAGCATGCCCGTCTATCCGGGACGGTGCTGCGTCTTTTGCGCGATGAAGAGCGCAAGGCGCCGTTGCGCTTAGTCATCACGCCCAAAGAGCGCTGGCTAAAGGCTGAATTTGGCATGGTGGTGGTGCGTGATCCGGGTCTTTTTCCTCGGGTTATGGAAAAGCCCCTAGCGGATATTTTTACCCGTTATTATGCTGAGCAACTGGCCAGTCAGCTGGGAGAGCCGGTACGGGTGTTCTTTGTCTTCAAGCCGACCCCCGTACTCTGGATTGCTGTGCCCTCTTTGTCAGGGGTATGGGTGCGGGAGCCGCTTACTTATTTTGCAGATTACAATCCTTTCGTCATTATTGCATGGGTTCTGGGTGTGCCGTTGTTGACCCTGATTGCAACGGTGGTGCTGGTACGACAGCTGAATCGCCCACTGCAGCGTCTGGAGCAGGCTGCTCTACGGGTTGCCCGGGGGGATCATGGTATCCGGCTGGATACCCGTCATGGTCCGAAAGAGATCAAGGCAGTCAATCGGGCATTCAATCGCATGACCCGTCAGTTGCTGCAGGCCAACCGCGACCGTTCGCTGATGCTGGCGGGTATTTCCCATGACCTGAGGACGCCGCTGACCCGGATGCGGTTGACGGCCGAGATGCTTGGTGACCGTGAACTGGCTGAGGGCATGATTCTCGATATTCAGGACATGGATGAGATACTCGAGCAGTTTTTGGCCTTCATGCGTGATGGCTCTGATGAGTCCCAGGAACCGGTTGATTTGATTGCCCTATTGCGGGAAGCAGCGGCCCAGTTCAGCCATTTGATTGAGGTTGAACTGGTGCTGCAGGATTTGCCTGTGCTGATGTTGCGACGTCTGTCCGTTAAGCGTCTGTTCAGCAATCTCCTGACCAATGCCTTTCGCTATGGGGAACCGCCGCTCGAGATCCGGGCTCAGGTGGTGGCACAGGGGGTTGAGGTGCAGGTGCGTGATCATGGTCCCGGGGTGAATGAGGAAGAATTACCGCGACTGTTGCGTCCCTTTCAGCGCGGCGACTCAGCCCGTTCCAGTCCGGGTTCAGGGCTTGGTTTGGCGATTGTGCACCGGATCGTCAAGATCCATCATGCTCAGTTGAGCATGTCCAATCATCCCCAGGGTGGGTTTTGGGTGCGGGTCCTGTTCCCTTCCTCGTTGCAGGAATCGTCGTCCCGGATGAAAGGGGCGTGAGTCTGGCCTTGCTGGGTATGGCCTTCCTGTTTGGTCGGCTGGTGGATGGATGGATGGGGTGTTTGGGGGACCTGCAGTGGTGGCGCATGGGCAAACGGCTGGCGACTTGGGGCATGGATCGTCCGCTGGCAGCTTTTCCCGGAACCTATGCTCTGGCTTACTTTCCCGGAGCTTTGGCGATCCGCAATATCGACGGTGATCTGTATGTACGCACCGCGGGGTTTGGCCCGTTCTGGTCGGGGTTTCATGCGAGGGCAGCGCTGCATGGTCGTCAGGTTCGGCTGGAATTACGCAGCGGAGTCGCTCCTTTTTTTAGCTACCCCTTTGTCGTTCTGCTTCCTTATGCACCACTTTGGTTGGTACTCCTGCTGCTTTTTGATGTGTGGATGTGGCGGCAGTTCAAAATACAAATCAGGGCCTTGATCGAATTTCTGCCCCATGCGGTTCAGTGATGCGTCAGCAGATCGGTTGGGACGAAGATATAAGGAGTTCGACAGAGATCACAACGGACTTCGACCTTGCCATTCTGTTCAACAAAAAGCTCATGCAGATCATCGTTGCCAAGAGTTTTGAGTGCCTGCATCGAACGTTCCCGGCTGCAGCGGCAGACAAAACGCAGGGTTTGGCCATTTGTCAGCCTGCAGGCATGCTGATGGTATAAACGATGCAGCAGCATGGCAGGATCGAGATGCAGCAGCTCTTCATTCTTGATGGTATTTAGCAGGGTTAGCGCATGTTCAAAGTCCTGCAGTGACTGGCCGGGATCGGTGGTGGCTGTTACCTGCAGCAGGATGCCAGCAAAACACGTTGCGTCGGAGCAGATAATCAGGCGGGTTGGCAGCTGTTCAGAGCGCTGGTAGTACTGTTCCATGCTGCTGGCCAGATCACCGGTCAAAGGGACGATGCTCTGGAAACGCTGTCCTTGAGCATCCAGGGACATGAGCAGTTGACCACCCCGCATGACATCGGTGCTGTCATCCTGCAGGTGAGCGGCACCGCGCAGGTGGCCTTCATGGGTGCATTCAGCCAGCAGTAGCTGTATGGAGCCCATGTTGCGGGTTTGCAGCAGCAGGGACTCAAATCCTTTCAGGCCAGAGGACATGAGTGCGACGGCAACCAGTGCCTGACCGACGAGTTCGATGCTGGCAGGTTTTTCGGTCTGGCGTTGTCCTTCGGGGATCAGTTGGGCATCCAGTTGGACCATGCAGCCACGAACATTTAGGTCATCAAAATAGAAGGGATGCAGCTGGTTCACGAGGAGTTCCTGTCTGATGTGGATGCTCCATTGTACCCTGACTGGGTCTTGCGACACACCATCCATCAATCTGGCACTGATCTGGGTCAGTTGTCGGTGAATTGCTTGACGTCGAGTCTTCAGATCATATGAAATTATCGTTACACTACGCAACGCAACGTCTACAGCCAGAGGATTGGACATGAGCTTAGCTGATACCCTTAAGAACCTTTCAGACGATCATTTTGGACGCTGGAAAAATCGTGAAGCCCTTGCAGAGACCATGATTCCAATGATTGGCCGACTGTATCGTGAACGCAACGTGGTTGTTGTGGTCTATGGTCGTTCCCTGGTGAATCGATCGGTGATCCAGATACTGAAACACCATCGTCGGGTACGTATGATTGCGGGTGACCTGTCCGTGGTGGATACTTATCCGCTGTTACAGGCATTACTGGATATGGACGTAGGTCCATGCCGTATTGATCTGGGCAAACTGGCTATTTTGTACCGGCAGGAAAAGGAGTCGATGACGGTTGTCGATTTCCTGCGGCGTGAACTGGCCGAGGTGCTTGGAGGCGGCAAGGTGGCTCAGCCACGGGATGTCGTTCTCTACGGTTTCGGGCGTATTGGCCGTATTCTGGCGCGGTTGATCATTGAAAAGGCGGGTGGTGGCGATGGATTGCGCTTGCGGGCGGTGGTAGTGCGTAAAACCACCGAGAGTGATCTGCTAAAGCGCGCCTCACTGCTGCGGCGTGACTCAATTCACGGTCCTTTTGAAGGCACTATTGCGATTGATGAGGAACAGAGTGCGATTATCGCCAATGGCAACTACATCAAGATTATTTATGCCAGCAATCCGGAAGATGTGGATTATACAGAGTATGGTATTCATGATGCCATTCTGATCGATAATACCGGCAAGCTGAAGGACCGGGTCGGATTGTCGCGCCACCTGCGCCCTGGAATTGCCCGGGTTATGCTGACGGCGCCCGCAAAAGGTGATGTCAAGAACATTGTCAGTGGGGTCAATGACCATGAAGTGACCGCAGATGAACAGATCATCTCGGCAGCATCCTGTACGACCAATGCGATTACCCCCGTGCTTAAAGTGATGAATGACCGCTTTGGGCTGGTTGCAGGGCATGTGGAAACGGTTCATTCCTACACCAATGACCAGAACCTTATTGATAATTACCACAAGTCAGATCGGCGTGGCCGATCTGCGGTTCTTAATATGGTGATTACCGAAACGGGTGCTGCCAAGGCTGTGGCCAAGGCGCTTCCTGAATTGACGGGCAAGTTAACCGGAAACTCCATTCGGGTGCCAACACCCGATGTGTCGATGGCAATCCTAAATCTGACCTTGCCCCAAGCTGTAACCCGTGATGAAGTGAACGAGTTTATGCGTCAGGTGTCGCTTAGTTCCAGGTATCAACGTCAGATTGACTACACCAACTCGACGGAGGTGGCCTCAACCGATTTTATTGGTTCGCGTGCTGCCGGTGTTTTTGATGCCCAGGCAACCATTGTCAATGGTCAGCAAGTTATTCTGTACATCTGGTATGACAACGAGATGGGTTACAGTGCTCAGGTTGTGCGTATTATTGAGCGCTGGGCCGGTATTGATTATCCGACATTTCCACCGGAAATAGGTGATATTAACTAAGCTGACAGGGGCTGATAGGGGCCGGAACGTGCGTTGATGTGAACTTGTACTAGAATATTTGAGTAGTTGGAGTGTCTTAAGTACAGGAGATTACATTGATGAACAGATTACTCGTGGTCGTATTCAGTTGTTTGTGCTTGCAGATGGGATTGGCGCATGCCGATGATCAGTGGGACAAGAATCACCCGCGTCGGGAGCAGGTCAATCACCGCCTGCAGCGGCAGAACCAGCGCATTCATAAGGAAGTGCAGGAAGGAGATATGAGTCATCAGAAGGCAGCCCGTTTGCATCACCAAGATCATGCCATTCGTCAGGAAGAACGGGATATGGCACATCAGGACGGTGGTCATATCACCAAACAGGAACAGCGTACCTTAAACCAGCAGGAAAATGCTGTTAGCGGCAGGATCGGTCAGTAGGTTAGTGGGTGAGTTTTTTCTGGGGGGCGCGTTCCTGGTTCAGCAGGTTTTCAAGGGCCTGAATGCGCTGCTCTTTGAGCTTGAACAAACGCTGGCTTTCGGCCAGCATCACTTCAAGTGATTTACGCCGACGCACCAGTTCTTTTTGTTCAACTTTCAGTCGATCCACTTCTTCTTCACTGAGCGCTAAGGCGTCGCTGGAGGTCTCGGTGGATTGCACTGTGGCCTTGGTTTTGTCTGTCTGACTTTGATGGGGCGGGGCGTGTTTGGGCTTTTTATGGGCGCTGGGTACGGTTGCTGCCTGACAGGCAGTCCACCCGAAATGAAAAACCGCTCCCATAAGTAGTGTGCCACAGAGCACCAGAGCAGTAAAAAAGGGTTTCCACATGGTCATGAGACGAACAGTTTCCTTGGGGTAGTGATCTCTAAAGTGTAGCAGTCTGGTTGACGCAGTGCACGGTCAGTCATCAGTGCATTCATCATCTGTGGGCTCGTCTTTCTCCTCTTCGGCAAGCCCCATTTTCTTGAGACGATAGCGCAGGGAACGGAACGTCATGCCGAGGGATTTTGCGGCTTTGGTGCGATTGCCATGATGGGTGGCCAGTGCATCCAGAATGGCCTTTCGTTCAATGGCAAGCAGGAAATCTTCCAAGGGGTGGTCCTCGGGTCGGTACATGAGGGAAGAGGTACTGTGCTCCTGGGGCGCAGAACGGGGTAATTGCAGGTGCTCGGCATCAATGAGCTGCTGATCGGAAAGCGTCATGGCGCGTTCGAGTATGTTCTGCAGTTCGCGGACATTACCGGGGAAGTCGTAGGCCTGCAGTGTGGCTTGTGCTTGCGGGGTCAGACGGGGCGGGGCGATTGCCCAATCTTCGGCGATTTTATGCAGAAAATGCTGGCTGAGCGAGGGTATATCGTCACTGTGTTCCTTCAGGGAGGGAACCTGGATGGGAATGACATGCAACCGATAGAAAAGATCTTGACGAAATCGTCCGGCCTGGACTTCAGTCTGGATATCTTTGTGGGTGGCGGCGATGATGCGTACATTCACCGCAATTTCCTGGTTGGCTCCGACGGGACGAATGGATTTTTCCTGAAGGGCGCGCAGCAGTTTGACCTGCATGGCCAGAGGCAGGTCGGCGACTTCATCAAGAAAGAGCGTTCCGCCGTCAGCTGCTTGGAAGAGGCCGGCCTTGTCCTCATGGGCTCCGGTGAAACTTCCTTTGCGATGACCAAAGAATTCACTTTCCATCAGTTCGGCAGGGATTGCTCCGCAATTAACCGGCACAAAACCCTGTGCCGCCCGAGTCCCAAGTTCATGGATCAGTCGGGCAACCCGTTCCTTGCCGCTGCCTGAAGCACCTGATATAAAGACGGGTGCCTGCCCACGTGCTACTTTGGCAACGGTTGCACGGAGTTGCTGGATGACCTCCGAGTGTCCCATCAACGGGGACTCTTCAGTCTGTGGTTGAGGTTTTTGCAGCGCTGCCTGAATCAGTTCGCGCAAACGTGGCAGATCAACGGGCTTGGAGACAAAGTCAAAAGCTCCAGCCTTGAGGGCAGCGGTTGCCATGTCGATACTTCCGAAGGCGGTGATTACCGCGACAGGCAGGTTCGGATGCTGTTTCTGGATGTACTGTACCAGTTCCATACCGTTGCCATCGGGTAACTGCATGTCGGTGACCACCAGATCAAAGCGTTCGATCTGCAAGGCTCGTTGCGCCTCGCGTACGCTCTGGGAGGTCTGAACATCCAGTTTCATGCGACGCAGGGTAATTTCCAGCAGTTCGCAAATATCGGGTTCATCGTCGACAATAAGTATGCGCGCCATCAGGGACCTCGTACTTCGATACGGTCGGGGTGTGCAAAGGTGATTCGGAAGGAGCAGCCTGGTGTTTGTGCGATCCAGTCAAGCCGGGCCTGGTTGGACTGACACAGTTCCCGGGCCAGATAGAGACCGAGTCCGGTTCCCTGTGGTTCGGTGGTGTGAAACGGCTCAAACAGGTGTTTCTGCTGCTCCGGGCTCACCCCTGGGCCGTGGTCGGTCAGCATCAGGAAGGGCCGACCATGCTCAATCACGCCGGTGCTCAGGCTAAAACGGTTATTGCCAAGGCGTCTGGAGTAGCGCAGGCCATTCTGGGTGAGATTGTACACGACCTGATAAAGTTGTTCACGGTCAAAACGAATCCAGAGGGCTGATTGCACATGCTGCTGTTCAAGATCAACCGGCTGAGGGTCCTGACGGATATATTCCCTGAAAAAGTCCTCAAGCCAGCTGATCAGTTCAAAGCGTTCGGCACTTGAGGCCTGGCGTCGGGAAAGCTGCAGGATGTTTTCAATCATGCGATTCATTCGCTGCGCCTGGCGGGTAATCATCTGCACGAGGCGCAGGTCGGTGTCTTCAATCAGACTGGATTCAGCCAGAAGTTGGCTGGCATGGTTGATGGTTGCGAGGGGGTTGCGTAGTTCGTGAGCCATCCCCGCAGTGAAACGACCCAGCGAGGCAAGTTTGAGCTGTTGGGCTTGTTGTATGAGTCGGCCTTGGTCTTCAATGAAGATCAGATAAATATTTTCATGATCGCTTGGGTTAGGAAGTTTACTGTAGCTGGCGCGGATCAGTGGGGCATCGGGCTGGTTCTGAAACGGCCCCGAGCGGAAGTTCGGATCCTTAAGCCAGTTTTTGAGATCCTGATCCAGTTGCCGGGAGAGTTCCGCCAGCGGTGTGCCCGGAGAAAGCGCAACATCTTGATGCAGAAGTCGTTGTGCGGAAGCGTTGGCCAGCAGGGTCGAAAGGTTGTGATCAAGCACGATCATGCCGGTGTGCATGTGCTCGATGATCCCCAGACTGAGTTGATGCATGTGCTGGATGCGTTGTTGCTGGTGGGTAGCCAGAGTCTCACTTTCCCGAATACGTGCCGAGATGGATTGCAGGATTAGGGCGATGGCGAAAAAACCGAGTCCAAGCAAGGCCGTTGAGTTGAGTGCTTGCCAGGAAATTCCATGATCCAGAATCAGGTGCAGTTGTTGATAGAGCAGCCCAAGGGTGGCAAGGGCGGAGATCATCAGTCCGAGGCGACCGCGGAGCAGCAGATTGCCTGCTGCCGTGGTGACCACCAGAAGAATGGGTAGATTGGAGGCCACGCCACCGCTGCTTTGAATAAAGAGCGTCAGGATAATGATGTCGGTGAGGACAATGATCAGCGAACGTACGGTTCGGCTGGCCAGACGATCTTGGTTCAGCGCCACGCTGAGCAGGGTTACTCCCATATAGAACGTGGCCAGTTGGTGAAATGACTGGGGATTGAACTGACCTAGAATCGGATGACTGATGTTGAGCTGCTGTAAAAATAGCAACAGACCGGCCAGAAGAATGCGATAACCGATATAGATGGAAAGTAGCTGCTGATCAGCGTCCCGGGAATTGGGAAGTGCCTTTTTTGTGCTCATGTGTGGGACCGTTGCAAGCACTCCTTGCTGCAAAAACATTTGCCCTGATCCATGCTGCACTGGTCCTGGCGAACATAGACCCCGCACTGAGCACAGGCAACCAAGGTTGTGCCTCGGCTATCCGGCCCGGAGCTTTGCCAGGTGGTTCGGGCTTCGTTGGGTGGTGGCCTCGCTTCATCGCCTGGCTTGATGGAGGACAGTAATGGTTTGAGCACATAACGCCACAGCAGCCAGAGAATGACAAGATCGAGGAAGGTTACGTACATGATCGACGGGGCTTACAATCGGGAAGACGAACCAGTATAGTGCCATGCCTGCGGTGGGTACAACTGCCTCAGACACGCTTAGGATCGTGTAGGACGATATTGAGGAGGATGTGTGGCGAACAATCTCTGGCGTATGGCGCTGATCCAGATGAACCCTCTTGTTGGTGCCATTGAAGACAATACCGAAAAGGTCCTGTACTGGTCCGGGCTCGCGCAGCAGCAGGGTGCGAGTCTGGTTGTTTTTCCCGAGTTGGTCCTCACCGGTTATCCCCCCGAGGATTTGCTGCTGCGTCCTTCGCTGGCCTTGCGTATGGAACAGGCGCTGCAGCGGCTGGTTTCGGAGCTGACCGTTCCAGCTCTGGTCGGATACCCGGCGGAGCGGGAGGGTGTCTTATACAATGTGGCGGGGTATATTCGCCCGGGTTGTGCACCCCAGGAATACCGTAAACGCTGTTTGCCCAACTATCAGGTTTTTGACGAAAAACGTTATTTTCAGCCGGGTTGCCAGCCTGTAGTGGTAGAGCACGGGTCGGTGCGTTTGGGGCTGCTTGTCTGTGAGGACATCTGGGATCAGCCTGCGGTGCAGGCAACCCTTGATGCCGGCGCTGATCTGCTGTGTTGTATCAATGCCTCTCCATTTCATGCGGGGAAGCAGACGGAACGGTTGCGGGTTTTGCAGCGACACCAGCAGAATCGTCCGGTCGTTTATGTTAATGCTGTAGGTGGGCAGGATGAACTGGTTTTTGATGGTGCTTCCCTGGTCTTGCAAGCCACGGGCCAGATCGCTCAGCAGGCGGAGTGTTTTCGGGAGCAGATACTTCTGCAGGAATTTCAGGGTGCAGAACCCGTAAGCTCGGACAAGGTAGCGGCTGAACAGGCCCCTGAAGCAGAGATTTATCAGGCGCTCGTGCTGGCAGTGGCAGACTATGTCAACAAGAACCGCTTTGCGGAAGTGGTTCTTGGTTTGTCCGGTGGGATTGATTCAGCGCTGACCCTCTGTATTGCGGTTGATGCCCTTGGCCCGGATCGGGTGCAGGCGGTCATGATGCCTTTTCGCTATACCGCCCGGATGAGTGAGGAAGATGCTGCCGAGCAGGCTCGTCGTCTGGGGGTGCGTTATCAGAGCGTGCCAATCGAACAGCCGGTCCAGGTACTGCTTAATGCGTTGCAGCCCATGATTAGTGGGCCGATGGGGACAACACTTGAGAATCTTCAGGCCCGGGTTCGTGGCAACATTCTCATGGCTCTGTCCAATGCTCGGGGAGCGCTGGTGCTGACGACCGGGAACAAGTCCGAGATGGCGGTCGGTTATGCGACCCTGTATGGCGATATGGCAGGTGGTTTTGACGTGCTCAAAGATGTCTACAAAACACTTGTTTTCCGGTTGGCGCGCTGGCGAAATCAGCAGGCTGCTGATGCTGCCCCAATCCCGCAACGTGTCATTGACCGCCCACCGTCTGCCGAGCTTGCTCCTGAGCAGAAGGATGAGGATACCCTACCGCCTTACGAGGTGCTTGATGCGATTCTGCAAGCCTATATCGAAGGTGATCAAAGCGCAGAGCAGATCGTCGGTGCAGGTTATGATCGGGAGGTGGTGTACAGGGTCTTGGGTATGGTGGATCGAAATGAGTACAAGAGACGCCAGGCTGCCATTGGCCCCCGACTGACCCAGCGCGGTTTTGGCCGGGACCGTCGATATCCGGTAACTCAGGGCTGGCAGCCGGGTCGGTGAAGGCTTAGACCAGTCGTCGCTTCAATCCCATCATGGCAAGAATCTTGGTTGAAATTTCTTCAATGGACAGATGGGTGCTATCGACATACTGAATCCCTTCACGATTGTAGATGGCCGTCGCTGCCCGGATTTCCAAGTCACACTGACGCAGGGTGGCGTAACGACTGTCTGGTTTGCGCTGATGGCGAATGGCAGCCAGTCGTTGGGGTTCAATGGTCAGGCCGAATAGTTTTTTCTTGAAGGGACGCAAAACTGCAGGAAGAATCGTGTCATCCAAGTCTTCCTCCGTCAGTGGGTAGTTGGCGACATGGATACCAAACTGTAGCGCCATATAGATTGAGGTTGGTGTTTTTCCCGAGCGGGATACGCCAATCAGAATCAGGTCAGCGCGGTCATAATATCGGGTACGGGCGCCATCGTCATTGTCGAGGGCAAAATGCACCGCATCGATTCGGGTGCCATAGCTGCTTTCTGATACGATGGCATGCGATTTTCCGACGGTGTTGGTGGAGTGCTGGCTGAGTTCCTGTTCAAGCAAGCCGACAAACGCATCAAAAATATCGAGACGGAACGCGTTAGCTTCACGCAGAATGGCGCGTAATTCCGGTGCGATAATGGTGTCGATGACAATGGGTCGTGCTTCATCGATGTGTGCACGCTCGTTGATGGCCTGAACGGTAGCACGTGCCTTTTCAGGACTATCGACATAGGGCAGAGTCTGTTCCTCGAACTCAATCGTATCAAACTGGGAAAGCAGGCTGTGGCCAAGGGTTTCAGCGGTAATGCCGGTACCGTCCGAAATGAAGAAAACACTTCTGCGGGACATGGAATTCTCCGGATGTAAAAAACCCTGCCGAAGCAGGGTTTATGAAGCGCAGTGCGTCCTGATTAGACTCAGGCAGGCTGAATTTTCGAAGCCTGGGGACCTTTCTGGCCCTGAACAGTTTCGAAAGTTACCTTCTGGCCTTCATGCAGCGTACGGAAACCCGAGCCGACGATTTCAGAAAAATGAGCAAAAAGATCTGGTCCACCATCCGCTGGGGTGATAAATCCAAAGCCCTTGGTTTCGTTGAACCACTTCACAGTACCTGTTGCCATACAATAAAAACCTCTAACAAAAATAAAAGGCCTAAGCCATGTTTACGCACGAATACCAATTGAGGAAAGGCGTGGATCAACAGAGACTACCCAGTGGTAAACCGATGATGAGCGCAATACCAACTCAGATTGTGCGTGTGCACACTATAGAGGGCTTCTTGGTAGTCGTCAAGGGTGTCCGTGCAAGACAATCCAAATCTTTGCATGAATATTTCCAGATTGCCAAACATGCAATGTTCTTCAGGGCGAAGGGCGTTCAGGTGCGACGGAGGAAGGTAGGCCTGCAGGCTCAATGGATTCTGCCGGAGTATCTTTCGGGGTTGCGGATTCAAGAACCCGTTTCCCATCCATCTGCAGGCTTTTCAGGACCATCTCAAAACGTCGTCCTGAACTATCGGGACCCGCCATCTTGACGGGAAGGTTGTTCAGATCAGGTGCCAGCCAAGCATCGTAGCCGGTCTGGATATGGCTGTCGCCCATCATCTGCCGGGCTCCCTGCAGGTGAAAGGTGCGGATTCGGCCTGCCGGAAGTTGCAGTAGTTCTTCACCGAGCAAATGAAATTGCAGATCATAAAGACTGGTGCCATTGCTGACGGTCATGTCCATATGTTCATGCCCCGAAAACACCAGAGCCAGATCGTAAGCAAAGCTGAACATGTCCTGGGTGCCATCCACAAAAACCATCGACTTCTCCTGTCCGGCATGGCCCTGAACCAGGGTGTGGTCGGTATAGGAAAAGCGGGCATCAATGCGCGGCTTGTGGTTGAGCAGGACTTCAAAGCTGTCGGGGAGCAGACCTTGTTCGCTGATGCGTCCGGTGCTGATAATTTCGGCATGAAACCCGAATTTGTGGGCATTCAGGTCCAGGGTATAGCGTCGCCCATCAATATGCCAGTGTTCCTCGGCGTCGACGCCGACCGGCAGGGCAAGACCGACGTTAATCCGGTACAGGGCAACAAGGTCGTGGGGAAACTCATGATCATCCGAAGCCGGTGCTTTGATGACCGTATCGGGTGCCGTACTTTTAGTTTCAGCAATCTTGGCTGGGGCTGGAACGCCTGAAGTGGTCGGTGCAGTGTTTGAGGCGCTCAAGGCGGTTAATGAGGCAGCCAGTAATGAGTTCGAGGATGCGGCGGCTGGCATTAGGGATGACGCAAGGGCTGTGTTGCTGGCTGCTGTAGTCACAGGGGGTGGTAGTGGCTGGGTCGTGATGACCTTCTGAGCTGTTTTTATTGTGTCGGGATGAGTATCCCGAGCCATTTGAGACTGGTGGTGATGTCGGTGTGCAACCGGATGCTGAGCTTGGGAGGCTGGATGGCTAGTCAGGCCGGAATGGGACTTGTTCCCAGACGGTTGCGTAACGGATGTAGGAGTGTTCGACCAGCGGAGATGCACATACAGGGTGCCGGCTGGCTTTTCAGCATCATCGCCGAGGTGTAGATGTACCTGAGGAACTTTTCCGCCTTTGTGCCGGCTCAGAACGTCGTTATCGCTGCTGCGATTCAGCCCAAAATGGAGGTCGGCCAGATAGGGATAAAAAAACAGCATGGCATGAACGAACATGGCAAAGCCAACCGCCCCCAGTAGGGGGCGGCGATACCAAGGTCTGGACTCAGGACGCCAGTTCACGGAAGGCCCGATCGGCAGCAGCCAGAGTCAGGTCAATTTCATGCTGGGTATGAGCAGCGGAGATAAAGCCCGCCTCGAAGGCTGATGGTGCCAGATAGATACCGGATTGTAACATGCTGTGAAAAAAGCGTTTAAAGAGGTCAATACGGCTCGCCATGACGTCTTCATAGCTTTCAATGGGGTGCCGATCATTGAAGTAAAGACCAAACATGGCCCCGGCCTGGGTGGTGCTGAAGGGAATGCCGTGGGCATCGGCCCGGTCTTGCAGCCCCTGCAGCAGTGTTGTCAGGTTGTTCTGCAACTGTTCATGGAAACCCGGGGCCTGGATAAGTTCCAGCATGGCCAGACCGGCGCGCATGGCCAAGGGGTTTCCGGAGAGCGTGCCAGCCTGATAGACAGGTCCAAGCGGAGCAAGATGCTGCATGATGTCCCTGCGGCCGCCAAAGACGCCTACAGGTAGTCCAGCACCAATGATCTTTCCTAGGGTCGTCAGGTCTGGTTCAATGCCGTACATGCTTTGAGCACCACCTAGGGCAACCCGAAACCCGGTCATGACTTCGTCAAAAATCAGTACGCTGCCGTAGGTGTTGCAAAGTTGACGCAGTCCCTGCAGAAACTCAACCCGGGGGGGCAGACAGTTCATGTTGCCGGCAACCGGTTCGACAATCACCGCGGCGATCCTTTCGCCTTGCTCGGTGAAGACTTGCTCGATCGCTTCCGGACGGTTGTAGGGCAGGGTGAGGGTGTGGCGGGCTAGGTCGGCAGGAACACCGGGTGAGGTGGGAACACCGAGAGTCAGCATCCCGGAGCCTGCTTTGACCAGCAGGGAATCGGAGTGGCCGTGGTATCCGCCTTCAAATTTGATCAGGATGTCACGACCGGTGTAGCCTCGCGCCAGACGGATCGCACTCATGGTGGCTTCGGTTCCCGAACTGACCATACGCATCATCTGCATGGATGGCATAAGGGTGCGAATGGCTTCTGCCATCAGGACTTCCCAGACCGTGGGTGCTCCAAAAGAGATGCCTGTCTGGGCAGCTTCCTGCAGTACGGCAACAATGTGTGGGTGACTGTGTCCAAGGATCATTGGCCCCCAGGAACCGACATAATCGATATAGGAGCGACCTTCGACATCTGTCAGCCATGCGCCTTTTGCCGATTGAATGAAGACCGGTGTTCCACCAACGCCACGAAACGCCCGCACCGGGGAGTTAACTCCGCCCGGAAGTACATCGCTGGCGCGTTCAAACCAATCGTGTGAGTTCATCATCACTGGACTGAACATTGCCCCTTCGGGGCCGGCTATCCACGCTAAGGGATTGGGGTCTTGTGCCGAGTTCAGTATCTCCTGTATGTGCCCCTGGGGTTGATCGCTTGCTGGTTTCAAGACCGGGATGCCATATGGCTCCGTATCTGTTGCAGCCAGGTCTGGGTTGTTCCTCGTATGTCCGCTTCATCAAAGAGGCCATGAACCACTGCCAGTGCATCAGCACCTGCGTCCAGAACCGGATGGCAGTTTTGCAGGGTTAAACCCCCGATGGCAACAACCGGCCTGCCGTATAGTTTAACGGCAGCAAAGGTATTGAGCGATACCTGAATCGCCTGAGGTTTGGTTTTTGAGGGAAAAACTGCGCCAAGCGCCAGATAATCAGCATGTGGTGCGGCTATTTTAGCCAGATCGATGTCATTGTGGCAGGTTGCACCAAGGATATACCCCGAACCAAGGCGGTGACGAGCTTCATCCAAAGCACAGTCATTCAGGCCAAGATGCACACCATCGGCAGCGACATCCAGGCAGAGGTCGATCGAGTCGTTGATGATCAGGACAGCATCAGCAGCCCGGGTCATGGCACGCAGCTGGCGGGCACGCTTACGTTTCTGTTCTGGGGCTGAGCTCTTGTCACGGTACTGTAACCAGCGCAGCCCGCCGCTCAAGGCCAGTTCCACATCATGGAACAGATCAAGATCATCGGTACGCTCTGGGGTAATACCATAAAGTTGCTGATACAGTGAGGCGATCATGGTTTTCGACCTGGAATAAGCTGCCCCTTGCCGATGGCAAAGGCACGGGCGAGGCAGTCCTGGGTGTAGTCAAGGGCCCGTGTCACCGCCTCTGGCACGGAAAGACCCTGGCCAAGCAGGCAGGCGCAGGCTGAGGCTAGGGTACAGCCACTGCCATGAAACTCGGCAGGCAAACGAGGCGCTTCATGTCGGTAGATGATTCCGGTAGCACTGCGCAGTTCGTTCTGGATGATTGTTCCCTGCCGGTGTGCTCCCTTGAGCAGTAAAAATTGCAGTCCAGCCTCAAAGAACTCGGATTCGGAGAGATCTGCGGTGAGGGCGGTCAGTTCCGGGATGTTGGGTGTTAGCAGGGTGGTCTGTGGCAGCAGCTCCAGCAGGGCATCGATCAGATGGGGTGTTGCCAGAGAGCCATGAAGATTACCCGAGAGGACTGGATCAAGAACCACGGGTACGTCTGGATACTGTTCAAGCAGTTCAATGGCGAGGGATACGATGGAAGGGTCGCCCAACATGCCTAACTTGAACGCATCCGGCGTACAGTCCGCCAGCAGGATCTTTGCCTGATGGCGAAGCTGTTGCAGCGGCACAATTTTAAAATCATACACGGACCGTGTGTCCTGAGTGGTTAGTGCGGTAATCAGACTCAGGGCATGCCCCCCCATGGCATGAATGGCCTCAATGTCTGCCTGGATGCCTGCACCGCCGGTAGGGTCATGGCCGGCCATGACAAGGATGATGGGCTTGTGGTTCACAGAGGCTTCAATACGACCAGCAGGACAATGGCAATCAGGAAAAGCACCGGAATCTCGTTGAACCAACGGTAAAAAACATGGCTGTGCTGGTTCTCTCCCCGGGCAAAGACTTTGACCAGATGTCCGCAGTAGAGGTGATAGCCAAGCAGCAGCAGGACAAGGCTCAATTTGATATGAACCCAGATCTGCATTTTATAGGCAGACCAGTGCGGGACAAGCATGGCAAGGCCACAGAAAACAGTCGCCATCATGGCAGGAGACATGATGCCCCGATACAGCTTGCGTTCCATGATACAGAATCGTTCCTTGCCTGGCGTGTCTTCGGTCATGGCGTGGTAGACGAACAGGCGGGGCAGATAGAACAGACCGGCAAACCAGCTGACAACCGCCATGATATGAACCGCTTTCCAGTAGAGCATGATTTCAGGCTTCCTGATGATTTGCGGCTATTATGGAGGAGAACAGCGATGCTGTGAACCAATAAAGCCCATATCTTCCGGAGGAGCGGGTGGACGATTTCTGGGAGACTGACCTGTCTGAACTTATTCCCGGTTGTCATTTTGTCTACGATCTGGGTCATAAGGAGGGTTGGCAGCGTTTGGCAGATCAGTCCGGTGACAGTCTGATCCTGCACCACGATGCACAGCCTGTGCAATTGGGGCAAGGGGTTCAGGTCTTGACTGGATACCCGGCAACGACCTTTACCGAAGGTAATGTCTTGTCTTTTGGCAGTCTGATTCGCCGTGAAGACCGTGCGGAGATCCTGCGCTCGATTCGTGAAGCTGTGCAGGATGAACGGGTGTGGGAAGTGGAGTACCGGCTGCGTCGCAGTGGCGCTGGATTAAGCTGGATGCGGGAGCGCGGTCGACTTCGTGTCCGCTCGGGGCACTATGTAATCGATGGCTGGGTTCAGGATATCAGTAATCAGCGACATGCTGAAGAAAGCGAATGGGTTTATCGTCGTCTGGTTGCCGAGACAGGGATGGGTTATCTGGCTCTAGATGAGCGGGGTATTGTGCTCAGTTGCAACGATCCCTTCCGGGCGATGATCGAGGTGCCCGAGACGGAGAATATCAGGGGGTTATCAGTTTATACCTGGGTTCAGGAAAGTTCCCGTGAAGTTATGGCCCGACTGCTTCTGCAGGCTATACGCCAACGGGCCGTGCGCGATGTGGATGTCGAGGTACTCAGTCGTTCGGGCAATCTGCTGATTCTCAGTCTCAATGTTGCTTCAACGTCGGATGGTATGGCGACAAGGATTCATCTGTTGGCGGCTAATGTCACAACGCGTCGACGTGAGCAGCGTGAGCTTTTGCAGAACCGGGATCTGCTTGCCGAGTCGCAACGGATTGCAGGACTTGGCTTCTGGGTTGAAGATGTGCGGGAGCAGCCCGAGTTGTTCTGGTCCAGGGAACTGATTGAGATGCTGGAGCTTGGTAGCGCCGCTGCCCAACCTGCTCAAACACTTTTTGTGGAACGTATTGCCCGGGAGGATCGGGCACGCTTTGATACTTTCTGGTCCAGGGCGCGACAGTTGCAGGAGTCGTGCTCACTGGAGTTTGGTCTAGAACTTCCAAGCGGCATAAGGCGTATTGTCCGCTGTTTCATTCGTTTTGAGCGTGTGGGCAGGATTCTGGGACGGATTATTGGTGTGGTGCAGGATATGACAGCCTACCGGCAGGCGGAATGGGCGGTGCGGCAGTCCGAGCAGCGCTACCGATCCTTGTTTGAAACCAGTATTGATGGCATTTGCATTATGACGCTGGATCGTCGTATTGAAGATGCCAATCAGGCCTTTCAGTCGATTGTCGGCTTTGGGCTTGCTGAACTGAAGGGACGAAACGAACAGACGCTTACTGCACCCCAATGGTTTGAACAGGACGAACAGGTTGCACAGCAACTCGTGCAACGAGGTTCCGTGGATTCATATCGCAAGTCCTACCGTGATCACTCCGGCAGGGATGTTCCGGTGCGGGTGCGGCAGTGGCTTGTGCGTGATGAGCAGGGTACGCCGCGTCACATCATGGCCATGGTTCGTGATGTAACCGAGTTGCAGCATGTTGAAAAGGAAAGGGAGCATTTGCAAAAAGCTATGCAGCAGGCTCAGAAAATGGAGGCGATCGGCCATCTAGCTGGAGGTATTGCCCATGATTTCAATAATATATTAACGAGCATGCTGGGCTATAATGAGTTGGCTGAACGACAGGTGGTCCTGCTGGATAACCCCCGACTGCTGCGTTACTTGCAACAGATCGCTTTAGCCGGACAGCGGGCACGGGAACTGATCCGTCAGTTGTTGGTGTTCAGTCGTGGTGGAACCGGTCAGGGGTTGATTCAGGATGTCAGTGCAACGGTGGATGCCGCTGTGCGTATGCTCAGACCTATGGTGCCTGCCTCCATGCGGTTGCGGGTGCGCAAGGTGTCGGAGGTTTCCCCGGTCTATATGGATGATGTTCCCTTGCAGCAGGTCTTGATGAATCTGGTGATCAATGCCCGTGATGCCCAGGGAGAACGTGGTGAAATACGCATTGAGTTAAACGAGATTGAACTGGAACATCAGCACTGCGCTTCGTGTCACCAGCAATTTCAGGGACGTTTTGTGCAGATAGCCGTGCGTGACCGGGGTAAGGGTATGGAAAGTGCTTTGCTGGATCGTATTTTCGACCCGTTTTTTACGACCAAGCCTGTAGGGCAGGGTTCGGGTATGGGCCTGTCGGTAGTGCATGGAATTGTCCATGAATTTGGTGGACATGTTCAGGTCCACCAGCCCGCTCACGCTGATCCTTTGTTGCCCGGATGTGTTTTTTGTGTGCTGCTGCCCTGTCGGGAAACCGTTGAACAACCGGTTCTTCCTGTGTCTGTCATTCATCCCCAGAAGATCCCTGCTGGGCAGAATATTCTGATTGTTGAGGATGAACCGCAGATTGCGGCCATGCTTGCTGAACTTCTGGAGACACAGGGGTACCGCTGTACAGTTCGGACGGACCCACTGGAAGTTCTGGCATATCTGCGGGATCCTACCCAGAGCATTGATCTTCTTTTGACCGACCAAGTAATGCCCGGGATGCTTGGTGCGGATCTCATCCAGCAGGCACGTCAGATCAGGTCAGGACTGGCAGTTCTGATGATCAGTGCCCAAGCTGACCTTCTGCGTCAGCAGTGGGGTGATCGGGTCGATTGGACGATTGTTGCCAAGCCCCTCAACATTGATGAATTACTGCAGGTCATTCGAACGACATTGAGCCGGTCCCACGACGAAGTATCCAATGAGGAGCATCGAGATGCATCTGCTGATTGTTGATGATGATGTCTTGTTGCTGGAGTTTCTGCAGGATGCCCTGTGCGATCCCGGGTATCAGTTGTCCACAGCCCGCAATGGTGAAGAGGCGCTGCAGAGGATCCAGCAGCAACCACCGGATCTTCTGCTGACGGATCTGGTGATGCCGGAAAAGGATGGCATTACGCTGATTGCGGCAGTTCGTCGGTTCTTGCCTGCATTATATATCGTGGCCATGTCAGGTCGAAGCCGGAACGATCTTGATATTGATACGCTGGAACTGGTTCGCATGCTGGGAGCTGATGCCGTGTTGCACAAACCCTTCACTCTGGATGAATTGCATCAGGTTCTGCGTGGGGGTAGCCAGCGGCATTAGCGGATCAGGCATGGTAGAATAACCTTTTGACACAGTGGATGCAGGTTATTGTCATGCAGCAGATTTCATCATCAGAATCGGAACTTTCCCGTTCGGAATTCAATAAGCTTCAGAAACGTCTGCGGCGGCTGGTAGGGCAAGCTATTGAAGACTACGGCATGATCGAGGATGGGGATAAGGTCATGGTCTGTCTGTCCGGAGGTAAGGATAGCTATACCATGTTGGATATCCTGCTTAATCTTCAGGTCAGTGCGCCCATTCGTTTTGATCTTGTGGCGGTCAATCTGGATCAGAAGCAGCCCGGGTTTCCTGAGGATGTATTGCCGACCTATCTGAGCGGGCGGGGAGTACCCCACTATATTCTGGAGCGGGACACCTACAGCATCGTCAAACAGCTTACTCCTGAAGGCAAGACCTATTGCAGCGTCTGTTCGCGTCTGCGGCGCGGCAATCTTTACGGTTTTGCTCAGCAGATTGGGGCCACTAAAGTTGCTTTGGGACACCATCGCGACGACATCATCGCGACGTTTTTTCTCAATCTTTTTTTTAACGGCAAACTGAAAGCTATGCCAGCTAAGTTGCTGAGCGACGACGGCAAGAACATACTGATTCGGCCTTTGGCCTACTGTAAGGAAGAAGATATCATCCCCTATGCACGACACCGGCAGTTTCCGATCATTCCGTGCAATCTTTGCGGATCCCAGGAAAACCTGCAGCGTGTTGCCGTACGCAATATGATGAAAGCATGGGATCGGGAACATCCGCATCGTCTGGACAGTATTTTTACAGCCATGAGCAGCGTGGCTCCTTCTCAACTTCTTGATCGGGAACTCTTCGATTTTCTTGGTCTTGATCAGCAGCGCTCGTCAGCTAATCCTCTCATGGAACAACTGTCAGGGCGTATTGATAGCATCGATCTCGGGTTAAATTTCACTCCGAGCTAGTGCAGGATCGTGTTGGGGCAGGATCGTGTTGGGGAAAGCAAGGCGCACTGTGATTGGATGCCAAAAGGAAAATCAATTTCTTGCGCGCACAATGATTAAGAAATGATTGGTTCGTTTTTTGCGATTCTGCGATGAACCACTAAAGCTGCTTGCAGTTTTTCTTTACAGGTGCGTGCGTCATCAATCAGTTTCATCAAAAGTAGCATTCTGGGCCCGGGTTCTAGCGTCAATGGGACTTTCCTAACTGTAATCCCCGATAGGCAACCGGACTTATGCCCTCTTGGTTTCGAAATGCCCTGGTGAAATTGGCAAGATCTGAATAGCCCAACTCATAGGCAATCTGGGTGATGGTGAATCGTTCAATTGCCAAAAGCTGTCTGGCACGCTCGTGCCGTATTTGGTGAAAAAGAGTGCGAAATCCAGTTTGCTCCATGGCCAGATGCCGGTCCAGCGTTCGGGCTGAGATATTCAGGGTTTGCGCCAGTTCGTTCAAGGTGGGAATGCCGTCTGTAGCTTCGCGCAGCATCTTGGCGACCCAGTCTGCGACCTTGCCGCTGGCCAGTACATCTTCGGCATGAGCACGGCAGTGTTCTTCTGCCATCCTGAAGGCATCAGGGTCAGAGAGCACAGGGCGCTGATCCATGATATCGCTGGCAAAGCGCAGGCGAATCCCTGTTGCGGACCATCCTTTCAAAAAATGAATGCGCACCTGATGCATCTCTGCATAACGTGCTGTGTGGGCAGGTTTTGGTATGGCAAGGTAAACGTCGTAGGCTGAGAGTTGCTCGCCCAATAGATCACCTAATGCGACATAAGTACCCGCCACCATGGCTTCCAGGTGAAAAATCAGACAGGTTTGGGTCATGTGCATGGCAGGTTGGAATTCAAATTCTAAAAACCCATGATTTTGGTGGTAACGAATGCTGAATGACGGCATGATAAGACGGAAATAACGAGCTAGAAGACGCATGCTGTGCCCGACGGTCGGGCTGCTCAGCATGGCATAGCCGACGACGCTGTGTGAGGTGATGCGTAGGGCATAACCGATATCCAGCGCCAGATCGGGCCGTCCGGAGATCTGTAGGGTAGCTGCCACCAGAGCTTCGACCTGATCAATGCGGAGCATGGCGTTCGGTTGGGAGAGCAGATCTGGGCCCAAATCTGCTTGTTTCAGTACCTTTGCCAGATCAACGCCAGCCTTCAGCAGTACCTCTCCCATGCGCGTGTAGTAGCGGACGGGAATATTTGCCGGTTGTCCTGCCATGGCGCGACACTCTGCTTATTGGTGGTTTCATTGTCTGAAAGTGATAAGTGGATGTCAACAAATGACAAGACGCATGGGGCGAGCTACCCTGATAATTGATAACACGGATGATAAAGCCGGAGACAGCGAGCAAGGGCTCTGATTTTGGTCAGGCGAGCCTTGCTTAAGCTGTACAGGACCAAACACCTTCTCTGATCAGGAAAATGTTTATGGGAACAATCACGTTTGCGACTCATGACGGTAACCTGCATAAAGTAGATATTATTGATGGTAAATCCCTTATGCAACTCGCGACCGACAATGCTGTACCAGGCATCGATGGTGACTGTGGTGGTGTCTGTGCTTGTGGCACGTGTCATGTCATGCTTGAAAGCCAGTGGCAGAATAAGATTGGCGCACGCAGTGCTGAAGAGGATCAAATGCTTAGCATGACTCCAGAGCGTCAGCCGACCTCGCGTCTGGCGTGTCAGATCAAGGTGTCGGCAGCATTGAACGGTATGACGGTCCATCTCCCAGAATTTCAGATGTGACATCGACTGCTTACTTAGTACAGGGTACACGCCACCATGAAAGTCATAGACCAAGTCATCACTAAAGCCCAAGCGACGATCCCCGTCGATATCCAGATCAAGGGTGCTCATATTTACCAGAAAGTGAAACGGGCAGCCTTTTTGAGCAAACGTCCACTGGTGTTCATCGAGCAGCCGATACCGGATGTTGCCGCTGTACCACTTGAAAAAATTGATGTCAGTAATCCTTTCATGTTTCGGCAGAATCGCTGGCAGTCGTATTTTAAGCGTCTGCGCGACGAGGCGCCTGTGCATTATCAGGGCAGTAGTCCGTTTGGAGCATTCTGGTCAGTGACCCGCTATGAAGATATTCTTTATGTGGACAAGAACCATGAGCTGTTTTCTGCCGAGCCCTTTATTGTGTTGGGCGAACCACCCGAAGGGCTGAGCATTGAGATGTTCATTGCCATGGACCCGCCCAAACACGACATTCAGCGTCAGGCTGTGCAGGGTGTCGTAGCGCCTAAGAATCTGAAGGAGATGGAAGGGCTGATTCGTCAGCGCGTGGAGGATGTCCTCGACAAGCTGCCCATCAACCAGCCCTTTGACTGGGTCAGCCGGGTTTCTATTGAGCTGACATCACGCATGCTTGCCACCTTGCTTGATTTTCCTTATGAGCAACGACATAAGCTGGTGTACTGGTCGGATTTGGCGGCGGCTAGCGCCGAAACCACAGGAGGATCCAGCGATATGGATGAGCTTTTCCTTGCTGTGGCTGATATGGCTCGACACTTCTCGGATCTTTGGCATAACAAGGCGGCTCGCACTGCGGCCGGTGAAGCTCCTGGTTTTGATCTCATTACCCTGCTGCAGTCACATGAAGCGACGCGTGATCTGATCACGCGTCCCATGGAGTTTCTTGGCAACTTGGCCCTGCTGATTGTCGGAGGTAATGACACGACACGTAATTCAATGACAGGCGGTGTTCTGGCGATGAATCTTTTTCCAGAACAGTTTGATAAGCTCAAGGCGAACCATGATCTCATCCCCAACATGGTGTCCGAGGTTATTCGCTGGCAGACCCCACTAGCTTACATGAGGCGTATCGCGACGCAGGATACCATGCTGAACGGTCAGTTTATTCGCAAAGGCGACAAGCTGGTGATGTGGTACGCCTCTGGCAACCGGGATGAGCGCATGTTTGAGCGGCCGGATGAACTGATTATTGACCGGTCCAATGCACGGAGCCACACCTCTTTTGGTTTTGGCGTACATCGTTGTATGGGCAACCGATTGGCGGAGATGCAGTTGCGTATCCTGTGGGAGGAGTTGCTTAAACGATTTGAGGCCATTGCTGTACTTGGTGCCCCAGAAATTGTGCAGTCCAACTTCGTCAAGGGTTACTCGAAAATGATGGTTCAGCTCACCCCTAAAGCTTGAGCGTTACAGGAGCGGACACCCATGACTACTCAGGCAGTGATTATCGGCGGCAGCCATGCAGGTGTGCAACTTTGTGCAAGTCTGCGTCAGAACGGTTGGACGGGTCAAATCCTGATGATCAGTGATGAACCCGGGCTGCCTTACCACCGGCCGCCGTTGTCAAAAGGTTATTTATCAGGTCAGGCTGCTCGTACAGATCTACTGATACGCTCGTCTGATTTCTATGAGAAGCAGCGCATTGATCGCAGCTTTGCACAGGTCAAGGAGATAGACCGCCAGTCTCATCGGATTATATTGGCTGATGGTCGTGAAGTCGTTTATGACAAGCTGGCGTTGTGTCTTGGAGCTCGCCCTCGGCCGTTGGTAGTACCCGGAGCAGATCTTGCTGGAGTGCACTATCTGCGGACAACCAGCGATATTGAGGCTATCAAGGATGAACTGGCGGGTGTGGTACATGTGGTTATTGTTGGTGCTGGCTACATTGGGCTTGAGTTGGCTGCCTCGTTGCGTGCACTGGGCATCGCTGTTACAGTTCTGGAAACCGCTGATCGTGTGCTGCAACGGGTTACTGCTCCTCAGGTCTCTGAGTTTTACGCCCGTGTGCATCGTGAAGAGGGTGTTCAAATTCGTACAGGCATCATCATTACGGCTCTGGAGGGTTCAGTTGAAAAAAACCGAGTGCGGGGCGTGCGCTGTGCGGATGGTGAACTGATTGAGGCTGGCTTGGTCATCGTTGGCATTGGTGTGCAGCCTAATGTTGAACTGGCGCAAGCTGCTGGACTGGTGGTTGATAATGGCATCCTTATTGATGCACATGGGTGTACCAGCGACCCAGATATCGTTGCTGCTGGCGACTGTGCTAATCATTTCAGTAGCCTCTACGGTCGTCGCATACGTCTTGAGTCTGTTCCTAACGCAATTGAACACGCTAAGGTGGCTGCCGCTACCTTGTGTGGCAAACCGGGACAGATAAGCGCCCTGCCATGGTTCTGGTCTGATCAGTTTGACCTGAAGTTGCAAATTGCTGGCCTAAATGCTGGGCATGATAAGGTGGTTGTGCGAGGTAATTATCAAAGTGGACGCAGTTTTTCCTGCTTCTACTTTAACAACGATCGTTTGATCGCTGCTGACTGTGTTAATCGGGCTCAAGAATTTCTTCTGAGCAAGCGGCTGATTGCAGAAAAGGTGCTGATTGACTCGGAGATGCTCGCGGATGAGCGTTTT
Source organism: Pseudomonadota bacterium (assembly GCA_021804485.1). Classification (GTDB taxonomy): domain Bacteria; phylum Pseudomonadota; class Gammaproteobacteria; order Pseudomonadales; family Moraxellaceae; genus JAJXWR01. The sequence goes on along the minus strand of JAJZHM010000014.1, from coordinate 5,192 downwards.
TCGATGGAGTCGCTGTTAACAACAGGGCAGAGCTAGCTCTGCCCTGTTGCGCTAAGAAAGGGTATCGCCGTCTTTAGGAAGGCCTCCGGGGCATCTACATGAGCAAAATGCGATGCCTCTTCCAGCCACTCGATGCGTGCATCAGGAATGAGCTTCGCAAGACGTTCGCCTACGATGGGCGGAACCATCTTGTCCTGCCTCGCATAAACCAGCAGCAGCGGGACAGGGAAACTGTCTAGTTTCTTGAGTGTTTCCTCAAATTGGCGCATCTGACGTACCGACAGTGTATCGGACAGGTGACGTGCCAACCCAATCACTCCATTGGGCGAGGTCAGTGCGCTCGCATATTCTCGGTGTTCCTCACGTGATTTGAGTGTCTCGTCGTAATAATGCACATTGGTATGTACCCAGCGCTCAGGATTAAGGCGCACCAAGGATTCCAGGACAAGTTCGAAGGCGGACGGGAATGCCGATACAAGCGACAACAAGTGCATACGCGCCGTTGGCAGGCCTGGACTATGCAGATTTACCAACCGACTTATGGCAGTAGGCTCCATTAATACGAGGCGCATTAGCAGGTAGCCACCCATCGAGTTTCCGATGGCTGGGGCGCCCCAGATACCGAGTTCAAGCAACAATTCTCCCACGGAACGCGCCAAGTCATCGGGTTTGTAGGAGGTGTTGGGCTTGTCGGATCGTCCCCCACCGATTAGATCAGGGATGTAGAGTGTGTAGTGCTTGGCGAGCGTGTCCATCACGTAGCGGAAGGAATAGCTGGCTGTCATTAGGCCGTGCAGAAGCAATAAGGGCGGACCCTCGCCAAAAACGCTGACATGCATCTTTACTTTGCCAAAGTGCGCACTGTGCACTGTAACTTGGCGTTGTTCTGCGCGAAAATACGGGTGGGGTAGTCGTGGGGTATCTGGCACCAAGCTAAACTGCATTTGCTTAAAGGGCTTGAGCATGTGCGACATGAATATTCCTCTTTTACTTCTGAACACTTGTCCACGCATTCCCCTTGCTAGGCGAGTTCCGAACCAGCCTTGCGCTAGCAGGGGGTCAAGCGGACGGGTTTGGCTTGGCTTTTGCCGCTGATTCTATCCCTCACGGGCTCGGAAATTTTGATTCCAAGTCCCATTGCCAAGAATACATAGAACAGTCTAATACCCCCAGTTCTTCTTGTGCAAGCATGGTCCATTAACTGTGGTGTTCGCGTGTCTGGCTGAATCGTATATCGGGCCAGCGTTCCTGCATAATTTGTAGGTTGACTCGGCTAGGTGCTAGATAGGTTAGGTGTCCACCCCCATCCAGTGAAAGCTGGTCATTGGCTTTTTTGCGAAACTCGGCAAGTTTGCGTTCATCATCGGCATGAATCCAGCGGACGGTGGACAGTGTGACCGGCTCATAGATGCACTCCACTTTGTATTCTTCTTGGAGGCGGAAGGCAACCACATCAAACTGCAGCATGCCAATGGCACCAAGAATCAAGTCATTGTTGATGAGTGGCATAAAGACCTGGGTAGCCCCTTCTTCAGAGAGTTCCTTTAAGCCCTTTTGCAGCTGTTTGCTCTTAAGTGGGTCGCGGAGTCGGACTCTTCGGAACATTTCGGGGGCAAAATGGGGGATGCCCAGAAAATGCAGGTTTTCACCTTCGGTAAAGGTGTCGCCAATCTGGATGGTGCCATGATTGTGCAGGCCGATGATGTCTCCTGACCAAGCTTCATCAAGGTGCTCTCGTTCTCCAGCCAAAAAGGTCAGAGCATCACCAATGCGGAATTCTTTGCCAGTGCGGATCTGAACCAGTTTCATGCCACGCTCATAGTGTCCGGAGCAAATGCGCAGGAAGGCGATGCGGTCGCGATGCTTCGGATCCATGTTGGCCTGGATCTTAAACACAAAGCCAGAAAAACCGTGTTCCTCAGCCTGGACGGTGCGCTCGCTTGCCAAGTGGTTTTTAGGTGCTGGAGCATGATTCACCAGCATTTCAAGAATGTGGTTGACTCCAAAGTTGCCCAGAGCGGTTCCGAAAAACACCGGAGTTAATTCGCCATTCAGAAAAGCGTCCTTTTCAAAAGGGTGACTTGCGCCCTGCAGTAATTCCAGGGTTTCACGCAACCGGGCGGCTTCATCACCCAGCCTTCGGTCGACTTCCGGATTGTACAGGCCATCGGTGCAGTCGTCGTCAATAAGTTCGCTGCCGTGGCCAGCATGGTACCAGTAAAAACGGTCTTCAGTCAGATGGTAGACGCCGCGGAAATCACGGCCGGAACTGATGGGCCATGTGACTGGGGCGCAGCGGATACGGAGGACCGATTCGATCTCGTCGAGCAGATCTACCGGTTCGCGGATTTCACGGTCAAGCTTGTTGATGAAAGTGACGATGGGTGTGGCCCGCATACGACAGACATCCATCAGTTTGATGGTTCGTTCTTCGACGCCTTTGGCGGCGTCGATCACCATAAGGGCCGAGTCGACGGCGGTTAGGGTTCGATAGGTGTCCTCGGAGAAATCTTCATGCCCCGGTGTATCGAGCAGGTTGATCATGGCCTCGCGGTAGGGGAACTGCATGACTGAGGTCGTGATGGAAATGCCGCGCTGCTTTTCCATGGCCATCCAGTCGGAGGTGGCATGACGATCGGATTTGCGTGCCTTGACGGTACCAGCAACCTGGATGGCTCGTCCCCAAAGCAGGAGTTTTTCGGTCATGGTGGTTTTGCCTGCATCCGGATGGGAGATGATAGCAAAAGTTCGTCGCCTGCTGATTTCGTTAGAACTCTGGTTTTCCATGGATAGAATCTTTTGGTTGGTGTAGGGATCTATCTTCGTGCCTTAACTTAATAGGGTGCTAAATGCTATTTCTACCGGTCAGATCCGTTGTGTTGATGAAGTTTGTCCGATATTTTGGCTGATTCTGGGGCTATTCACAATCAATCCCGAATAAAGAGATGTTCAGCTTGTGCATGACAGCATTCATTCGGGCTCGTAATCGTCTTGATCTGTCGGGATCTGTTTGCTAAGGTGCGATACAGCAACAGGAAAACGGAGCGTCTTGTGAGAAAGGTACTTATTCTGATTACCCTGGTTCTGGCTGGGTGTCAGCGGCATGATGTCGGTAGTTCGGGTTCTGATGTCCTTATTGGTCAGGCATCGCCACTGACCGGGCAACAGGCGGCCATTGGTAAGGATAATGAAAATGGTGTTGCACTGGCCGTTGAGGAGCTCAACGCGGAACACATCCACATCGGGAACAGTATTCTGCATCTGCGGCTGGACTCGCAAGATGATCAGGCGGATCCGCGGGTGGCAACGCAGGTTGCCCAGCGGTTTGTCGATGAAGGGGTGGTGGCGGTGATCGGGCACCTGAATTCCGGGACAAGCATCCCGGCAGCGCGTATCTACGCAGCGGCAGGTATTCCCCAAATTTCACCATCAGCCACAGCAGTCCGTTTTACCCACCAAGGGTTCAGGACGACCTTCCGGCTGATGGCTAATGATGGTCAGCAGGGTGTGGCGTTGGCCGAGTTTGCCGCGCATCACCTTCATGTTCATCAGGTTGCGGTGGTTGACGATCGGACTGCTTACGGGCAGGGTCTTGCGGATGAGTTTGTCCAACAGGTAGAGAAGCTTGGGGTGCGTGTGCTGGTCCGACAATATACCGATGACAAGGCGACGGATTTTACGGCTATTTTGACCCAGATTGCCGGTCAGCATCCTGATCTGGTGTTCTTTGGTGGAATGTATGGACAGGCAGCGCCCATGGCTGAACAGATGGCGCAATTGGGTATGACGCAGCCTCTGCTTGGTGGGGACGGGATGCGTACTCCTGAGTTCATCCATTTGGCCGGCCCGCATGCCGAGGGTTTTTATGCCTCAAAACCGGGTGTGCCGCTGGATACCCTGCCTGCCGGTCGGGCTTTTGTCAGTCGTTTTGAAAAGCGATACGGCCCTATTCAGAACTATGCCCCCTATGCCTACGATGCCTTGCATGTTCTGGTCGATGCCATGCAGCGTGCTGGCTCAACCCGTCCGGAGGTCTTTTTGCCCTATCTGGCCCAAACAAGTGGTTATCCAGGGGTGACCGGTCCGGTGCAGTTTGATGCCCATGGTGATCTGAGTCATGGTGCGGTCACGGTCTATCAGGTCCGCAAGGGTGTCTGGGTTCCGGTTCAGACCATGATGGAGTCCAGTCAATGACGGAAGCAGAATGGCGGTTGCTCGGTCTTCTTTCAACGGGGCAGTCTTGTTCCGGTGAGGATCTGGGACGTGTCCTGGGTGTAACCCGGGCCGCCATCTGGAAGATGATCAATGGCCTCAGGGCTCATGGCTTTGTTATTGTCAGCCAGCCAGGGCGAGGTTATGCGCTGAGACAGGGCATTGACTGGCTGGATGTTCCGGCCTTGCAATCCGGTATGCAGTCCCTGGGTGTACAGGTACAGGTTTTTAATGAACTGGATTCGACCAATCAGGAACTGCTGCGACAGATGGCGGCCGGGTGTGACGGGCATGCTGTTGTGATCCTGGCTGAACAGCAGACAGCCGGTCGAGGAAGAAGGGGGCGCAGTTGGTCCTCTCCTCTGGCTTATAATTTCTATGCGACGATGGGGTGGCGCTTTGATGGTCCAGTCAGTCGGCTCGCCGGACTTAGTCTGGCGGTGGGTGTTGGGCTTGCGGAAGCTGTTGAACAGGTTCTCGGGCAGCCGCTTGGGCTGAAGTGGCCCAATGATCTGCTGCTTGGCGGTTGTAAGCTAGGAGGTATCCTGATCGAGTTAACGGGGGATGCCTCAGGGCCTTGTATGGCGGTGGTCGGTGTGGGTGTCAATCATCGGGGTTTTCCAGCTGGAGAAGCACCCGACCAGCCTTGGGCCTGTATTCAGGATCATGTTCTTGTGTCCCGAACGGATCTGACCTTGCGCCTGTTGACCTCGATGGTATCGACGCTTGAGTGTTTTGCTGGGTTGGGTTTTCAGGGTGTGCGCGAACGATTTATGGTGCGCGATGTTCTCAAAGATCAGGCGCTGACAATAGAGCAGTCTGGAGCAACCTTGTCGGGCTGGGGGCGGGGCGTGGATGATGCGGGCAATCTGCTGATTGAACGTCAGGGTCTGCTTCACACGGTCAGTGGTGGAGAAGTCAGTGTCCGATCTGCTTCTGCTTGATTGTGGTAATAGCCGCATCAAATGGCAATGGCGTCG
>JAJZHM010000108.1 GCA_021804485.1 Pseudomonadota bacterium | reverse complement strand
CTGATTGACTGGATTCTTTCCCTGAAATAACGGATGCCGCGGAAGCTCGCTCAGGGATTTTCTCGCTTCCCCGCACCCAAGGAGAACTTGATCATGAATATATTCAGGCATTGCGCCTCAATCCTCTTGGTGGTGGCCAGCACGATCGGCTGCCACACAGCACTTGCGGATGATTCAGCCGCTGCGGCCCACGTGAAACATTCCCTCGATCGGGACGCAGTCTGTACGCGCTGCCACGACGAAAATGAAGAACGCCCCGTTTTGTCCATTTACAAAACCGCTCATGGCGTTAAGGCTGATGCGCGCACCCCAAGCTGTCAATCTTGTCACGGTGAAAGCACTGCCCACGTTCAGAACAAGTCGGGCTCTGCCGTTCGCCCTGCCCCCGATATTCTCTATGGCTATCGCAAGCCTGTACACTCCGACTATAAGCGCTCAGCCGCCAGCGTTCAGAACGAATCCTGCCTGAACTGCCATAATCACACGGCCAAACTGGCCATGTGGGCCGGCAGCCAGCATGAGTCACGCGACATTGCCTGTGCAGCCTGCCATCGCGTTCACGTCAGCCGTGACCCGGTCATGAACAAAGTCACCCAGCCCGAGGTTTGCTTCTCCTGTCACCAGACGCAGCGTGCCCAGATGCACAAGATCTCCACCCACCCGGTCCTGGCCGGTCAGATGGCCTGCTCGGATTGCCATAACCCCATGGGTTCCACCGGTCCATCCCTGCTGATCAAAAACTCAGTGAACGAAACCTGCTACATGTGCCATGCCGACAAGCGCGGTCCATTCCTGTGGGAACATGCCCCGGTGACCGACAATTGCCTGAATTGCCATACCCCGCACGGTTCAAACAATCCAACCCTGCTTAAACAGCGTGCCCCCTACCTCTGCCAGGACTGCCACAGTGGTGATCACGCCCGTATGTCCTTCAGTGGCTCCGGACTGCCCGGCGGCAACCAGTTCGCAATCAAGGCGCTGACAGCTCTGCCTAATGCTGGAATCGCAACTCAGGCTACTGCGCGCTCATGCATGAATTGCCATTCCATGGTACACGGTTCGAATTCCCCAGCCGGCGCGAAGTTCCAGCGCTAAGGGTCTCACGAATGATGAGGATGTTACATCATGAATACACAACGTAGATTTCGACTGACGCGGATGTCTGCTACCGTCCGCAGCGCACTGATTCTCAGTGCCCTGTTCCCGGCCGTCGGCTGGGCGGATGACGCCAGTGATTTAACGACCAACAAAAGCACGATTGAACTAGGTGCCGGCTGGATCAATAACGGCAACGACAGTTCAAAGTTCGGTGAATATAATGGCATGGACGTGCAAAACGGCTACGGCATTGCCAATTTTGACCTGCAAAGCGGCGGCAAATTTGATAGCACAGATGCCGATCGCCTCAATATCGAAGGACGCGACCTCGGCCTTGACAGCCGCAAGCTGAACCTTGATTTTCGTCGTCAGGGCACCTTTGAATTCAATCTGAGCCACGATGAACTGACCCGCAATTTCGACAACAGTTACCAGACACCGTTTGTTAGCCCGGGCAGCAACATCCTGTTACTGCCGCAAAACTGGGCGGTACCAGGTCTCGGTACAGCAACGCTTACCAATGGACTGGTGACCAAGGGTGCCAGTACGCTTGGACTTACCGTACCCAACGGCAAAACAGCCCTGACGTCTGCTCTGACGACCGCCCAACAACAGGCGGATCTCGCTGCTTTTCAGCCATTCCAGATTCGCACCATCCGTAAAACCGATGGCGGTGGCTTTAGCGCTGAACTGAGTCGCAGCTGGCAACTGACCGGCTCGGTGTCACAAACCAACCAGACCGGCAGCAAAGCACTAGGCGATGTATCCGGACTGGGGGCGGGAGAAATCTCCGACATCATGCCCTACCCGATCAATCAGACCACCAATCAATACAATCTTGGTCTGAATTTTACCGGTGAGCAATCATTTTTGCACATGGCCTATTACGGTTCGGACTTTATCGATCACATCCCTTCCGTGTACTGGCAGTCATGGTCAGTAGCCCCAACCCAAACCACGCCGGGTCTAACCTGGATGAGTACCGCCCCATCCAATCAGTTTCAGCAATTCCAGCTGACCGGTGGCTATACTTTTGCCCCCAAAACCCGGCTGATTGCTGAAGCCGCCTATGCGCGCAATACGCAGAATGATGCGTTTCTCACCAATACAGAAGCGTTTACCAACTATTCCGGAATCAACACGCTGCCTACGGGTTCGCTGCACGGCCTGGTAACCACAACGGACCTCGACCTCAAACTCCTTACCGAGCCAGTCGATAACCTACGCATTACCGTCGACGGCAAACTCAAGAACCGGGACAATCGTACCCCAATCAATTCCTATCAGTGGACTGATGCAGGTGCAGGAGCCTCAGGAACATTGGGAACAGCAACAACGTTTGGGAACTTTGAAAACAATGTTCCTTTCAGCAAGGATCTGAACGAGTTCAGCTTCGATGCCAACTATCATTTGAGCGATAGCCAGTCCATCGGAATGGGCTTTGTCACCCAGGGCATTCACCGCTGGTGCGAAAATTCCTGGATTGATTGCGCGGATACCGATCAGTCAAGGCAGAACACCATTAAGGTTAACTACCACTTCAGCCTGAGTGATTCGCTGAGTGGGCAGGTGGATGGCAGCTACTCCAAACTGCACGACAACGCCTACAATCCGATCAGTTTTGCATCCCTGCTGCCCGGCACTCAACCCTACCTGTCTCAACTTCTGGCCAATGCCGGCTACGGACAGGCGATCATGCCCGTCAGTAATGCGGCCAATGTCCTCTATAACACCGGAGCTGGCCTTCCCTGTGCCACCAGCAAGGACGCCAATGGCAACACGATTTTCTCTAACTGCTCGGTGCTTGGTAAGGGCGCCTATGCCAGCGAGAACGTGCTCAGCGAAATGCCGGGTCTGCAACGCTACTATGTCTCCAACAGCAACATCGGCAATCTGCGCTTCATGATGAACTGGCAGGCCACCGACATGCTGTCCTTTGATACTGAAGTCAGCTACAACGATACAGACTATCCAAATGACAACTTCGGTCTGCAACAGGTCAAGGACACATCCTACAACCTGAGTGCCACTCTGGCTCCCAATCCTGATCTGACCATGAATGCCTATCTGAATATCGAACAGATGAACTCACGTCAGGAAGGTTGGGGATACAATAATGGCACTCCTGCAGCCTATGCCGGAACCAGTACCACGCAGCCGTACAGTGGCTGTCCCGCTTCATTTGCCAGTTCAGATGCCTACAGTTGGGCCAATGCCTCATCGAAGATTGACCCCTGCACGCAATACAGCTCACGGGTGGGCAACAAGGACTATGTGGTGGGTCTGAGCGTGCTCAAGAAAAACCTGTTGATCGAAAAAGTTGATGTCAAGCTTGATGCAAGCTACATCAACAGCACAGTCGCCAATGGCTTCAGTGGCTATGTGTTGCAGGCAGCTTCTGCTGCAGGTGGACTGCCGAACGGCGGTTACCTGCCACTGCAGAACCTGCCGAACATCACCAGCAATACGCTACAAGTCATGCTGGATGTGCGCTATCACATTGATTCGGCATCCTTGGTCAAGGCCGGTTACATTTGGGCCCGTATGCAAACCAACGACTACTACTACAGCGGTTTGCAACTGGGCGGTCTCGGTGGTGTGCTGCCAACCTACCAGCAGCCCTATGCCTATGTTGTGCAGGCCATGGCGCTGTCCTATCAACGTACATTCTGAGTTGTTGTGGGTACCTACCCGGATGCAGTTTTCCGGGTAGGCTTTTGATGTATCGATCGATTATTGGGGAGTTGAACAATGGATGCTCAAAACATCATCCAACGCATTTGGAACCTGCTGATGAAACCAAGTGCCCGCTATTCCTTGCTTGCCCTGCTTGGTAGCGGGTTTGTACTTGGCATTATCTTCTGGGGTGGTTTCAATACAGCACTGGAAGCCACCAATCGTATGGAGTTCTGCATCAGTTGTCATGAGATGCGTGACAACGTCTATCAAGAATACAAGAAGACCATTCACTATCAGAATCCCGTGGGAGTCCGGGCCATCTGTTCGGACTGCCATGTCCCTCATGCCTGGGGACCAAAGATGATCCGCAAGATGAAAGCCAGCATGGAAGTTTGGGCCAAGATCACCGGCAAGGTCGATACCCGGGAAAAGTTTGTTGCCCATCGTATGGAGATGGCCAAAATCGAATGGGCCCGCATGGAAGCCAACAAGTCCCAGGAGTGCAAGAACTGCCATAGTTATGCAGCCATGACCACCAGCAGTCAGACCCCGGATGCCGCAGCACACCACACCAAGGCCATGCAGACCAACGAGGCTTGTATCGATTGCCACAAGGGCATTGCCCACATGCTGCCCCAAGGTTATGTTGACCCGAATCAGTCGGAAGATTAAGACCATTCTGTTCCATCCTGGATGCCTTGCATCTAGGATGGAACACTGACAGGTCTCTGCCTCGTTTTTTCTGTGCAACCCCGCCGCAAAGACCCTCAAAAATCGATTGTTAAGACAAAATAGGTGGACTATTATTATCCACATGTTTTTTAACGTTTTTTAATATTTAACCCATAAATCACTTAATTAATATACAAGTGTATAAATATTTGGTTACCATTTACCCACCCTCCCAGTGCAACTTGCAGTCAAACTGTCATATCCACTGGTGTAGTCTATAGGTGTCACCTCCAAGGAATTGCGGTTATGGATATGAGTGTGGTTCGGCAGAGTTCGTATTCCTACGATGAACTGCTGCAATGTGCCCGCGGTGAGCTGTTTGGTGCTGAAAATGCCCGCCTTCCTCTGCCCCCAATGCTGATGATGGATCGCATTACCCACATCTCCGATCAAGGTGGCGTTTTTAATAAGGGGGTTATTGAGGCCGAGTTGGATATTCGACCGAATCTCTGGTTCTTTGATTGTCATTTTGAGACCGATCCTGTCATGCCTGGATGCCTTGGCCTTGATGCGATGTGGCAGCTTCTTGGGTTCTTTCTGGGCTGGCGTGGCAATCCTGGCCGTGGTCGTGCCCTCGGCTCAGGTGATGTCAAATTTACGGGCCAAGTGCTACCAAGTGCGCAACGACTGACGTACAGGTTACACCTCAAACGGGTTATTGAGCGCAAATTGGTTATGGGCATTGCCGATGGCTGTGTGGAAGTTGATGGACGTGTCATCTACACGGCTACCGACCTGCGTGTCGGCCTTTTCACCCGCACCGACAATTTTTGAGTACTGAAGTTCGTTCAGCACTTATTACCAAGGGAAGGTCATTATGAAACGAGTTGTCATCACCGGACTGGGCATCGTCTCGTGTCTTGGCAATGATGCGGAAAGCGTTGTTCGCTCCCTGCAGGAACAGCGCAGTGGTCTTCGCTTCAATCCTGTCTATGCCGAAATGGGATTTCGCAGTCATGTCAGTGGGCGTCCAGACATTGTCGTGGCAGATCATCTTGACCGCAAGGCGTTACGTTTTATGGGTGATAGTTCGGCCTATGCAGCCATTGCCCTGCAACAGGCGATCAAGGATGCCGGCTTGCCGGAATCACTGGTTTCCAGTGAACGTACCGGCTTGGTAGCCGGGTCCGGTGGTGCCTCCAGCCTGAACCATACTGAAGCGACCGATACCGCCCGAAATAAAGGTGTTAAAAAGATCAGCCCTTACACCGTTCCCCGGACGATGAGCAGCACCGTCTCCGCCTGCCTTTCCACTGCCTTTCATATCCGTGGTGCAAGCTATACCATCTCTTCGGCCTGTGCAACCAGTGCCCATTGCATCGGACATGCCATGGAACTGATTCAGTTGGGCAAACAGGATATCGTCTTCGCTGGTGGTGGTGAGGAGGAGTCCTGGCAGATGTCCTGCCAGTTTGATGCTATGGGTGCCTTGTCGAGCCATTACAACGATCAGCCTGAACGTGCCTCTCGTGCCTACGACGCCGATCGGGATGGCTTTGTCATCGCCGGCGGCGGTGGTATGGTGGTGATTGAAGAGTACGAACATGCTCTGCGGCGCGGAGCACCTATCTACGCTGAAATTGTCGGCTATGGGGCTACTTCCGATGGTGCAGACATGGTTGCACCAAGCGGTGAAGGTGCTGCCCGCTGCATGCGTATGGCGATGGCGGGGATCGACACCCCAATTGACTACATCAATACCCATGGCACAAGCACGGTCGTCGGTGATCTGGCTGAACTCGGCGCCATTCGGCAGGTCTTTGGTGCAACAATTCCTCTGATCAGTTCTACCAAATCACTGTCGGGACACCCGCTCGGGGCCGCTGGTGTGCACGAAGCCATCTACAGTCTGCTGATGCTCAAACATGGCTTTGTTGCCGGTTCGGCACACATTGAGCGCCTAACTCCCGAAGCAGAGGGTATGCCTATTCTGCTTCAGAGTGAGCAACGCCGTCTGACCACGGTCATGAGCAACAGTTTTGGCTTTGGTGGCACCAATGCCACACTGGCCCTGCGCAGGCTCGATTAAACTTAGCGTGCTCAAAACATCAATATCCAGACATTAAGCCTTTGTAGGCTTAATGTCTGCACAAACGTTAAGCGACAACAGACGCCGTACTGAAGCCCAATGACGACTTAGCCGTCATTGGGTCAGAAGTTCTTATCCTGATTTCTGAGCGCGACGAAAGCGATACAGAATCCGGTACGCCGCTGGAATCACCAACATCGAGAGCAGTGGTGCGGTGATCATGCCGCCAACCATGGGGGCGGCAATACGTCTCATGATCTCCGACCCGGTACCGCCTGGACCAAGCATGATTGGTAAAAGACCCGCCAGAATAACAGCGACCGTCATCGCCTTGGGACGGATACGTTGAACAGACCCCTCCCGCAGTGCGGCATCCAGTGCAGCATCGTCCAGAAACGCTTCACCCCCCATCTGATGACGTGCAATGGCCTGACGCAGGTACATAATCATGATCACGCCAAACTCGGCTGCCACGCCTGCCAGAGCAATAAAGCCGATACCCACCGCTACCGAGAGATGGTAATGAAGCAGATAGACCAGCCAAACCCCTCCACTCAGTGCCAGAGGTAATGTGGTCATGATCAGCAACGCTTCACCCAGGCGACGAAAGGTGAAGTAAAGCAGTACAAAAATCAACACAAGGGTCACTGGGATGACCACCCGCAATCGGGCATCCGCCTGCTGGACATTCTCAAACTGACCGGAATACTCCAGGCTGATCCCGGCAGGCAGTGCAACATTCTGGCCTATGGTTTGACGCAGATCATCCACCACTGCAACAAGGTCTCGCCCGGCGATGTCGATATAAATCCAGTTTGACAAGCGACCATTCTCGCTACGCAGCATGGGGGGGCCATCACTGAGTGTCACCTTGGCCACCATACCTAATTCCAATTGTTGCCCCTGTGGACCAATGATCAGCAGCTGTTGCAGAGCTTGAGGACTACTACGCCAACTACGCGGAAAACGAACTTGTACCGGATAGCGAGCCAACCCCTCGACGGTCTCATCAATGTTCTTCCCCCCCACGGCTTCCGCCACATAAGACTGTACGTCAGCGATATTCATGCCGTAACGTGCCGCCGCCTCACGATCAATATCGACATTGAGATAATGCCCTCCACGTAAGCGCTCCGCAAATGCCGAGCTGACCCCGGGAACGGTTTTAGCCACCTGTTCAATGCGTTGCGACACTCGATCCAATGTTTCCAAATCATCACCGTACACCTTGACACCAACAGGACTCTTGATGCCCGTGCTCAACATATCAATACGTTCACGGATCGGTTGTACCCAGATATTGGTCAGCCCAGGTACTTGAACTGCCTGATCCAGAGTGTCCCGCAGCTTGTCCGGGGTCATGCCGGAGCGCCACTGTGAACGAGGCTTCATGGTAATAACAGACTCAAACATGGATAGAGGCGCAGGATCGGTGGCAGTATCAGCGCGGCCAGCCTTACCGAAGACGTGTTCCACCTCAGGGACGGAATGTATCATCCGGTCCGTCAGTTGCAGGAGCTGGAAGGCTTTATCTGCGGACAAACCTGGCAGGGCTGAAGGCATATAGAGCAAGGTCCCCTCATTCAAGGGTGGCAAGAACTCCCCCCCCGTCGTCGTAACGGCCAGATCATGCCGAGCACCATCAGCACAGCAACGAACATGGTGCGCCATGGTGCGCGTAAAACGGCATCCACGATCGGGTGATACAGGCGAATGAGGCTGCGACTGATCGGGTTCGCATGTTCTAATGGGATTTGTCCACGAATCCACAGACCCATG
>JAJZHM010000107.1 GCA_021804485.1 Pseudomonadota bacterium | reverse complement strand
GTCCGGCTCATGGTAATCATCAAAAAAAAGTCCGCCGATCCCTCGCGGCTCCTGACGATGTTTCAGGAAGAAGTACTGATCACACTGGGCCTTCCATGTTTCGTAGAGCTGACCGGAAAAGGGAGCCAGCGCATCCTGTGCAACCTGATGCCAGTGCCGACAGTCTTCCCTGAATCCATAGTAAGGCGTCAGGTCAAATCCGCCGCCAAGCCACCAGACAGGTTCCTGATCCGGAAGATCGACCCGCAAACAACGCACATTCATATGCGAAGTAGGTGCATAGGGATTACGTGGATGAATCACCAGAGACACACCCATCGCCTGCCACGGACAGCCTTTTAATTCAGGACGACTTGCAGTTGCAGAGGGCGGCAACGCTGCCCCGGAGACGACCGAAAGATTGACCCCACCTTTCTCAATCACCTGCCCTTCTTCAAGAACCCGGCTACGCCCACCGCCACCCTCAGGCCTGTGCCACTGGTCTTCACGAAAGGACGAACCATCGACCGCACTCAAGGCCTGACATATTCTGTCCTGCAAAGTCTCCAGCCACTGCCGGACCTCTTCCCATTCCTGCTGCATAACCCGGACCCTTGTCGCTCAAGCAAAAACAAGGGTACCTCAGTCATCCTTAAAAGTCACCTGAGTGTGGCGGCTTGGAGTCATCGCCAACATGAACGGGAGTCGTTGATTTCAGGATCAACGCATAGCTGACCTTGGGGAAGACGCGAAAAACCATGGCCACCCCTTCCAGTTCATCCGGCAAACGAATCAGCTCGGACGTCTGTCGATCCTCCACAACCATTCCGTGATGAAACAGGGAGACTACATGGCCTTCCTCAACTTTATCACGCGCTCCACGATTGATGACGATGACATCGTATTTGCCCGCATTATCGAGTCCGCCCAAAACCCCCAAAACCCGCCCCGGTTTGACCCCATCGGCAGCCTTGGGATAATAGACGGGCACAACGACTGATTGCTTGATCGGCAACATTCGGTCGCCAATTTGCAAGGCGTCCTTCATACGGCCAACGGTAACCAATGTAACCTTTTCGGCACTTTGTGTATCCGTAGCCTTGACATCACAGACATAATTGGCCTGTTCACCCAACAACTCATGGGTCTCGGGGTCAAGGTAACTACGTGCCGGACGAAACATGGCATAGGTCTGTTGGGAAATCGCTTTGCCACGTACATAAGCCTGATCACCCGTACCCATGGACAAATGACCATTATTGCCTGCAATCACATAAGGTGCAGCTTTCAGATGGTCCGGATCAACAACACGGCTGGCATTGAGGTAGGGCAGAATTGCCCGCAAAGGAATGGTGGGAATGACAGACGAATCGCCCTGATCCAGCACCTGTGGCTCCAGATGCACAACACCTTCCTCAGCAACAGAACTACCACCCTGCTGACTCATCCTTGCTTCGATGGCCGAACATCCTCCGCCCGGATCCACAGCCAGAATCTTCTGACCGTGAATGGAACAGAGAAGAATCACATTACCTGGATAAATCAGGTGCGGGTTATGGATCTGTGGGTTCGCCTGCCAGACAGCCGGCCATGCCCAGGGATCATTGAGAAACCGGGCCGCGATTCCCCAAAGGGTATCCCCATGTACAACAGTATAGTGTTGCGGTGCCTGATCGCGGATTTCCGGGGAATCTGCCGCCCAGCCTAAGGACAGGGGCCCCATCAACCCAATAATCACCCGCACCATTGTGCTCTTGAGCAGCTTGTTCAGCATGACCTTTCCTCGGCAGCAAATTTTGCCGCACCCTAATCCAACCATTTGTTTCCTGCATCAGCCTGACAGTCTAGCAACGATTTGCCAATCATGCTCGGCAATGAGATCGCCCGTAGAGGAGAAACATGGTAAAATACGGTCATCTGCGCTGTGAAGAAATTTTTGCCATGTCCCTGCTTGCCATTCTTGAATTTCCTGACCGCCGCTTAAGGCTCAAGGCACGTCCGGTTGCCGAAATAACCGACACAATTCGTGCGCTCGCCAAGGACATGCTTGAGACGATGTATGCAGCACCTGGAATCGGGCTTGCAGCGATCCAGGTCAGTCAGCCCATTCAGTTGATTGTTCTGGACATCTCGGAGGAGAAGAACCAGCCTATGATCCTGATTAACCCCAGACTGGTTCCGCTCGGAGATGAGCGCAGCTGTTACGATGAAGGCTGCCTCTCGGTTCCTGGTTTCTATGAAACCGTTGAACGCCCGGCAAAAGTACAGGTTCAAGCCCTGAATGAACATGCCGAGCCCATCGAGTTTGTGGCTGAAGGACTGCTCGCCACCTGTATTCAGCATGAATGCGACCATCTCAATGGTAAACTCTTTGTCGACTATCTGACCACGCTTAAACGGGAACGTATCCGCAAAAAACTTGAAAAGCAGCACAAGGATGCCGATGGCCGAGCCTAAACGGATCATCTTTGCCGGCACACCTGAGTTTGCGGCCGTAGCGCTTCGACGGCTGATTCGGGATAACCATAAAATCGTGGCAGTGTACTGCCAGCCCGACCGACCCAGTGGACGGGGACGGATTATTCTGCCCGGACCCGTTAAACAGGTGGCCTTGGATCATCGACTGCCGATTGAACAGCCCCATGATTTCAAGTCCGAAGCAGCTATAGCCAGTCTACAGGAACTGCATGCTGACCTGATGGTTGTTGCAGCCTACGGACTGATTCTTCCCCGAGCAGTCCTGGATGCGCCACAATCCGGCTGTATCAATATTCATGCCTCATTGCTGCCGCGCTGGCGCGGTGCTGCACCCATTCAGCGGGCAATTTGCGCCGGTGACCCTGAGACCGGTGTATGTATCATGCGCATGGAGGAAGGACTCGACACCGGCCCTGTATTTTATAGCGTGCGCACACCAATTGACAGAACCGACACAGCCACCAGTCTGCATGACCGCTTAGCCGAACTGGGCGCAGAAGCTTTGATACATGTTCTGGAAAAATGGGAACATCTTAAGGCGGTTCCACAACCCCAGTCCGGCGCCCTGTATGCGCGCAAGCTTGAAAAACACGAGGCATGGATCAACTGGAACGACGAAGCCAACCATATTGACTGCCAGATTCGTGGCCTGAATCCTTGGCCGATCGCCCAAACCTGGATTGGCAAGGAGATCCTGCGCATCCATCGCGCCCAGCCTTGTGAACTCAGAACGGACGTTGCGACACCCCCCGGAACAATCCTCCACCTCGAAACTGAAGGCTGGATTGTTAAAACAGGCAAGGGAAATCTGCGTATCGAACAGGCACAGCTTCCTGGTGGCAACATACTTCAGTGCTCTGATCTGGCTCGGTCACGTAGCTGGATAACTCCTGGAATACTGCTTGGAGAACATGATGAGTGAAGTACGCCGCCTCGCCTGGCAGGTTCTGGCAGACCTGAATCGCACCCAGCAACCGCGATCACTGCAGCATACCCTCCCATCTGCCCTGCAACGCTGCCCCGAGCGCGACCGCAGCCTGCTCACAGAGCTGACGCAGGGGACCGCCCGACGTGGCCTCTACCTCAAGGCACTGATGCAGCCTCTGCTGCATCATCCAGTGAACGACCCGAAACTTGAAGCCCTGCTCCTGCTCGGCCTTTACCAGATCTTTTATACGCGCATCCCTGAACACGCCGCTGTATCAGAAACAGTTCACCTTGCTCCACCCGCCAAGCGCCCTTTTGTCAATGCAATCCTGCGCTCAGCGCTGCGCCGGCGTGACGAACTGCTGGAACGAGCCAGGCCCTACGAGCACAGCCATCCGCAATGGCTGATGGATCAGCTCGTACACGATTGGCCCGATCAGCTGGATGCTTATATTGCTGCCAATCAAAAAGTCCCAGGCATGACCTTACGCATCAATCGACGCGCCATCAGCCGTGACGATTATCTGCTCCAGCTGCAAGAGGCCGGCATTGAAGCCGAGCCCCTAGAAGCCCCCTACGCGATCGGGCTGCAACGCTCAACCGACCCTTCGCATCTGCCCGGTTACGACCGTGGCTGGTTCAGCATTCAGGACATGCAGGCCCAAATTGCCTGTCAGTCCATAACCCTGAACCCCGGGGATAAGATTTTGGATGCCTGTGCCGCACCAGGCGGTAAAACCAGCTATCTGCTCGAGCAGGCTGAAGACGTTGAGATGCTCGCCCTTGAAGTCGATGAAGAACGCATCAAACGACTGCGTCAGAATCTGGCCCGGCTCAATCTGCCTCCAGCGGATGTCCGTCAGGCCAATGCCCTGCATCCAAAAATCTGGTGGGATGGCAAAGCCTTCGACACGATTCTGATTGATGCGCCCTGCAGTGGAACCGGAGTGATCCGTCGGCATCCCGATATCCTCTGGCTGCGTCATCCAACAGATATTGATGGGCTATGCCATATCCAGGAACAGCTCCTCAACATCCTCTGGCCACTGCTGAGCCCGGGCGGACACCTGGCATATATGACCTGCTCGGTCCTGCACCGGGAAAACCATGCCCAAATCCAGAACTTTCTGAACCTGCACCCCGATGCTCGCTGCATAAACAACCAAGGCTCCTTCCCTGGACACTATGCCTTGCCGGGTGCACATGACGGGTTCTATCACGCTATTGTGCAAAAATTGGGCAATTCTGCCAATGCCTGAGGCGCATCAGCGCACTACCATGGTGGTCATCATAGGCCAAAGGACACCGATCATGACCTCAAGCTGTCGCACTGGAACCACCACGCAAGGCACTGTGCCTCTCTATTACGAAGACTGGGGGCGAGTGGAAGATCCGGCAATTGTCCTTATCATGGGGCTTTCAGGACAACTGATCGTCTGGCCAGACGTGCTGGTGCAGGGACTGGCCCAGGCAGGATGGCGGGTTATTCGCTTTGATAACCGTGACATTGGTCTCTCTGGAAAAATCAGTTTCCGTCCCCGGGTGCCCCTGAATCGCGCCATGCTGACGGCAACCTTGGGTTTCCCGGTTGAAGCGCCCTACACCCTACACGACATGGCGCTGGACACCCTGAACTTGATCAATGAACTGAACCTGAACAAAGCTCATATTGTTGGCATTTCCATGGGCGGGATGATCAGCCAGATCCTCTGTAGCCAGCACCCCGACCGGATTGCTTCACTGAGCCTGTTGATGACCTCACCACTGAGCCGGGGTCTGACCACCCCCCCCAGCCCCAGCATGCTCTGGACCATGGTCAGTGGCGGATTTGGCGGTCGCCGACCCAAGGGACTGGAACGTCCACGCCCCGAAGATGTCGCCCGCTTCCTGGACCAGCTGAATGGCTCAGGCTACCGTACCGATTTTGATCGGCTGGTTGAAGCGGCCGGTCGTTCCCTGCAGCGCAGCTACCACCCTTCGGGTGTTGCCCGGCAAATGCTGGCCGTACTTGCAACCGGAGACATCAGCGCACTAACCGGAACTATTCGTGTTCCCACTCAGATCATTCATGGACGGGATGATCCGCTGATTTCCTGGAAAGCAGGCAAGCGACTGGCCGAATTGATTCCCGGAAGTCGCCTGCATCTCGTGGAAGGCCTTGGACACAGCCTGCCCCTTTCCTTCATGCCTGAGCTCCAGAACATGATTCTGGAGCTGGCAACGGAAGCTCAGGGCAGAAAGTAAGTTTTAAGCGGTGGAAACCCATTGAACTCAACAGAGGAATAGGAATTGGTGTAGGCTCCGGTGGTCAGCCAGTAAATACGATCACCGACCGCCAGATTATGCGGCAAAGCATAAGAGACCTGTTCATACATGATGTCGGTTGAGTCACAAGTGGGGCCGGCCAAAACCACTGAACCAGCCTTCTCTCCCCCCTGCTGGTCCATCTTTTCACAATAGAGCGGATATTTGATCGACTCTCCCAGTGTCTCGATCAGTCCTTGGAACAGCCCGACGTCGACGTAGACCCATCGCTTAAGGTCCGTTCGCGACTTACGCGAGATCAGCACAACTTCAGAGACCAGAACCCCTGACTCACCCACGAGAGAACGACCAGGCTCCAGAATAATCTCCGGAAGCTCATCTCCATAGTCATCATGCAGATAACGCAGGATTTCCTCAGCATAAACATTGATAGGGTTGACTTCAGAGATATAGTTCGCCGGAAAACCGCCACCCATGTTGATCATCTTCAGCTCAACATTCTCTTCATAGCGCATCCAGTCAAACATGTATTTGACCTTAGAAAGCGCGGCATCCCACACTGCAATATCGCGCTGCTGTGACCCAACGTGAAAGGAGATGCCGTAGGGGATCAGACCCAGCCCCTTGGCCTGGACAAGCAGATCAATGGCCATATCGGGATGACAACCGAACTTTCTGGAAAGCGGCCATTCCGCCGTTTCACCACCTTCCACCAGAATGCGAACAAAAATCTTTGAACCTGGAGCATTTTCGCCAATATTCTGCAGATCAGACTTGGAGTCCGTTGCAAAGATGCGTACGCCACGTTCATAGGCATAGCGCACATGAATCGCCTTCTTGATCGTATTACCATAAGAAATGCGATCGGGCGACACACCAGCATCCAGCACCTTGTTCAGCTCAAAGATGGAAGCAATATCAAAATTACTGCCCTTATCACGCAGTGTATCAATCACAGGAGTCCCTGGATTGGCTTTAAGTGCATAGTGAATCTTTGCCATCGGAAAGCAGTTCATCAGCTCATCGTATTTTTGCTTGATGATATCAAGATCCACGACCAAAAATGGAGTTTCCTTATCCTTAGAAAAATCCATGAGTTTTGCCCATTCGGACTCAGTACAGTAATCAGAAAGACGTGTCATATTCGCAAACCCCAAACTGGACCCAACCTCCGTTCCCCCCCGCCGAACGAGGTTCTCCGGCCTCACCACGACGCACCCAATGCACGTTCCGCCGCTGCGAAAATGTATAGAGACAAGGCTCAATAATCAAGAGACAACCCAAAACTTTTGATGAATTTCTCCCTACAAGATCAAACCACCAGCTCGTAAGTATTACCGCCGTTCTTCTGTGCTTGATACAGCGCCTGATCCACCTTCTGCATCAGCTGCCAGGTTTCCTGTTCGCCACGCGCCATGACCGTACCAATACTGACATCCAGACTAAACGTTCCTTCATCCAGAACCACTTCCTGACGCAATGCATCAAAAATCTTACCGGCAAGTGCAATCGCCTCCAGAGAGTTGCCCACTTCCTCAAAGAGCAGCGCGAATGAGTCCCCGCCGAGACGCGCCAAAGAATCCGAGCGCCTGACACAGGACTGAATACGGGAAGCGACTTCCTGAATAACCGCATCCGCAATGGACGGCCCTTGCTGCGCTCCAATCGGAACCAGATTATCGACAGACACCATCATCAGCGACAACTCAGTACGATTGCGCCGCTGACGTGCCATAGCGAGATTCAGCCGATCCATGAACAGAGCATGGCCAATCAGGCCAGTGACTGTATCCTGAATACCCGGGGTGAGGCTACCCGGCAAAACCTGCAACGACAGCAGCAGACGGGGCTCATGGCCATCCAGGCGACGCAATGATGCCAGTGCTTCCAGAGCCTGCTCCGAAGCCGTCCACTGCACCGGTATCTGGGTTTGAGCCTCGCCATCCAAGGCCGCTTTCTGGGCCAAGGCCACTTCATCAGGACTCTCGAGGCAAAGCAGCCAGTCATCGCCGGGATGAAGGCGGGTGCCCAGAATCTCACGCATGCTGGCATTGGCCACCAGCCAGCGTCCTAGTTGATCCAGTAGCGCCAAAGGCACAGGCACCTGTTCAAAAGCGTGAACAAAGACTTCTGATGATACAGGAATATCCACGGATTGGGTCTGCGTATCAGCCATTTTATCCACCTTCTACCATGATTTCAGATAGCATAGCTAATTCAGCCCAACATACCCAATGCATTTGTAATTGAACTGTCGCCACCCAAGGAAATATTGTCCGTATTTCACAGATTCACACTCTTCAGGCGTCCTTGAGGACGCGAACACCACCCAAACCAAGCTCAGGTAAAGCCTGCTCAGAGAAATGACGCGGAACATACAGACGCGCCGGACGCTCAGGCACCAGCAAGCCCCACATCTTCAAGACTTCGACCACCAGCTCACTGCAGAAGGTTCCAGGCCCCTGCGGTAAACCCAGCCACTGCCGAACATTACGACGGACATAATCCAGATAAGGTCTGCGACCATATTCCTCCAGAACCCGGAATACTTCTTCCGAGTCTGGTCGACGCTTGTGGCTCGGCCACCGACGCAACACCACTCGGCCAGGATAACTTCGAAGCTTCTCGTGCAGGGAAACCAGTTGAACACCATCCCCGGCAAGACGCCCATCAAGCAAGTCCTTGAGATCAGAAGCACGGGTTG
>JAJZHM010000106.1 GCA_021804485.1 Pseudomonadota bacterium | reverse complement strand
CTCCCACGCCCATCAAATTACCAACTTCTGAGCCTATAGCCCTTCCTTCTATTCCACCAGCAACACATACTATAGAATGCCCATGGCCATATAAAAATCAACACAATCATGAAGATATTCAGTGCGATCATCAAGAAGCCAGGCGTGTTCCTGGACAGACTTCAGATTCGCCTGGAGCACATCAAGGGATGTTCCTCCTCCCGCCAAATATGCTTTTTTTTGCCGTTCGACCTCAGCAAGAATCAGGGAATCCTGTTGCGTTCGTTCTTTTTGCTCAATATGATCATGCTGAATCGCTGCTAATACCCTGCTGACCTGGGCAAACGATTCAATGACGGTCTGATGATACGCATCCCAGCTTGCCTTCAACTGGTATTGGGCTGCCTGGTGGGCTCCTTTAAGCCTTGCCCGATTAAGAATCGGCTCAATCAGACTGGCTCCAAAGCCCCAGCTATTACTGGCCATCTCAAATAGATGTGCCGGGTCCGTGGCCTGCGGACCCATTTGCGCCGTCAAAACTACTGATGGATAGAGCCGAGCCTCAGCAATACCAACCGCTGCAGTTGCGGCATGCAACTGATCTGAGGCTATCTGGATATCCGGACGCTGCTCTAACAGCATTGAGGGAACACTGAGTGGCAACGTCAAGGGTATGTGCAGGTCGGCCAAAGAGATCGTCTGGCGCTTCAGAAGAGAGGGCGCTTCGCCCAAGAGGACCGCCAGATCAGCTCGGGTCTGATCCATCTGCATCTGAACTTTCGCGATTTGAATGGCGATGTCCTGCTCATCTTCCTGAATTTGATCCAGTGGATGATCTGCAATGCCTCCAGCCTCTTTAGCCTGCTCTAACATCGATTTTTTCTTTCTGATCAGTGACTTCATAAGAACAAGATCATGACGGGTATCGCCAAGCTGGGCAAGCCGGATCGACAAACGTACCACAGATCCTGCTAGATCCAGCTGAGCGGCAGCCAGTCTTTGCTGTTCCGTTGCCACCTGCGCCCCCTGCTGCTCCAGTGCCCGTTTGATTCCCCCCTTCAGATCAAGGTCATACTGGATATTCAGACCCAGAGCAAAGTAGTTAAAGGCTGGTGGTTTGGGCAAAGGGCCAAGAAACTCAGCGCCATATCGGGATCGTCCTGCTGCCAGTTCGGCGTCAACACGGGGCAACTGATCACCACCTTCCGCCTTAAGAAGGGCTTGAGCGGCCCGCACATGCTCAATCGCTTCATCGAGATGATGATTATGAGCAAGCGCCTGTGCGACCCATTGGTTCAACTGACGGGAACCAAATTGCGTCCACCATTCATGTTGCACAGCCGGAAGAATGGATGGGCGTACCCTGGCAGTCGATCCTGCCTGCCCTTCCTGATCAGCACTGAAATACCCCCCCTGAGCAGGCTGCCAGACTGGCTGCTTAAATTCAGGTCCGGCCGTACTACAGCCCGTCAGAACAACCATCAAGGTCACAACAAACAGATAAGACAAACCGCGAATATCCATATTATTCCATAACGACATGAGCCTGTCCCTCTACCGGTTTTGTGGGCGGGCGCTTGAGCAGCATGGTCAGAGGCACAGCAAGTAGCGACAACCACATCATCAGCCAGAAGTCATTGTTATAGGCCAGCATGGCAGCCTGATGGGTTACTTCATGATTCAGGGCAGCAAGTCCAGACACAGAGTGCAGCTGTACATAACTTAAGGCATGCCATCCCTGATGATAGGGCGTCACCTCAGCAGCAAGGCGTTCATGCAACACCTGCTGGTGGTGGGTTAACAAGGCCTCCACCGTTGAAATACCCAGACTGCTCCCAATATTACGAATCAGACTGAAAATTGCAGTACCTTCATTGCGGAATACGCCGGGTAAGGTTGCAAAACTGATCGCGGCCAAGGGCACATAAACCAAACCGGTTCCTAAACCCTGAATCA
The DNA here is from genome assembly GCA_021804485.1 of Pseudomonadota bacterium. GTDB lineage: Bacteria > Pseudomonadota > Gammaproteobacteria > Pseudomonadales > Moraxellaceae > JAJXWR01. Next base: position 6,471 of record JAJZHM010000106.1, on the reverse strand, counting down.
GACCCGACCAGATAATCTGGGTTTGGGTCATCTGCAAAAAGAAATAGCTCATATCGTAAAGCGACAGACTTGTCAGGACAAAGCCCGAAGCAATGATCAGACGGGCATCCACCCGGGTTATGACTCTGCCGACAACAAACATGGCCACTAATGTTCCTACCCCTCTGGGTGCCGTCACGACCCCGGTCAGCACCACCGGATAGCCCAACTCATTCTGTAAAAGAGGCGGCAGCAAGGCCAGGGTAGCAAACAGGACTACGCCCACAATAAAGATAAAAATATTGCCGGTCAAAAAATTAGAATCGGCAAACAGGGCCGGACGTACAAAGGGTACACGTGCGGTCGTCACCACGTGGACGACAAACAGATAAAAGCTGAGTAACGCGACACAGGCATAAAAACGGATCTCAACCGAGCCAAACCAATCGCGCAAAGGGCCTCGATCCAACAGCAGTTGCAAGGACCCAACAGCCAGACTTAGTGTTAAAAAGCCCATCCAGTCAAATCCGCCGATAACTTTATCGGTCTCTCGCAGAAAACCGCGAATACCCAGATAAGAGAGTATGCCAAAAGGCACATTGATGTAGAACACCCAGCGCCAGTTGTACTGCTCCGTCAGCCAGCCGCCCAAGGCTGGACCTAGAATAGGACCAATGGTGACCCCCATGACCCAGAGCGCCATAGCCTGGGCATGTCGCTGCGGTGGATTAATATCAAGAAGCACGGCCTGGGACATGGGAATAAGCGCTGCCCCGCATAAGCCTTGCAGCAATCGACCAACAACCATCTGGGAAAGAGATTGGGCAAGACCACAAAAGGCAGACGAGATGGTAAAACCCATGATCGAGAACAAAAATATGCGTTTACGACCGAATCGCCCGGCCAGCCAGCCACTTAACGGCGTCATGATCGCAGCAGCGATGATGTAGGAAGTCAGCACCCAGGTCATCTGATCTTCTGTTGCGGAAAGCGATCCCTGAATATGCGGCAATGCCACATTGGCGATGGTATTGTCCAATGCCTGCATGATGGAGGCCAGCATCACAGAGCCCGTGATCAAGCGATGCTGTGAAGCGCTTATTGGCCGTGACATTGGAGCGCTACCTCTCTAAAAAGGCCACCAGGGCCTTTGGTATTGTGTATCCACCGAAACCGCAACACTCAAGCCTGACCTTAGAACACAGGAGGCGGCTAACGCATCGAGGCGAATGCGAACGGGAATGCGCTGAACAACCTTGACCCAGTTTCCCGTTGCGTTCTCAGGAGGCAAAACCGAAAATTGCGCGCCTGTACCCGGGCTAATGCTTTCAACATGGGCTTTGAAGGTCTGTCCCGAACAGGCATCAATACGGACGGAAGCAGGTCGCCCTGGTCTTATGCCCTTCATTTGATCTTCCTTGAAATTCGCCTCAATCCAGGGATTATTGCTGATCATCAGCGCAAAAACAGGCACATTGGCGGCAATAGCCACACCGGGAGCAAGTTCGTCAACACGCGCCAGAGTCCCGTCAACAGGTGCAGCAATGGTTGTGTAGGATCGTTCCAGTTTTGCCCGGGCTAACTCAGCCAAGGCTTGCTGCACCGCCGGTTCCTGATCAACCGCACCCAGAACATGACCACCCAACCTAGCTTGTACGACTGCCGTCTTGGCCCGTGCGCCCAGCAGATCTTGCTGCGCCGACTGCCATCGATCCCGGGCATGGTCCAGATCCTGACGCGGATGCACACCAACCGCGTACAGATGCTGTTCACGAACCAGGTCTGCTTTGGCCTGTTGCACATGCAACTGTGCAAGATCCTCATCGGTCTTGGCCTGTCGATACTCAGCCCGGCGTGCGTCAATGCGCAAACGTGCCGCATCAACATTTGCCTGTGCCTGTTGAACCGCAAGATCAAAACGGGCAGGATCAAGGTGAAACAGTACTTGACCTGCATGCACAAACTGCTGATCCTGAACATCAAGATCCAGCACCCGACCAGCTACATTGCTGCTGATTCCAACCTGCTGCATATGAACATAGGCATCGTCGGTTGACTCATAGCGTCCGGAAAAATGGTAAAGCAACAAGGCAGCAACCCCTGCCACCACGACGCCGCCCCACATCAGTGCGGAACGCAGAAATGAGCCATCTGGCTGATCATTCAATGGATGCATCGGTACTGCCCTCAAACCAGGTTTATGGCTCTGAAGAATCAGAGACCACGTTCTGCAAATTCTGCTGAATCAGTTCCAGCATCTGAAAAAAACGTTCCCGTTCCTCTTCACTCAATCCATTCATGGCTTCTGCCCGAGTCCGATCAGCGATCGCCCAAATTTCTGCTAAGGCTGGTTCAGCTCCAGGCAAAAGGAAGACTCTTTTGATCCTGCGATCTTCAACGGTTGCTCGACGCTCGATCAGTCCGTCCCGTTCCATCGCATCCAGAAGGCGCACCACCGTCATGGGCTCCAAATCGGTTAATTCGGCGAGGCGAGCCTGACTAAGACCTTGCTGACGCGACAAATAAACCAGAACTTTACAATGTGGCAGGGTCAAACCAAGCCTGGCAGCAGAATGCTCAAAACGATGCACATAACGTCGGGTAACGTCCTTGAGCAAGAATCCAAAATATCGCTCGTTACTTGCCATAATCTGCCTTTGCTCACCACAAACCTATTACACAAATATACTATATCACAAGTTATGATTAGACAAGTAGCATATCAATGCCAGCACATCATGATCCGGATCAAGGTTATTTTCGGACCCGCAGCCTATGCTGCTTTAGCAATGCAACTGAGGAGTATCAGCATGACGATGGCAGAGAGTGTTCGTGAACCAGGTACTGAAGCTAAAATTCGTCTTGAGGAGTTCATTCAGGCACGGACGACGTTTAGCATTAACCGTATCATTGAGATTCATCAACGCTGGTACGAAAGTCTGAGAAGTCATGTTCTCGCCAATGCCCCACTACCCATGGATCTTGCTGCAACCCGAAGCACACATCACTGCGTTCTAGGACACTGGATTGACGAGGAAGCTGAAATAATCTTTCAGGGCTATCAAACCTTTGATCATCTGAAGCAAAGTCATGAGGCCTATCATCGCGTGGCAGCTGAAGTCGTTGCCCTCAAACAAGCCAAGCAACACGAAGATGCGCTGATCCTGCTGGAGGGTGCTTTTCTCGAGATCAGCCGACAGGTCATCCACCATTTGCGCGATTTACGTGCCCTAGTTTAATGACAAAGACATTATTCCTGCGTATAAACTGATTCTGGAACCTCAGGCAGGCAATAATTCCGTTTCGGTCGTGGCATAATCTGTACTAAGTTCCGAATACAGGTGAGATAGAATGACATTGATCAGTTGGGGACCTTCTCTTGAGTTGGGCATCGCACTCATTGACGAGCAACACCAGCGCCTCATTTTTTTGCTGAATCGGCTCAATGATGCAATGCTGGCCGGACACAGCAAAGAAGTCGTTCATGATGTTCTGGAACAGTTGATTGACTATACTCAGTATCACTTCAGTACTGAGGAACAGCTCATGAAGCTGAATCATTATCAGGCTGAAGACAGTCACTGCCTGGAGCATCAACGCTTTATTGATGATGTACAGGCTTTTCAGCGACAATGCACTGCCGGTCAGGAGCGGATTTCCATTGATATCATGATGTTTCTTCGTGACTGGCTGGCTCGCCACATCCTGCATACCGACAAAAAACTCGCCGACACGCTTCAGGCTTCGGGCACATTTATTCTACCCACGATGCAACAAGAGGCCCAGCAAGAGATCATTCCGTGCTGAATACCGGAATCAGTATGGATCGCAATCCCTGACGATCACCCAGCACATCGGCCAGGGAGTAGCGATCAAGTACAGCCAGCATCGCTTCTTGGGCTTCGTGCAACACCGGCTTGAGTTGACATACTGGGCTAATGATACAGCCCACATTGCCTGGCTCAAAGCACTCAACAAGATAGGAACCTGACTCGCTCCTGCGCACCAGATCACCGATCAAAATACTGGCTGGGGCCCGACTTAAACGAATGCCTCCACCACGGCCACGCATCGTAGCCACGTATCCCGCTGAAGCCAGCCAATGTACAACCTTCATCAAGTGATTATCCGATATTGCATAGGCTTGGGCAATTTCGGAACGACGAGCAACTCCTTCATGCGAACCAAGATACATGAGGGTGCGCAAGCAATAGTCTGTAAAGAGATTAAGACGCACCTGCGCATTCCTTGTAAAAACCTGAAGAATTATTTTAGCAAAAACCAGGTCATGCAACTTGATCCAGAGCAGCCAAAAGATCGGCCCAGAGTTCTTCAGGACTTTCCAGTCCTACCGACAATCGCAGCATACCATCACCAACACCCATAAAATGGCGTTCTTCCGCAGTCATTCCATGGTGGCTGGTGGTACAGGGCTGTGTCAAAAGGCTTTCTACTCCACCGAGACTGGGAGCCAAAACAAAAAGTCGTACATGATCAGCTACGGTTCGTGCTGCTTCAAATCCCCCACGCACATCAAAACTCAACATGCCTCCAAAGCCACGCATCTGCTCTTTTGCAACGGCATATCCTGTGCTGGACGCCAGCCCAGGATAATGAACAGCAAGAACTTTTGGATGTGTTTCAAGCTGCTCTGCCAAAAAGAGCGCCGAATGATTCTGAGCCTTTACGCGTAGTTCCAGGGTTTTCAGGCTTCGGTGCAGCAGATGAGCAACGGAGGGAGCAAGCACCGATCCAAGATTTTTTCGCCAGGCATCAATGGGTCTGAGCAGTTCCTCTCGCCCCATGATGCAACCCGCCGTGATATCACTATGACCGCCAAGATATTTGGTCGCGCTGTGCACCACGAAATCAATACCTGCATCAAGAGGATTCTGGTTGATCGGTGTTGCAAAGGTACTGTCGATGGCAACGAGCGCCCCCATGCGGTGACAATACTCTGCGGTGGTACGCAAATTTCGGACATTCAAGGTTGGATTGGACGGTGATTCAAAGAAAACAAGAGTTCCCGCCTGAATGAATTTATAAATATCATCCTTGACCGGGTAATGCTTCATATAAACCTTGAATCCGATGGAAGAAAGCTGTTGCAGCAACAGTTCCCGCGTTCCTCCGTAGGTTTCACCCAGTACAACGATGCCATTTTGGCCATAGGCCATAAACAGTGCTGATAATGCCGCCATGCCTGAGCCAAAAGCGAGCGCCGACTCAGCATGTTCCAGAAGAGCCAGACTGCGCTCCAAGGCTCGAAGTGTTGGATTGTGGCCATAACGGGTATATAAGGCACCCGACTTGCGCCCTTCTACGACATCCAGAACATGCTGAGTCGATTCAAAGCAGAAGGTGGTTGTATCATAGAGCGGAACATCGGGACTATTCCATGGATCTTCGACTGATCGCGATTGATGCAGCAACCGTGAAATCATTGCGCTTGGGACAGATGATGGTGACATAGGTTCATCTCTTGGTCTGAGCATGATTCAAGCCTGACACACCATGAGATGTCCTGCAACTCAAAAAGAACCCTGCGGATTGGCGACACCCAAAAGAACATCAATCACTGAGGGTGCAAACCTGCGGATCATATGCACTGCGTAAAAATGTTCTTCCACCCCAGCAATTGAAGCCCAGCGCCGAAGAATTCCCTGACGTAATTCATCTTGAACGACAACCTCAGGAACCAGTGCCAAAATACCCGAATCCCGAGCGAGAAGCCGCAGCATAGCCATATCATCGACCTCGAACCGAATCTGAACCTGATAGCCCTGCTCGGCGCAATACTGATCAAAATGCTGCCGGATGTCGCTATCCCTGCCGGGTAAAACCAGAGGATAATTTCGAAGGAGTTCTTCAGCCTGAATCGATTCAGGATGCAAATCCGGCGGTCCGACCAAGACCACCGGTTGAGTCATGATCCGTTGACACACCAGTTGCGCATCCTCGCTGCTGACCCAGCGATTGGTAAGCACTAGATCCAGGTGGTAGGCGCGCAAGCGCTGCAGTAAATCTTCAAGACCCCCGGATTCCAGGACAAGGTGCACACCTTCCCGCTGCAACAGAGGACGAAGGAAGTTTTGCTGCATATTGCGGGACAAGGTCGCAACCGCACCAATACGAATCATGCGCTCCTGCCCGGGCTGATCACGCAGTTGACTCATCATCTCCTGCCCAAGCGAGAACATGGCATCCGCATAACGAAGAACAAAATGACCCGATTCAGTCAGAATCAAGCGCCTTCCCTGCCGGTTGAACAGTTCAACACCAAGCTGTTCCTCAAGCTGCTGAATCTGTATCGAGAGCGCTGAAGGTGCTACATGCAGTCGTTCACTTGCTCGGGTAAGATGTCCTTCCCGTGCCACTTCCCAGAAGTGGTACAGATGATGAAGATTCAGTTGTCGCGCCCAGTGTGCCGGCATGAATGTCTCCAGCCCGATTCAATGTGCCCTTACAGATGGGACTGCTCCCCCCCTCCAG
>JAJZHM010000105.1 GCA_021804485.1 Pseudomonadota bacterium | reverse complement strand
GATCTGCTGGAAATTATCGAGACATCACCGGGGCAGGTTGAACTCCGGCGTGAGGGTGGGGAGGTTTCTGATTCGGAAGAACCCCTGCTGCGTATGCAGTTTTCTCAGGATGCTCGGGTTATCCTTGGTGATCAGCTGGCAGAAGTAACCCGTGTCATGATTTCAGCGGGGCTTCATGCCGTTAGCGAACTCTACCGCAATCGCTCGGTTGTTGATCTCAATGATGCAAATGAGCAGGTGTATACCCTTCACTAGTGGTTCAGTGGTTTTCTTCAAGGTGCTGGGGTTGTCGCTGGAGCCAGCTTAAAGCGCCTTTTCTGTCTGTCAATGATATTTGTTCTCAGGATGTTCCCATTAGAGCGCACAAAATAAAAGCCCACGCAATTTTTAGGTTGCATGGGCTTCGATATGGCGCAGCGGACGGGACTCGAACCCGCGACCCCCGGCGTGACAGGCCGGTATTCTAACCGACTGAACTACCGCTGCAGTTCGTTTGTTGGTGGGTGCTGAGGGGATCGAACCCCCGACCCTCTCCTTGTAAGGGAGACGCTCTCCCAGCTGAGCTAAGCACCCAACGGTGTCGTGGAGGCGCATTATATGGTGTTTGAAATATAAGTCAACCTTTTTTGCAGAATGCATTTTTTGCATCATGCCAGCAACCCTGATTAGGGGTCTTTACAGGTCCGTTGCTATCTGTATGCCTTTTTTTAAATCAGCAAAATGATCTTTAAATACATTTATGGCTCTTCAGTTCAGGGATTATAATTGATGAGTGAATGGGTTTTCATCCAAACCGATGTCGAGAAAGTCTCATGGAGCAGCGTCGATCGATCAGAGTCACTTTAAATCATGTGCAGGCGCAGGTTATTCTGGATAACGGTAGCAGCCTGTCTGTGCTGTTAAGTGATTTTAGCGAACAAGGGGCGTTGCTGCTTCTGTCTGAGCCCTATCCGCTGGAACCGCGCGAAGCCCAGATGATCGTACTTCGATTTCTGCTGGATTTGGAAGACTCAGAAGAGGTCATTGATGTTCGTGCCACGGTGCGTCATCGCAGTGCAGAACATGTTGGTGTGCGTTTTGATAACCTGCCGCGCCTGCTTCTTGAGCGCCTTCAGCGTGAGGTTCTGGTGCCGACGCCCAAAAACATGAATTCAAGACAAAAGGAAGTTTTTCAGGAATTGCGGGATGTGACGGTTCAGTTTGTACAAACAGCGCTGCGCAATTATGCCGGGCATGCTGAAATGCGTCTGATCGATGCTCGTGCTGATGCTCGTAGTGATACGGAAACTCAGCTTCTGGTGGTGGCGCAGGTCGACTTCAGCAGTTATGTGCCGACTATGATTGGGCGGTTTATTGATTATCTCCATCCTTTGTTCAGTCAGTGGCATACCCCGAAGCGCGCACCAGGCGTGCAAAAGGCGCAGATTCGCCAGTTATCCCTCATTGAGAAAGATGAGTTTGAGGACTGGCTGACCATAAAGGTCATGGTCAACAAGGTTGAGTCGGGTCTGCGAGAAAACCTGATGGCATTGCAGTTGCGCTTGGATGATCTGATGAAGGTTCAAGCTGGCAAGCAGTTCAATCCCTTTGCGCCGATGGTATTCTGTGACGCTTTCAAGTTCTCCATGGCCCAATTCAATCCGGAAGCCAAGGTTGAGTCGTTGCTGTATCGGAGTTTCGAGGAAGAAGTACTATCTGGATTGCATGATCTTTATCAGCAGCTCAATGCGCTGCTGGCGAGCCGGGGTGTTCTTCCTGATCTTGATTTAGCACGCTATCTGGCCGGTAAGCAAGCCCAGAAAGTTAAAAGCACGTCTGAAAAAAGTGCTCCGGAGAAGCCGAAACCCGAATTATCTGAAGCAGGAAAGCCAGAAGCTCATGCTGCTGCGGAGTCTCCGAGCGCTTCGGGGAATCAGTCGTCCCTTTCTTTGGAGGCTGCGCCGAACCTGCACCCAGAAAGGGCAGCAAGCCGTCTTTCAGCACGACTGAAAAGTTTGCGCCAGAACATTGATAAGCAGCAATCGATTGCCAAAGTCGCCTATGAGACGGCCAAGCGGCTTTCTGAGTTTTCTATGAGTTTGGCTGAAACTGATGCCCCTGCAGAGGAACAGGAAGCCATACCGCTGAGCCCGGTTCCTCAAGTAGAACTTCATGAAGTTCTCAGAACCATGCAGAGACGGGGCGCGTATGACGATCACTTTCTGATGGATTTGCAGAAGGAACTTGCCAGACAAGCTAAGGGTTTAAGCCGGGGAGATCTGGCCACATGTCAAATGGTCGATGGTCTGGTGCGTTCCATGATGCAGATGGATACGCTGACAGAATCGGTCTATCCCTGGTTTGAGCAACTGCGTCTGCCCCTTCTTCGCTTGGTGCTTCAGGATGAGCATGTTTTTCAGACTGAACAGCATCCTGCACGGCTGATGTTGAACCGATTGGCTCGCCTAGGCATGAAAGGTCAGGTGCTTACGGAATCCCAGCGACAGGAAATTCAAGAACTACTGGAGGGTGTTGTTGCTGCAGAAGATGTTGATCAGACTGTTTTTGAACAAACACTGCCCACACTGGATCGAATGGTTCGCCGCCAGGAGGATATGGTAGAGCGGAATCTGCGTCGAGTTGCACAGTTGGCAGAAAGCGAACAGCGTCGTGATATGGCACAGAGTCGGGTGGAGGAAGAGCTTGATCGACGTTTGGCTAATCAGGAGGTGCCCCAGGCCTTGTTGACCTTGCTGCAGTCGGGATGGCGTGACCTGCTGATCATGACGTATGTGCGTGATGGTGATCAGGGAGATGGTTGGAAACGTTATTGGTCTGTGATTGATGATTTATTGAACCGCGGCAAGAGCCTTGACTATCCTGTAGATTTGCGTGACCTGTTGACCCGAATTAAACAGGGACTGCTTGCTTCGGGTGTATCTGCGATGCACGACGTTGAGCAGCGAGTCGCTCAGGAACTCAAACAACTCCTTAGTTCTGAAGATGGCACTGAGCCCGTTGTCAGAGTAAAGGTTGAATCTCTGGCACGTCTGGCACCCGTTCAGTCCATTGCGGATCAACAGGCTGTAGATGATCCGGTGCTACTGCGCTGTATGCAAAAATGCCGGCAGTTGCAGGCTGGTGACTGGATTGAGATGGATCGAAATGGACAGGCGGAGCAATTACGACTGGCTTGGATTGGCCGTGATCACGCACGCTTTGTCTTTGTGAACCATCAGGGACTGAAAGTCTGTGATTTCTCGCTCTATGACCTGTCGGTGATGCTTCGTGATGAGCAGGTACGTATATTGGAAGCCCCACCTCAATCGCCTGTTGATGATGCGCTTGAGCGGATGGTTCAGTCGATGTACGACCAGTTGACCTGGGCCAGTACCCATGACGAACTGACAGGTCTGGTTAATCGGCGTGAGTTTGAGAAGCTCCTTGAGAAAGCAATGGAGCGGAGCCGGAGAATGCGTGTTCGGCACGTTGTTCTCTATTGCGATCTCGACCATTTTGGTCTGATCAATTCTGATGCGGGCTATGATGCAGGTGATGCCCTGTTACGTGAAATCGTCAAGATTTTTGAGGGTGTTGAGCATGGCAAACGTTCCATTGCCCGGCTCGGTGGTGATGAGTTTGGTTTGTTGCTGGAAAATTGTGATACCGGACGAGCGCAGCATATTGTGACCATGCTGATGCAGGCGATTGCCGATTACCGGTTTACCGTCGGCGAGAAGGTCTTTCACGTGACCTGTTGTGCTGGTGTCCTTGAAGTGACCCACCAGAGTGAAACCGCTGACCTTTTGTTGCGTAGTGCCGAATCGGCTTGCCGCCAGGCTAAGGAAACACCCGGAGGCAACCGCTTGCAATGGTATATCCCGGGGGATCAGGATCAGGCGCGTCGACAGGATGTTATGGGGTGGGTTTCACGCATTAATCAGGCCCTCGAAGAAAACCGTATGGAATTGCGCTGTCAGAAGATTGCACCGCTTTCGGCAGCAGGTGAACAGGAAGGGATGCACTATGAAATCTTGTTATCGATGCAGCAGGGCGATGGCAGTTTGATTGCCCCTGGAACCTTTATGCAGGCTGCAGAGCGTTATGGGCGTATGAAAGCAGTCGATCGCTGGGTTATTTCCTCGGTCATGCGTTGGATTCAAGATCATCCGCAACAGGTGAATGAACTCGGTGGTTTTTCGATTAATCTTTCCGGCCATTCCCTTAATGATGAATCGCTTATGGAGTTTATATTTGAGCAGTTTGCTCAGTTCAAGATTCCAAGGGACAAGTTGTGTTTTGAGGTTACGGAGACGACCGCGATTGCCAATCTGGCTGATGCTGCCGATTTTATTCAGGAAATGAAGAACATTGGCTGTCGTTTCGCATTGGATGATTTTGGGGCGGGTATGTCTTCTTATGCCTACCTAAAAAATCTTCCTGTTGATTTCATTAAGATTGATGGCAGCTTTATCAAGAACCTGCATAAAGATGCTCACGATTTTGCCATGGTAAAATCAATTCATGAAATGGCCCGGATGCTGGACAAACTGACCATTGCCGAATATGTGGAAAACGATGCCATCATGGATCGTTTAAAAGAAATTGGTGTTGATTTCGTTCAGGGCTATGGCATTGAAAAACCCAGGCTTCTGAGTAGTCTTGCTCAATCCTAGAAAAAATTAAAGACAGTGGGGTGGTTTGGGAATCCCCGCCAACATGGCAAGAAGGTAGGTAGGTCGATCCGGAAAGAGCAGGGTGAGTCTTATGCTGTCGTAGGAGATGCCTAACTGTTCCCTTGCGAAGCGAATCAACGGTCGCATACTGGGTCCGTGCCCGAATTGCGCGTGGAATGCACGGACGAGATGGATGAGGCGAATCTTTTCATCATCGAGAAGGATTGAGCGCTCGGCAGCAACCTGTAGGGTATAGTTCCAGCACCATTGTTCTGGATTGCGAAGGAAACCCTCGTTCGTGCGATCAAAAAGTGTGGTTAGCATGTGATCCAGCGATCAAACTTATTGAGGAGTTCAACCCATTGTTGCATGTCGATCAGTTCGACATGGTCAGGAAGGATTCCTCGAACTTCGGCATCCTGTTTCAAGCCGAAGGCATGCACGGGCAAAGGCCCATAGAGTCCATCCCCAAGCAGCATAAGTGCATCGGATTCAGACATCTTAGGCAAGGGCCCAGAGTCGTATTTCAGGTAGAGGGTTTTCACCAGAACAGAACCTCATCCCAGTCTTTGAGAAAATTCTGCCAGTCCTCAGGCTCGATCCAACACCAAGATGGTGGGATTTCAAGAACATCGGATGGTCGCAGTACACGCAGTGTGCCAATTTCATAGAGGGGGGCTGAAGAGAGCATTTTGGCTTGGTTGCGCCTGAAAATGAGCTGTTCCTGCAGTGGTTCTCTCAGTGCATGAACGGCCAGTCCCCGCAGTACAATCCCCACATCATGCCCCATGGCCGCCTGAGTGAGGGCCAAATCGAGCCCTTCCTGAAAAGTCAGGTTGTTGTAGGGTGATGAGCAGAGGACCACCATCAGGCGCATGGAATTTTCTCGTGAGCAAAATGAATATGACGGCTAGAGACATGAAAACTTTCCGCCAATTCAGCCAGACTGCCCAAGCGAAAGCCATCACGCAGCGTCTGGGTCGTCCCATTTCGCTTAGCGTGTTCCTCATCCAGCACACCACGTCGTATGGCGGCACTGACACAGACACAAAGGTCTACCCCTGATGCAGTCATACCCGGCCAGTCCGTCAGGGGTTGCTCGTCTTCTGGGACCATGCGTGTCATGGCATGCAATACACCTTCGCCATAAAAAAAGACACGAATGATCTGATGCCCTTGACGAAGGGCTTCCAAGCAGAATGACGCAGCATGACCGCCCATGATCGATTCTGGTCCGGCGCTAACCAAGACTACAAGTTGTTCACCACTAGGCAACCTATATGCTCCTACAGTATGATATGCACCTCTTGCTCGAATTATACGTGAACACGTTCACGAAGTCCCTAGGAAGCGTGGCCGAGGGGTTTAAGGCACCGGTCTTGAAAACCGGCGATGGGCAACCATCCGTGAGTTCGAATCTCACCGCTTCCGCCATATTTGCGCAGTAAAATTATGATCAGTTTGTGCGTGAAACCCCGCCATATCCATAGAACCTATATGGTCGCCCCCGGTTTGCCAAGCATTGTTTTTATGTAACTGCTCACCCCCCTGAAGTCCTAGTCTTTATACACACTTGACTCTGAATGTTGTGGTCGATGTCATGACGTTTTCCTTAACCCGAAATTCCAGTATAGCTGTACCTTGATTGGCTGAAATGCAATGAACAAATGTGTGAGCACATGTGATTAAAAATGATTGAATCATAAACCTCAAGCTGCCACAATGAACGCATGGGTTCTGATGGATAATATATGCATCGTTTGCTTGAGATTGGATTTTAAGCAAGTAGGTAGCTGGCGGCTAGCCAACCAGCAACTGACGCTCGAACTATTGCGTGATTCGCGTACCTTAATTCGCGCAACCGTTGACCGCAAAGCGAACTAAGCAAACCGTTCGCCACGCATTTACGGGCGAGCCTCTTTGACAGACTGGTTTGGTCGCTACAAGCACCTTGATGCAGTTGCAACAATTCGCGTTATTAGTACCAATGAAATCGAGTTAATGTGAAGGAGATCATCATGCCACCAGCCGACACAAAAGTTCTCACCGCCCACGTCCCGTTACCTCTCGCCGAGAAGGTTGACCAACTTGCCTCTCGTCAGGAACGTTCACGCGGTTGGATCGTTAAGCAGGCGCTCTCAGCATGGGTAGATCAAGAGGAGGAGCGCAGCCGCCTGACTCAAGAGGCTATGGTCGACGTGGACGCAGGCCGCGTCATCGATCATCAAGCGGTCCAGGCCTGGGCTGATAGCCTTGGCACGGACAACCCGCTGCCGGCGCCATTGGTGCGCTGATGCAGTTGCAGTGGACCAGCAAAGCATTGTCCGATGTCGTGCGCCTACATGAATTCTTGGCCAGCGCGAACGGCCCTGCGGCGTCCCGCGTCGTCAAGTCGCTGGTGGCAGCGCCGGTTGGGTTGGTTGCCAATCCACGAATCGGGGAACGGTTGGAGGAATTCGACCCACGCGAGATCCGCAGGCTACTTGTCGGCAGGTATGAAATGCGCTACGAAATTGTCGAGTCCACGATCTATGTGATGCGGATATGGCACACCCGCGAGGAACGATAGCGCGCCGCGTCATTGGGGTTAGTCCATCAGGATTTCGCGGCTGGAGAAATAAGGTACGCTGACCGTGCCATGCATGCCGCTTCCTTTGTTCCGCTTCCCCTAGATTCCATAGAACCCGTATCTCAGGGCTGGTCTTTTGAACTCCGAGTGGCGCTGCTTGGTATTTGGCTGCAATGGAAAAAATCGGCATGATGCCCATCATGCGTCGGTATCTGCTGTACAGCAAACCCGTGAATATGTGTCTTTCCTATGATGGCCATGGTTCGGAACGCTCTGGGAGAAAACCCGCTCTCGGGGACGATCTTTGTCTTCATCAATGCCCGCAGGACCCATATGAAGTGCCTGTACTATGGGCCGGGAGGTCTGTGTCTTTGGGGGAAACGTTTGGAGGCGGGACGTTTTGAATCCTCGACACACACGGGGTCCGTTGCGTTGTCTCAGGCAGAGTTCCATGCCTTGATCGAGGGCATGAAAATCCACTCAAAATCACAGATAAAACGCCATAATATCGAGTAGGTTCAATTGGTTTGATGTAAAATAAACCCAATGAAAACCATAGGCTAACTACTCAATTCCATGTCTGGTTTTGCTGAAATAACATACTGCCAGGAACTCTTCCAGTGCACTGTAATTTTGGAAAAGGTACTGGCTGAACTCAAGGCAGAGTGCAACGCGCTCAAGGCGCTGGAACAAGGTTATAAGGTCTGGTTCAGCACCGCGCTTGCGCTCACCGAAGACCTGAAGATAGGCTGAGATCAAGGGGAGACTCACGATCTCATCGTGATTGACGAACTGGGGTATTTGCCTATGAACCGGCAGAACAACCACAACCTGTTCCAGTTGATCCATGATCTGTATGAATACCGGTCAGTAATTTTGACCACCAACAAGGATTTCACCCGCTGGGGCGATTTCTTCGTTGACGAAAATGTTGCCGTTCCGATTGTGGATCGGCTTATACACCACGCCCAAGTCTTTATGCTGGGCGGTGACAGTTATCGTCTCAAGCAGAAAATGAGCGGTGGTTCAGTGGCGGGGGTGGGTCAAAATTAATGGCCAATACAGGGTCAAATTTTTTGGCCATTGACAGTCGCCTGAGGCACAAGCATTCCGCCGTTGAATCAGCGATCAATGCATTGGAGGTGCATGGTCTGGACATTTGTCCGGACCACGGCATAGATGGATTCAAGCGCTATGT
>JAJZHM010000013.1 GCA_021804485.1 Pseudomonadota bacterium | reverse complement strand
TGCAGATCAACTCGATAACAAACTGGATTTATTTTGGTTTATTGCAGAGGAGGGGCGTGGGCGTGAGGATTGAGGAAAGGGATGCGATCAATCGGGTTCGACAGGATCAACACGGGAAGATGGTTAAGCAGATAGTGAAGTGGAGCAGAAAGCGCAAACGAGGCAACCTGCGTACCTCCGCTTAGTTGATCCGTGAGCTCACAAGCCAAGCAATGGTGCGAGGTTTGAATCTCGGCGAAGTGATGATGCCGGACAGCCAGAATGGTCTGTCCGCACAGAATCAGGATCAGGGCAACACACAGCCAGATACGTTTACCTTTCAAGAGTTGAGAATACTCCGTCGGCTGTAAGTCGGGAAATACAGCCAACATTAAGAACCGGTCGAAGAAAGTTGAAATTGTCGAGCCATGGCGGTGAGTTCATCGGCCAGTTCACCAAGACGTTGTGCAGTGGTTGATACCTGCTCGACAGCCGCGAAGTTCATTTCTGTCATGCGGGCTATCAGTTCAACATTCTTGGCCATATCCTGACTGGCCATGGTTTGTTCCTTGAGTGCCAAAGAAATTTCTTCGACAGCAGCAACAACCGTCTGGGCACCATGGGTTATCTGTTCAATGGCAGAGCCAGCCTGATTGGCGCGCAGCACACCCTGACTGACATGGGTATTGACATCATGCATGCTGATGGATGACTTACTAGCGCCTCCCTGGATCGATTGGACAATCTGGGCAATTTCCTGGGTTGACTGACTGGTTCTTTGTGCCAGATGACGAACTTCTTCAGCGACAACAGCAAAGCCTCGTCCCTGATCACCCGCGCGTGCAGCCTCAATGGCGGCATTCAGGGCAAGCAGATTGGTTTGATCTGCAACATCACCAATCACGTGGATGACGGAGGATACTTTTCCTGAGGCTTGACCAAGTTCTTCAAGAACAGAGGAAAGGGAGTCAATGACCACAGCGATCTGACGAACGTCACCAACAACATCCTGAATGACACCGCCTCCCTCAGTTGCCTGTTTACCGGATTGTTGTGCCATGGTTTGGGCGGATTCAGCATGCTCGGCAATGTGACCGATACTGACAGTGACTTCCTCCACAGCTGCAGCCATGGCAGCGGCAGCATCCTGTTGTTCATGGGTACTGTTCAAAATGGATTTAGTTGCCACGATCAATTGCTGCGCTGCTAAGGAAAGCTCCTGGGCGCGTTGCACAACGACCACAAAAGCAGCGTTGAGATGCGAGAGCATAACATTGAGCTGGATGCCCATGACATTGATTTCATCGTGCCCCCGTTCAGGGACACGGACGCTAAGATCACGTTCGGCTCCGATGCGTTGTATGATACTTCCAAAGAGTTCCAAACGCCCTGTCGCATTACGGATAATCAGAAACTTCAGAAAACCGATCAATCCGGCAAAGAAAAGTACCCCAGTCCCATATGTCAGCACATACTGAGTATAAAGGTGATTTACATCATCAACATAGGTTCCGGTCCCCACAATCCATCCCCAAGGTTTGAATAATTTGACATACGAAATCTTGGGCTGAGGTTCGTCCATGCCAGGCTTGGGCCAAGTGTATTCGATAAACCCTGCTTGTTCAGGCTGACCGAGAACCTTAACCTCTTTTTGACAAAAAACTAAATGGCTACAACTTTGACCATTCAGTTCCGGTTTGATCGGATGCATAACCATCCGGTAATGGGCATCATTGATCCAGAGGTAATTGTTGCCATCGTAGCGCATCGCCCCGATCACATGAGCCGCTTGTTGCTGCGCTTGGGCAAGCGTTAAAGATCCATGCTGAACCTCGGTCTGATACATCGACAAGGTGCTGACCGCAGCATCGACCAAATATTGGGTTTCAAGTTTTCGATCTTTAAGCAGGATATCACGGTGTTGCCCAAGCAAAAGCATTGTAACCATGCCCAAAAATGTGATTGTGAGCAGATACATGAACCACAGCTTTGATTTCAGCGACATGGATGGCCTCCGGGTAATCTGCGCGACATGCAATACAACCTAGGGTTAATGAGAGGCGTTTTCAATACGACATCTACAGAGAACTATAGAATATTAATCTGTTTTCTGCATGAAGATAAAGAGGGCCGCTTTGGGCGACCCTCTCATGTGGTGGCGTGTTACATATTCGGGTAATTCGGGCCTCCGCCACCTTCTGGAACGATCCAGTTGATATTCTGGGCAGGGTCCTTGATATCGCAGGTTTTGCAGTGGACACAGTTCTGGGCGTTAATTTGAAAACGGTTGTGTCCATCCGCTTCTTGAATCACTTCATACACCCCTGCAGGGCAGTAGCGTTGTGCTGGTTCTGCAAAAAGAGGTAGATTCTTCTTGATGGGAACATCCGCATTACGCAGGGTTAGATGGCAGGGTTGATCTTCTTCATGGTTGGTATTGGACAGAAAGACCGAAGATAATTTATCGAAACTGATTTTTCCGTCAGGCTTGGGATAGGCAATCACCTTGCTCTGGCTGGCCAGATCAAGCGTTGCGTAATCTGGTGTTGTATCATGCAGGGTAACCGGAATCTTGCCTGCAAACAGATTTTGGTCAACAAAATTAAAGGCAGCACCCATGAATGTTCCCATACGATGCATGGCGGGCCCAAAGTTTCTTGAACGATAAAGCTCATCATAAAGCCAAGAGGCCTTGAATTCCAAATCATAATCCGGAGTACGGGCAGGGTGGCTACTCATCAGCTGTTTGGTGATAGCCTCGGCACAGAGCATGCCCGACTTCATGGCGGTATGCGTGCCCTTAATTTTCGAAAAATTCAGGAATCCAGCATCATCACCAACCAGACAGCCGCCTGGGAAACTGGTTTTGGGGAGGGAGTTCAGGCCCCCTTTGACAATGGCACGAGCACCGTAAGCAACACGTTTGCCGCCTTCAAGACAGGCTCGAATAGCAGGGTGCTGTTTCCAGCGCTGCATCTCATCAAACGGAGACATATAAGGGTTGTGGTAGGACAGGTCGGTGATCAAGCCAAGAGCAACCTGATTATTTTCGGCATGGTACAGGAAAAATCCACCGGTGCTGCCCGATTCGGTGAGTGGCCAGCCGGCACCATGAATCACCAGACCCGGTTTGTGTTTGCCCGGATTAATATCCCAGAGTTCTTTGATGCCAATGCCGTAATGCTGGCAATCTGAATCCTTATCGAGATCAAAGCGACGAATCAGTTCCTTGCCAAGATGACCGCGGCAACCTTCAGCAAAAATGGTGTATTTGGCATGCAACTCATAACCGGGGGTAAATGAGGACTTCGGCTGGCCATCACGACCAACGCCCATGTCGCCCGTTAAAACACCTTTGACGGCACCATCTTCATCGTAAAGGATGCTGCTTGCTGCAAAGCCTGGAAACAGGTTGACCTCAAGGGCTTCAGCCTGTTCTGCCAGCCAGCGCACAACATTCCCAAGACTAACAATGTAATTGCCCTCATTATGCATCGGTTTCGGAATGGACCATGCCGGTGGGGTAATGGATTTTTCTGCATTAAGAAGAAACAGAACCTCATCCTGGGTCACAGGTGTATGCAACGGAGCCTTAAGGTTCTTCCAGTCAGGAAAAAGTTCATTTAAAGCCCTTGGTTCAAGTACGGCTCCAGAAAGGATATGTGCTCCAAATTCCGAGCCTTTCTCCACGACACAAACAGAAATATCCTGGCCTGACTCCTGACTGAGTTGACGAAGACGGATTGCTGCAGAAAGTCCTGCGGGGCCGCCACCGACGATGACGACATCAAACTCCATCGATTCTCTTTCCACCGAGGTACTCCTTATTTGCTAAACTGGGCGAATCGTTGCCTAGTATATGAATATTGTTGTCATAAACCAATTGCTTGACCGACAGGTCACCCTTTTTTTTGAGCCTATGATTCCCATATTCTCTACGGCGAGGTTCTTATGTCTGAAAATTTCATGAAACTTGCTGAACAGCACTCCGGCATTAATCCTGCTGGCTACCCGCCCGTTCATTTATGGCACCCTAAACATTGCGGTACCATGAATCTTGTGATCCGCAGGGATGGCAGTTGGTGGCATGAAGGCCGAAAGATCGAACGGGCCAATATGGTGCGACTCTTTTCCCGAATCCTGCGTCTGGAAGAGGACGGCTCCTATGTTCTGGTAACTCCTGTCGAGAAAGTTACCATTATGGTTGAGGACGCTCCATTGCTGGTTGTTGATGTGGAACAGGTCGATCATCAGGACGGCCTTCCTCCATGGTTGCATGTGCGCACAGCTACTGAAGATGAAGTGATTGTAGATCAGGATCATCCCTTATGGCTGACAACAGACCCTGTCACAGGTGAGCCATCACCCTATATTCTCATACGTGCTGGATTGCATGCACGCATTCATCGTAATGCCTTTTATCGAATGGTTGAGTGGGTCTCGTTGTGCTCAACC
This sequence comes from Pseudomonadota bacterium, assembly GCA_021804485.1. Taxonomy (GTDB): domain Bacteria; phylum Pseudomonadota; class Gammaproteobacteria; order Pseudomonadales; family Moraxellaceae; genus JAJXWR01. The sequence continues at coordinate 28,239 of JAJZHM010000013.1, read as the reverse complement.
CCACAAGGCGACAAGTATATGCTCCAAAGCGGAAGCACGAACTGGAGCCTTGGAACTGTTTGAAATGCATTTTTTGTGCGTAATCTCGCAGATTGTGTCTTCCAGATTTGCTTGATGGCTGAATAGGTGTATGCTCAATTTAGAGAAGCAGAAATGCTTTGATGGTCTGGTTGCACCTTTTGGGAGGTTACTATGATCAAAATCCGCTGGTCTCGCACAGAATCGGGCCGTCTTGTTGCTCATTGGGATTATCAAGCTGCTACATCAACACCGTTCATGGGCCTTGCAAAAACGGTTCGCGCAGAAATTCTGCCACTAAAGGCGAATAACACAGCAAGCTAAGGTATTTAATGCAGTGGTTTGTTAGAGCCAGCAATCCTTTATTGCGGCCAGCGCGCCAGTACATGGATGTTCGGCGATTTAACGTGGTCATCGGTTACAAAACCAATAGCGTGGTCATTCTGCAGTACTTCATTGACGACCTGGTCTTGGCTGCTCAGAAGCTTGGGTGGTGTGGCTAGTCCTGTGAAGAGCAGGCGCGCCCAAAAAGCATCAAATCGTTCTGAGCTTGTATGGAGAAGATTAGCGTAGAAGTGATTGCGTATATTGGGATTATTCTGCAGGTCAAGGGCAACGGGGCGTGTTCCATCAGCGAGCAGACTCATGCGTGCAGTATAGACTTGAGCAATCTCATCACGACTGAGATGTGTTAATGGGCTGTGGGCGTTGACAATGACCACGATATCATGATGTTCCGGTTCTGCATTACTGAACAGAACCAATGTGAGCATCCAAGTCAGGATCAAAACATTCAGCAGGCGGTTTAGGATGGATGTTTTCATGATCAAAACACCGTATCCCATGCCAACGACCAGACCGTCACACCCGAGGGGTCAACGAAACTGTTCGCAGGTATTTGCCAAAGTTGATATCCCCCATCAAAGACCCGCGTACGATCAACCTGGGCTTTAAGATCCATGCGTGGATAAAAGTCCCAACGTACACCAAGACTTAAAGTCTGCTGATTTTCCTGGAGTACGCCAAAATAGTATGAGTTAAAGGCATTCTTCAGATAAGATCCTTCAGCATAGGCAGCAGTTGCTTGGGGACGCAGTGGTGATGAAGGAGGTAAATAAGCCAGTCCAGCGGGTGGAGCACTTGAATTGACAAAGAAGGTACTGCGTGCAGGTCGAACACGTGCGTAGGTCAGATAAGGCAAAACTTTGGGTGAGACGTGATAACCAATGGTTAGATACCCGGTTTCCATGCTTGGCTTGAAGTGACTTTGGAAATCCGTATAGGCCGCTTCCGCCATAAACATGATATGCCCATTATCATAGTTCATGCTGCTGTCATAAAAGGATACCCGTGAATTAAGAATATCGGCTTGTCCGGGCAGGCCTGCCAAGGAGGGGTACACAGGGACAACCTGCTGAGATTGCTGAAGCACCGATTCCAAACCTGGGAACGTCGAGCCGACTTTCATGGTCATATAGGCGAGGCGTGCTGTAAGATTCCCCTGATTCATGACAATGGTACTTCCCAGCAAGGGAGATAACTTCAGGGTAAATGAATCGGTTCCCGTGACTGAGTCGGGCAAAAAATAGCTTGAATCCGAGCGGGCAACAAATGCGCGAACATCAATGCTTCGTTCAAAATTAAAATCATGGTGCCAGCCTGAATCCACACCGGTCATTGAGTAAATCGGCATAAATCCGTAAAACTCTTCCGGCGGGCGGACCCAAGGGTAGACGTAGCCAACATTGCGTTGGTCTGAAAGAGCAAATGCATAAACACCCATACGTCCAGCGCGCAGGTAGGTGTCATTGTTAATCTGGTATTTCACAAAAGCCCAAGGGATTGCATTATTGGCGTTCTGGACAACACGAGGAGCTTCAACGGCCTGAATCGTGGTGGACCAACGTGCATTGATCTGCCAGTCAGCCTGAATACCCAGTCGCGAATCGGCATCCAAAGGGTTACCTTTTTGGGAAATTCCCAGTTGATTCCCTAAATCACGCTCAAGAACAACACCCGGCTCATTAAGCCATGCCGTACCCAGCGTTGAAAATCCGTGAATACTCAACGAATCAGGCAAGAGTGAGTCAGCCCAAGAACTTGGAAAAACAAAACAAAACAGGACAAGCGACAGAAAACGAAATCGCTGCTGGCGTTCAGCGTGATTTTTAAGAACTTGTAATAAATGCGTTAATAAAAAAATCATGAGCCAGAGCAAATACACAGTAATTTCAACTGAACAAATTCTAGTTCAGATTTTGATAGATGCCAGTGCTTCTAAATCACAATTGTGTTTTGAGTTCATGCCGAGCTTAAATCGATCGGCGGTATTAATGGGTGATTGGCCAGCGCATGAGAATGTGCAACCGATCGGAATGAGCAAAGTCATCGGTGACAAAACCGATCGCATGATCATTCTGCAGGACTTGCTCCATAACTGTAGCTTCTTGATTAAGTCGCTTAGGTGGTGTTGCTAAGCCCGTAAAGAGCAGGCGAGCCCAAAACGCATCAAACCGTTCCGGACTGGTATGCAGGAGGTCCGCGTAGAATTGATACCGAACATCCGGATTATTCTGCAGATCAAGGGCGACTGGACGAGTTCCATCAGCCAGAAGACTTATGCGTGCGGTATAGATCTGGGCAATTTCATCACGGCTGAGATGTGACAAGGGGCTGTGTGCGTTGACAATAACGACAAGGTCATGATGAGTGGGTTGCGCTGAACTGAATAGAATTAATGAGGACATGAAGGTTAGGAGCAGGCGATTAAGGATGGATGTTTTCATGATCAGAACACCGTATCCCATGCCAAGGACCAAATCGTAACTCCGGATGGATCAATAGTGCTGTTTGAAGGTATTTGCCAGAGCAGATATCCACCACTAAAGACCCGGGTGCGATCGATCTGGGCTTTAAGATCCATGCGTGGATAAAAGTCCCAGCGTACACCAAAACTTAAAGTCTGCTGATTCTCTTGTAGCGCGGCAAAATAATATGCATTGAAAATATTTTGGATAGAGGCTCCTTCTGCATAGGCCGCAGATATTTTGGCAGGCAGGTAGTCCATGCCCGCAGGCATGGCACTTGGGCTGATCTGAAAGGTACTGCGTGCAGGTCGAACACGCGAGTAGGTCAGGTAAGGCAAAATCTTGGAGGAGCAATGGTAACCAAGCGTCAGATAGCCTGTTTCCATACTTGGTTTAAAATGGCTCTGGAAATCGGTATAGGCTACTTCTGCCAGCGCCATGATATGCCCATTATCATAGTTCATACTGGCGTCATAAAAAGACATGCGTGTATTGTAGAAATCGGCTGCTCCTGGCAGTTCAGCCAGCGTAGGGTATACCGGCAGAAGTTGTTGGGAGAGTTGCACGACCGAATCAAGTCCAGGAAAGGTCGAGTCAATTTTTGTCGTTACGTAGGAAAGGCGGGCTATGAGGTTGCCCAGATTCACAACGATATTGCCCCCCAGCAAGGGGGATAATTTTAAAGTAAATGATTCCGTTCCTGTTCCCGAAGCCGATGAATAGTCGGATTCAGAGCGGGCAAGAAATGCACGTACATCAATACTCCGGTCAAGATCAAAATCATGATGCCACCCTGAATCAACTCCAGTCATCGAGTACATGGGCATAAATCCATAAAACTCTTCAGGAGGACGTACCCAAGGATACACATAACCGACATTACGCTGGTCAGACAAGGCAAAGGAATAAACTCCAATCCTGCCTGCACGCAGATAGATGTCATTACTGACCTGATATTTTATAAAAGCCCAAGGAAAGACGTTGTTGGCATTCTGCACAACACGAGGAGCATCAACCGCCTGGACCGTTGTCGACCAATGGGGATTGATCTGCCAGTTGACTTGAAGGCCTAGGCGCGAGTCGGCATCCAAAGGGTTGCCTTTTTGCGTGATACCCAGTTGATTGCCCAAATCACGTTGCAAAACAACGCCGGGCTGATTGAGCCAGGCGACACCCAGCGTTGAAAATCCATGAATACTTACAGAAGCAGGAAGAAAATCATCAGCCCATGAGCTTGTATTCGTCAGCATTGTGAGCAATAAAATGCTGTAGAGTTTACAAAAAAAGTCCATTTTAATGGTGATTATTCCTCTGATAGAGATAAACCTCTGAATATGAGGAATGATTATGAATGCAGTACCCACATTTTCCGGCGCGTTTGACCCGGTACATTGCTTCATCAGCCAATTTGAGCAAGGTTGCCAGTTCATAAGAATCAGATTCAGGAATCACACAGACACCGATGGATGCACCCACCCAATCTTCGATTCCATCATTGAGCTTGATAGGCGATGTCAGAGAGGCGAGGAGTCGATCAAGAATCACGGGAATGGCACTGATGGCATCCATGTGAAACAGGCCGATTAGAAATTCATCGCCCCCCATTCGGGCGACAACGTCAATAGAGCGCAGCACTTCTTTAAGACGTTCAGCTGTTTTAATAAGAACAACATCACCCAAGGCATGGCCATAGGTATCGTTGATTTCCTTAAATCGATCCAGATCCATGACCAAAATGGCACCACGAGGTGGTTCAAGGTGACTGCGCAGGTGATCAAGAATGGCTGTCTCACCACCCGCACGGTTCATTAAACCCGTCAATTGATCATGCTTGGCCTTGAAACGATGTTCTTCCTCTTCACGCTTGCGTTCTGATATGTCGATAAGAATACATTCAAGCATACGGTAAGGTGTCAAAGCATGAATAGATGGGTCCTCCGTGATATGGGTTGAAACAGACACATTAAGCCAGATGGGATCATCATCTGATGATTTTAAGGCGATGTCCTTTGAATGGATTTCCATGCTGCTTCGTGCACGCTCCATGAGCGAAACCAAGGGACTTTCTGAATTGAAATATTTGTTTAGCCATTGGGGGGGCATACAGAACGGACCTTCAGGATGAAAATCCAGATAGAGCATCTGTGCAAACGCCGGGTTCGCCAGCATGCATCGTCCGGTCTCATCAATTAAAGCAATACCGGTACGAGCCTGGTCGAAGATCGACTGATACTGCTGTTGCAGCGCGTGAATAAAGGTTCGAAGAGTACGCTCTTCCTGTAAGGTATCTTCAACCGTTTTGAGCAGGCGGTTGATGTCTGAAACCAGTGCTCCAAGCTCAGTGGCATCATGCACTTTGGGGACGTGCAGGCGCAGCGATGTACCTGGCTTGAGCGAATGAATGGTATGAGCAAGTTCCGTGAGGGGGCGAGTCAATAGCGATTGACTGGCAAGTGCCAGTGAAACACTGGAGCCAAGCAAAACTAGCAGCATCATAATTGAAATGAGGCGGGCAGTTCGAAGTGCACGGTCCTCAACAAGAGACTGATTAATTCCTACTTGAATCTGACCGATCTGTTGATCAGAGGCAAAAGGTGAGGGGACTTTATAGAGCTTCTGCTGACTGCAATGTTCGCTTTTTAAGGCAATTCGTCTGAAGACATCTTGATCATCTTGAATTTTAGCATTACAAATCAATGGATTATTAATAAGAACATGAACCGCTTCATCAGCCAGAACCTTGTTTTTAGTATAAACAGCAATCGAGGCGGTGTCTCGAATCGCCAGAAAGTTCTGATCGATCTCAGCAAAAGAGGCCTCGCGTGAATGCTGATAGACGACACGAAAACCTATGCCAAGAGCCAGAATTCCAAGCAGTACGGTAATGGCTGTTACTCGCCACTGTAAAAGAAGCCTAAGGCTTTTTTTTGATTCGGAGAAGGACACAAAGGACATCCACAGAAGATCGCGTACCTCGAATTCTAGTACACATTTACGATTCTGAATATGCAACCCATCCTATTCACCTACGCTAAAACCCTCCATATTGTCTGTAAATGATCATGATCTTAGTGCTTTGCTGGGGCTTGGAAGGATTGCACTTGGGTAAGGATACCGTCAGGCGGCACGATCGGCATTGTACAGACTTCTTGACGATCACCACGATCAAGATGAAGCATTTACCTTGATGGCGCATCTGTACATGCAGGATCATCAAGTCCCATTGACTCAGGACACTTTTTCGAAAGCGCTTAACTTCGCTTCGGATCAATGTACGACCTTGCAGAGCGTGTCCCAGGCACTGCAGTCATCATGTTCAAAGCAAATAATCCCAAACAAGCAAATAAGACATCAAGGAATACCCGTGAAGTCAGAGCATGTAATCTGGATCTATGAGTTCGTATAATGTATATTATGTTAAATGAAAGCACTGGTGCCATAGAAAATATATAAATTATCAGAACACATTTCACAGATTGCTGACCGAAGACACGTTTCCTGCCTCGATGTCGAATGGCAAGACCCGATCCCAGTTCTATGCTAACATTTAAAACGCAATTTTTTTATGGCGTGTAGTATGAACAGTGATACACAGATTTATGACACAGATGTCACTTGGGTGCGATCACTCGTTGATCTATCACCACTCTCGATTGCCAAATTGGCGCAGGCGTTCAAATGCAATCGCGTAAACCTCTTTGGTGTTCTGGCAGGCCGACTTACTTTAGGGAAAGAACGCTATATCGAATTTCTTAAATGGATGGGGATTGATTCGTTCCCAACTCGCCCTGAATTGTGTAAATCAATCAAACTGACGCTCCAGCCGGGTTTGTATGTATGGGAAGTTACATCGCCCAAGAAATTCAGGGCACTTTTGAGTGCCTTTCAGCTTTTTGACCTAGGCCATCTAGAAGCAGAATTGCTGATGACGGCAGATATCCCTGATCGTGATGTGGTGCGAATGTGTCTAAAGAGCAATCAATTAACGATTATGCTTTCTTTGTCTGCAAACATGTTCGCTATGGCTCGCGAAGAAATCAGACAGATTCGTACACCGAAGACTTTTGGCTATATTCCAATGCGTTATAGTGAGCTATTGATAAAGCTTGGGGTTAAGAGTGATCCTTTATCGGCAGCTAATGAATTTTGGGGCATGCGACTCGATCCCAAACTGATCGTCCATAAAACCAAAGATGATGAAATAGTACTGCAAGCCCGCCCGGATCACTTTTCGGACTGGATGGATTGGTTACGGCAACACATGCAAGTGGATACCACGGAGTTAATTCTTCCCAAAGTAACAGGTACGCTTGAAAGACCCACACAGTTCGCTACTAAAGAAAAATCTCAATCGAAACAAGAAGCAGAAATAAAATTAGCTTGGTCGGTATTCCAACAAATGTTGGATGTTGGTGAAGGCTCACACCAAGCAGTCTCTGATGTACCCGTTTATCATTTGGGCGAAGTACATGCATTCCCAAAAGGCATGATCCGCCTGCATCGTTGCATCTTAGGAGAAGAATTATTGATGCTGGCCAAAGAGTATCGACTTCGCCTGTACCTGGATCCTGCCAACATATCATCGATTTATGTGGTTGGCTTCACTGAATCTCAAAAGATTGCCCCGCTTCAACTTGATCACTCAGATAGTTTTTGGTTTGTGACACCCCCTGATGTACAAACCCATCAATTCTTGATCCGTCACATCAACCAACAACCTCAATCCTGGAGTATTGGATCATTCACGCACCCCGAGGATGACCATAATACCCTCGCTGAAGGCATTGTGGTCGCCACATTAGCGCAAAATACTTCTGCTCTCAGTTATCTCTGAAATATGTATGGTCGCTCAGCCATTTTCTGTGATCGATACCTTGGATTCTCCGTTCACAGGCACGACTTGAAAACTAACCGCCGCTACGCGCTGGGCGCACCCCCCTCCACCCAATTATAAATTGGATGGCCATTGACAGGAGCCGCCCATCGCGCAAAAACAGGTGGTTCAGATGCCTGTTTTGGCTCAGATTTTTGCTTCCATCCATATCCATCCTTTTGTTGTCGAAGGGGTCGCTGGGGCATAGGGTGTTGCCCTAAGCGTATTGATGCTGTGGTAGGCACCTAATGCTGCACCGACCACATAATGACTGGCAAAGTTGTAGGTGACTTGTGTGTCAATTTCTGTGCCGTACCGTACATCGCCCTGATCGGACCGGAAATCGTGGTAAATGACCGAAACAGGAGCTTGTGCAATGGTGGCACTAAGTGAGGTGTATTGATCAATCAAACCATTGACCGGAGTTTGCAGGAACATGTCGGCCCAACCGTTAAAGGCATGCAGTGTTGCCAGAGGTGTTTGGAATGCGTGCTGTCCGTTACTACCCAGTTGTTCACGAGCCAGCAACCATTGATACCCGTCATCCTTTAAGCCCAGTTGATAATGGTTATAGTGGATCAAATCGTGTTGTGGATTCTGCAGACCGTTACTCTGTAACGCAGCTTCGGCGGTGTAGTTCAGTGTTAATCCCTGAGAGCCAAGTCCTGCGCTGCCGGTCAGACGCAGCCCATTGTTTCGAGTTGATTCGTAGGCTGGTAACTGTGTCGACGCGATGTTCTGCAGATCGATCAGATAACTGTAGGCAACCAGCTTGTTGTGCGCTAGCCCAGTATAGGCGATATTTAGCAGCGGTGAACGGGATTGAAAGACCCCCGGTGGTGTTCCGGCTGCATCGCCAAACACCCGGTGTACCCGGTATAGATAGGCTGCGGTAATGGTCGTATGAGGAATGCTCTGATTGACCATACTGGTTGCATCGTAGGTCTGTTCGATCTGTCGCCAGCCGACATTGCCAATGTAGCGTTCGTTGTCGAGCTGAAGCCGTTGTCTGCCGTAGCGGATCTGGGTGTCGGGCAGGCCGCGATAACCCAAGAAGAGCTGGTCGACTTCGGTCATGGCCGGGTCAGCAACTGTGGCATAAGAACTTAGGCCGTTGCGGGTGCTGTTATAAAAGTCCTGACCGACGACCCCGACGCTCTGTACCCCGGCATTGGCAAAAAATCCATCTATGGCACCGGATTCATAGCCGGCCTGCAACCGTGCGGTCGATGCCCGTGCATCCTTAAAGCTGTTATCCTGACTGACGGACTCCATTCGGTAGCGCAGATCGGCGTAGGCATGACCTTGTGCAAGTGCATCGGTTAGAACATCGGCATGAGCATCCCCCACTATTGTCCCACATACAATCAGTGAACGGATGACCCATGCTAATGTATTGCTTTTGAGTGCTGTATTCATTTTATGCTCCCTTGATGACATGTATGTTATTGCATGATGTTGAGCTGCTACCCTCCTGTAGCATTCATGTTTCGCCAGCTGACTACTTCTTCCGTTGTCGAAAAGAGATGGCTGCGTGGTTTCAGTTGCATGGAATCTTGGATAGCCGCCTGGAGCAGACTGTCACTCTGTCCGGGTGTTCGAAGTTTCTGGCGCAGATCGATGGACTGTTCATGAGCCAGGCACAGCAGTAGCCGTCCAGTCGCCGTGAGTCGAACCCGATTGCACTGAGCACAAAACGGGTTTGAGTGTGGACTGATGAAGCCAATACGCAGCTTTGGGTACTGAGCCATACGGACATAGCGTGATGGCCCTCCACTCTGTTCCAGGGAATCTATCAGCGTGTAGCGGGTGGCAATGATTTTACGGATGACATCATTGCTCATCTGCCGGATAACTCGGTTTCCTTCGACTGCGCCCATTGGCATTTCTTCAATAAAGCTGAGATCGACACCTTCATTTACCGCAAATTGAACCAAATCAAGCACTTCATCATCATTCCATCCTTTCATCACAATACTGTTGAGTTTGATGCGTTCAAATCCGGCCTGCTGGGCCGTCTCAATACCCTTAAGTACATCCATTAGATTGCCTACCCGAGTCATGGCCCGAAATCGTTCCGGTCTCAGGCTATCGAGACTGATATTCAGTCGTTGTACACCTGAATCTGCCAGAGGTTTGGCCCATTGCTGCAGTCGTGAGCCATTGGTCGTCAGGACCAGTTCCCGAAGACTGTTCATCCGAGACAACCCCAAACATAGCTTGTCAATGCCTTCACGGACGAGCGGCTCACCTCCTGTGATCCGAATTTTACGGACTCCGAGGGACGTAAAGATGTGACCAAGTCGCAGAATTTCTTCAATCGACAGAACCTCTGATCGTGGGGTAAAACGCATCTTCGCCGGCATGCAGTACACACAGCGCAAATCGCAGCGATCCGTTACCGATATGCGCAGATAGTCAATGTTTCGGCCAAAATTATCGCTGAGTGTTTGTGGATTCATCATGACTTTGGCTCTGAGAATGGGATGTTCCTGATGCGTGCCGCTGCGATCTGTTCGCCAATGTAGTTGGCAACACGTTTGTGTCCTTGCTGTTGGCGTAGCCGGGTGTGAATGTGTTCGCGTACCTGTTCAAATGGCAACCGTTCGCCATCAATTCGTTCATCGATATGGACCAGGTGCAAACCAGCATGAGTCCAGATAGGTTCAGCAACCAGACCAGTGGGGTGATTGCGTAGGGTTCGTTCGAAGTTGATGGGCATCATGCCAGGCTTAATCGGACCTATCAGTCCGCCCTGTGTCGCGGTTGGACAAGCCGAATGCTGACGGGCCAGATCCTCGAAAGCTTTGCCGGATGCATGTTGCAGGATTAATTCCTGTGCCTGCAGCATCAGCCGGTCTCGTTCGGATTCGATATGCAGATCGGTGCAGATCAGGACGATATGACGCACCACAATAAGCGGATACGTCCGGTAGCGATTAATATGAGTTTCGTAGTGCTGGCGCACCGCCGACTCGTCAGGATCGGCAATCATGCATTCCTTTGCAAGGAGTGCCTGGATGAGTGCCTCATCAGCATCCAAGCCGGGTTGCTGCTGTGGGATAAGGTCGCATTGATGGGCCTTTTGCAACAGAACTTGTCGGACCAGAAGGGCCTGTGCTGAACGCTTCCAGGCTAGATGCTGATCAGCAGCTGGCTGATATTGCATCTCGCGGGCAATATCCTCAGGTTCGATCAGGATGCCGTTTACTTCGATGCCGATTACCTTGATACGGTCCGTTGATTGCGCGTGCATGTCGTTACCTCAACGCTGGCGAACAATCTGGTATTTGCGCCCGAAGTACCAGACAGGAACACTGGCGATATGGACCAAACGGGTAAATGGAAACAGGATGAACAGGCTCAGTCCAAGCAAAATATGCACTTTGAACAGGATAGGGACGGGAACGACATACTGGGTTGCCATTTGGGGATGAAAGCTTGCAAGCGCTTGTGCCCAATTTGCAAGCAGCAGCATTTCCGAGCCATCCAGATGCTGTGAAGAGACGATGATGGTCGAAAGTCCCAGCAGTAACTGGGTCAGCAAGACAAAGAGAATGGCAGTGTCGGAAATGCCAGAGCTAGCCCGGACACGTGCATCCATGAGCCGACGACAAAGAAGCATGAGTAATCCAACAAGACAAATCAACCCAAATCCCCCACCCGATACCATTGCCAGCATCTGCTTTTGCGGAGCACTGATCAGGTGTTCGTATAAGACATGCGGCGTCAACAATCCCACAAAATGACCGCAGAGAACGAAGATAATTCCGATATGAAACATATTACTTGCAAGGCGCATTTGCCCTCGGCGCAGCAACTGGCTGGATTGTGCTTTCCAGGTATAGGGTGCCAGATCGTATCGGACCCAGGACCCCAGCAGACAGATCGTCAGCGCCAGATAGGGATAAATACCAAAAAGCAGAAAATCTGGATTAGACAGGCTAAGGTTGTTCATTCAGGGCTCCTGTTTGCTGTGAGTTATGCTCATTGGGGTGATGGGTATGGATGTGTTCTGAAATCCAACCCAATGCACCGGAACATCCAGAGTGGGTGGCTGGTTTGGGCGGCAGGATGCTGTAGCATCAGGCGCTGAAAAGGCATCAGCTTCAGCCCATTCGGTATCAAGACGTTCCAGAAGTTCCCTCATGGACACTTGTGGAGTCGGATCAGGTTGATCCTTGAACTCCACTTTGGCGACGCCGGCCAGGACGAGAAGCCATTCAAAACAGACTCGGTATGGGGACTGCACTTGGTTTAATTGCTGTCCGATGCGGATAAGGACAGGCTCGACGGCCTTAAGGCCATGTTGTATTGCTTCAGCGTTAAGACAGGATAGATATTCAAGATAAACAGGGAGATAATCAGGTAATTCCCGTCCGCAGAACTCAAATCCATCTGCCTCATACTGACTGAGCAGATCGACCATAGCCTGTCCACGGTCGCGTGATTCACCGTGGACATGTTCGTAAATAAGCAGGGAGCTTTGCCGTCCCTGATCAAAGGTGTTTTCCCAGGACTCCTGAACCGCCAGCAGATCTTCCTGCTCAAGCCTGCTAAAAAGTTGTTCAAGTTCCTGAATCAGAGCAGTTGGCGAGTACTGCACCAGCCGGTTCGTTTTGACGTAAGTTCTGAGTGCTTCGGTAGGGTAATCAAGAAGCATGGATATCAGGCTGAGCGGGTTCATGATTGATCTCCACCGAGTTGGACCGTCCGGATGATGTTGCGCTGATTGGTCTTGCGTGCGCCAAACAGGTGAGCATCCCCTTCCCCACTACAACCATTTCCGAAACTGAATCCACAGCCGCCACGTTCTGCAAAGGCATCACTCAACGCCTCTTCGCGGTGTGCACTGGGAATAACAAAGCGGTCTTCATAATTAGCAATGGCCAGATAGCGGTACATCTCTTCAACTTGGGCTAGACTAAGTCCAACTTCATCCAGCACAGACAGGTCTTCAATCCCATCGACGTGCTGGGCACGCTTGAAGTAACGCATCGCCAGCAGCCGCTTCAGTGCCATACGTACAGGTTCCTCATCGCCAGCGGTCAGCAGGTTGGCGAGATAGCGCATGGGAATCCTCAGGCTATCGACATCCGGTAGGACCCCTTGCATCCCCATGTCTCCCTTGGCCGCCGCATTCTGAATAGGTGACAGGGGTGGCACATACCAGACCATTGGCAGAGTCCGGTATTCAGGATGAAGCGGTAGTGCCAGTTTCCAGTCCATGGCCAGTTTATAGACCGGTGAATTTCGGGCCGCAGTCAATGTGGACTCATCAATGCCATCTTTGCGGGCCTGGGCAATGACCTCAGGGTCGTGCGGGTTCAGAAACACAGAGAGCTGTTCCTTGTAAAGATCAGTTTCCTTCAGGGTACTGGCTACCTCGTGAATGCGGTCGGCATCGTAAAGCAGTACGCCCAGATAGCGGATACGGCCAACACAGGTTTCTGAGCAGACGGTAGGCATTCCGGCCTCAATGCGTGGGTAACAGAAAATGCACTTTTCAGATTTGCCACTTTTCCAGTTGAAATAGATTTTTTTATAGGGACAACCACTGATGCACATGCGCCAGCCGCGGCACTTATCCTGATCAATTAGGACGATGCCATCTTCTTCGCGCTTGTAGATGGCGCCGCTTGGGCAGGAAGCCACACATGCAGGATTGAGGCAGTGTTCACATAATCGGGGCAGATACATCATGAAGGTATGTTCATAGGCACCGTACATGTCGGCCTGAACGTTCTCAAAATTGGCATCCTTGCGGCGCTTGGAGAATTCACTGCCCAGAATTTCTTCCCAGTTCGGTCCGCCATTAATCTTTTCCATACGTTGACCGGTCAGGGCGGAACGGGGACGTGCCACAGGTTGATGTGCTACTTCCGGGGCGGTATGCAGATGCTGGTAATCAAAATCGAAGGGTTCGTAGTAGTCGTCGATTTCAGGGAGGTCGGGATTGGCAAAAATATTCGCCAGTACCCGGAATTTTCCTCCAATACGGGGTGTGATTGAGCCATCTTCATGTCGAATCCAGCCACCTTTCCAGCGTTCCTGGTTTTCCCATTCATGCGGATAGCCAACTCCAGGTTTTGTTTCCACATTGTTAAACCAGGCATATTCCACACCCTCACGACTGGTCCATACGTTTTTGCATGTTACTGAACAGGTATGGCAGCCAATACATTTGTCCAGATTGAGGACCATGCCGACTTGCGATCGAATTTTCACGTTCTGCTCCTTATTTGAGGGTGCGAGGCAAAGGTTGGGGCAGATCGTCATTATCTGAACCATCGAGCCAGTCTACTTTGTTCATTTTGCGTACCACGACGAACTCGTCTCGGTTGCAGCCAACGGTGCCGTAGTAATTGAAACCCCAGGACTGCTGGGCATAGCCGCCGATCATGTGTGTAGGCTTGAGCAGGATACGGGTTACGGAATTGTGATGCCCACCCCGTGTTCCGGTCGTCTCACTGCCCGGTACATTGATAATGCGTTCTTGGGCGTGGTACATCATGACCATGCCGGATTTGACCCGTTGCGAGACTACGGCACGTGCCGTCAGGGCGCCATTGGCATTGAAACATTCGATCCAGTCGTTGTCCTCAATGCCAGCCTTCTGCGCATCTTCTTCAGAAATCCAGACAATGGGTCCACCCCGGCTCAGAGTCAGCATGAGCAGGTTATCGGTGTACGTGCTGTGAATCCCCCACTTCTGATGCGGAGTGATCCAGTTGAGGACGATTTCCGGGTTGCCATTTCCTTTGCGGTTCTGGACGTCGGTGATGGAGCGGGTCTGGACCGGGGGGCGGTAACTCATCAGTTGCTCGCCAAAGGCCTGCATCCAGGGGTGATCCTGATAGAATTGCTGACGACCGGTGATGGTCCTCCATGGAATCAGTTCATGCACATTGGTGTAGCCAGCGTTGTAACTGACATGTTCATCCTCAAGTCCTGACCAGGTCGGACTAGAGATGATCTTGCGCGGCTGGGCCTGAAGGTCACGAAAACGGATTGACTCATGCGCCTTGCCTTCTGCCAGATGCCTGTGGTCACGCCCGGTGATTCGGGACAGCGATTCCCAGGCCTTGACTGCGACATGGCCATTGGTTTCAGGGGCAAGACTGAGAATGACTTCGGCTGCATCAATGGCGGTATCAATGCAAGGCCGGCCTTGACTTATGCCTGGTTCGGCAACACGATGGTTGAGATCCTTGAGAAACTCAACTTCATCGACTGTATTCCACTGGACGCCCTTGCCACCATTGCCAAGTCTGTCCAGCAACGGACCTAGTGCGGTAAACTTTTTAAAAGTGTTGGGGTAATCGCGTTGCACCACCATCATCTGTGGAGCATTTTTTCCTGGAATAGGAGGTTCACCGGCAGTTTTCCAGTCCTGTCCGCCGAAGGGCTGGGCAAGCTCACTGACGGTATCATGCAGCATGGGAACAGTGACCAGATCTTCTTCTGTACCCAGATACCCCGTGCACAGTTCAGAAAAACGCTGGGCAATCCCCTTAAAGATGTTCCAGTCAGACCGTGCTTCCCAGGCTGGGTCAATGGCTGCGGATAGAGGATGAATGAACGGATGCATATCGGAAGTATTCATATCATCCTTCTCGTACCAGGTAGCCGTCGGCAGGACAATATCGGAATAGACACAGGTTGAAGACATCCTGAAGTCAAGAGTTACAACCAGATCCAGCTTGCCGGTCGCACCTTCGGGTTGCCAGTCAATCTCTTGCGGGATCAGATCCAGCCTTTTGCCCGTATCTTCATTCATTACCCCATGACGGGAGGCGCCAAGCAGATACTTGAGCATGTACTCATGCCCTTTTCCAGAGGAGCCAAGAAGGTTGGAGCGCCAGACAAACATGATCCGGGGGAAATTGTCAGGATGATCCGGCTGTTCACAGGCAAACCGCAGTGAACCGTCCTGCAGGGACTTCAGCGTATAGTCCACCGGCTCAAGGCCAGTCTTGCGGGCATCCTTGCAGATCTGCAAAGGATTGCGGTTCAGTTGTGGTGCACTCGGGAGCCAGCCCCCCCGCTCTGCCCGAACATTGTAATCGAGCATGTGTTTCGGATAGCTGTGCTTGTCCACCAACGGAGACAGGATCTCATGCACATTCATCTTCTCGTGGCGCCACTGCGATGAATGGTTGTAAAAGAAACTGGTTCCATTCATCTGCCGTGAAGGCCGACTCCAGTCCAGCCCGAAGGCCAGGGGCAACCAGCCACATTGCGGCCGCAGTTTTTCCTGACCGACATAATGTGCCCAGCCACCGCCGCTTTGTCCAATGCAGCCACAAAGCATGAGCATGTTGATCAGTCCACGGTAATTCATGTCCATATGGAACCAGTGGTTCAGGGCAGCGCCGACAATGATCATCGAGCGTCCCCGGGTCTTATCGGCATTATCGGCAAATTCCCGCGCAATCCGGATCACTAGATGGCGATCAACCCCGGTGATGGCTTCCTGCCAGGCCGGTGTTCCCGCGCATTGTGCATTGTTGTAATCCGCACTGACGTAATTGCCACCGAGACCACGATCGATGCCAAGACCAGCGGCATAAAGATCATAGACACTGCAGACTCTTAAGGTATGGCCATTCCGGCAGGTAATTGCCCGAGAGGGTACTTTCCTGATCTGGATTTCATCCAGTTCCATCGGCGTAAAATACGGATGTGCCTGGCCACCAAAATAAGGAAATGCAACATCGACGACATTATGGCCAAAACCGAGCAGCGAAAGTTGCAGTTCGATGTCATGCCCATGCAGTCCCTCACGCTGCTCAAGATTCCATTTGCCGCTTTCACCCCAACGGTAGCCGATGGAACCCAAGGCAGACACCAGATCCCCGCTTCTGGCATCATAAGCGATGGTTTTCCACTCGGGATTATTGGTCTGTCCAAGGTCATCATCAAGGTCACTGGCACGCAGGAACCGCGTGGGTCGCAGGCATTCCTTGTGTTCTTCCATGAGGACCAGCATGGGCATGTCGGTATAGCGCCTTAGATAATCGGTTGCGTAGCTGCGGGGATTCTCCAGATGAAATTCCTTGAAGATGACGTGACAAAATGCCTGAGCCAGGGCTGCATCCGTTCCCTGCTTTGGGTGGATCCACAAATCGGTTAGTTTGGCTACCTCGGAATAATCGGGAGTGATGGCTACTGTTTTGGTGCCCTTGTATCGTACTTCCGTGAAGAAGTGCGCATCGGGTGTTCGGGTCTGTGGGACGTTCGATCCCCAAGCAATAATGTAGCCGGAGTTATACCAGTCTGCTGATTCAGGGACATCGGTTTGCTCGCCCCAGATCATCGGGGATGCAGGAGGCAAGTCACAGTACCAGTCATAAAAGCTAAGACATACCCCCCCGATGAGCGACAGATAGCGTGATCCGGCCGCATAACTCACCATGGACATGGCTGGAATGGGTGAAAACCCAACCACCCGATCCGGGCCATACTGACGTACTGTGTGGACATTAGCCGCGGCGATCATTTCATTGACCTCATCCCAATCCACTCGGACAAAGCCACCAAGACCCCGTTTTTCCTTGTAGGATCTTGATATGGTGCTGCTTTCAACGATATGGGCCCATGCCTGAACTGGGTCCAGATGCGTGCGTGCCTCGCGCCAGAGCCGCAGCAGATGCGTGCGTACCTTGGGATACTTCAGACGGTTAGCACTGTAGATATACCAGCTGTAGCTGGCACCACGCTGACATCCTCTGGGTTCATGGTTCGGCAGATCAGGACGTGTGCGCGGATAATCGGTTTGCTGGGTCTCCCAAGTAATGAGGCCATTTTTAACATAGATCTTCCAGGAACATGAGCCGGTACAGTTGACTCCATGGGTCGATCGCACCACTTTGTCATGCTGCCAGCGGGCGCGATATGCATCTTCCCAGGTACGGGATTCCTGACGGGTTTCACCATGCTGCTGAGCAAAAGTTCCCGTCTTTCTTCGAAAAAATCGCAAGGTATCCAGTACGTTGCTCATGAATTGATCCTCGGTTACATGACTCGAAAGGTTGGGTGAGGCTGCAATTAACAAGGAGTTTTTGCATGCGGTCTGGCGTACCACCACCAAGTGACGGCTATGCAGCTCAGATAAAATACGATGAACATCATGAATGCCATTTCAGGACTTCCAGTCAGGTTGATGGAAGTTCCAAAAGATTTCGGAATAAAAAAAGCACCAAAGGCAGCTACTGCCGAGCTGAATCCCAGAACCGCAGCAGATTCTCGTGCAGCATTACGCTGACGTTCTTCAACGGATGCCTGAGGAGTTCTGCGGTCACTGAGTATGCGGAATATGGCTGGAATCATCCGGAAGGTTGAACCGTTGCCTATACCCGTGGTGATAAAGAGAACAAGGAACATCCCGAGAAAACGGCCAAAGTTTCCTTGTCCTCCGTCATGGGGTAATGCACTCAGAACCCCGATCACTGCAGCAGTCATGATCATGAAGTTCCAGAACGTCACCCGTGCCCCACCCAGTCGATCCGCAATCCATCCACCCATGGGGCGTGCCAGAGCACCGAGCAAGGGGCCGAGAAATGCATAGCGCAGAGGATCGATTGCAGGAAATTCCATTTTTGCAAGCATGGGAAATGCCGCTGCGTAGCCAATGAAGGAGCCAAAGGTGGCGGTATATAACCAGCACATTAGCCAGTTGTGTTTTCTGCTGAAAATGATGGATTGTTCCCGAAATGATGAGCGTGCACTATGAATGTCATTCATGCGTAACCAGGACAGAATTGTAATCAGAGCGATGGGTGGTACCCAGACGAAGGCTGCATTTTGCAACCAGAGATGTTGACCACTTTTGAGGAGTTGGGGTGCGCCAGCTAATCCCCCAAGCAGACTGCTGGTCACAACAACCGGAACAAAAAATTGCACGACCGAGACCCCAAGGTTGCCTAGACCAGCATTGAGGCCAAGAGCCGTACCCTGATATTTTTTGGGAAAGAAGAAACTGATGTTGGCCATGCTTGAGGCAAAGTTTCCGCCTCCAAATCCACAAAGCAGAGCAATCAGTACAAATTCAGCATAGGTCGTATGGATATTCTGCACCGCCAGACCCATCCACAACGCTGGCAGCAATAGTGATGCTGTACTGAACGTCGTCCAGCGTCTTCCTCCAACAATAGGAACGATAAAGGCATAAAAAATTCGTAGTGTTGCTCCGGACAGGCCTGGAAGAGCGGTCAGCCAGAACAGTTGGTTGACACTGAAATGGAATCCAACACTGTTCAGACGCACGGTTACCGCACTCCAGACCATCCATACAGCGAAAGCCAGCAACAGGGCCGGAATGGAAATCCACAGGTTGCGGTTGGCAATCGATTTCCCGTACATCTGCCAGAATTCCTCATTTTCGGGTTGCCAGTTCGAAAGTACAGGTCCAGTCGGTGCAGCAAGATCAATACCTTCCATGTTGATGGTCATGGATTATTCCTCCGTCGTTGGAACAGGTTGAGTTGGGTAAGGATGGACACCCATTTGGCCAAGCAGTGGTGTGTGACGAATTTCACTAAAATAAAGAGCGATCAGGGAAACCGATACAATGGCAAACAACAGCATGAAGCAGGAACTGCGGATCCGGGTTAGATCCTGGAGCCAGCCAAAAAGAATCGGCAGTGCAAAGCCACCTAAGCCACCGGCCAACCCGACAATCCCGGATACAATACCCATATCTTCCGGGTAATCATCGGCAATGTACTTGAAGACCGAAGCCTTGCCGAAGGCAAAGGCCACACCGACCATCAGCATCAACACGGTGAACAGCACCACATGAAGTTCAATATGCAGGGCAAGTACACCCGTTGTGCCGTGGATGACCAGATCAGTGGGTGGATAGGACAGCACAAACAGACAAAGCCAGCTTACCCACATCACCCACCATGTAACACTGTGTGCCCCACAGCGATCCGATATCCATCCACCTACGGCACGCAAGATGCCTCCCGGCAGGGAGAAGCAGGCTGCCAGCAGGGCTGCACCTTGAATGCTGAATCCATACTGGGCGATGTAATATTCGGTCAGCCAGAGTGCCAGAGCCACATAGCCGCCAAAGACAATCGAGTAGTACTGGCAATATCGCAGTACGCGTGGACTGAGTATCAGGCGAAGTGTCAGGGTTGAACCCGAAAGGTTTTGTTTGACATGTCTGGGCTCGGCTTGGGCAATCAACCCAAATATTGCGGCTGTAACGCTCAGAATCAGCGCATAAATGACTGGCACACTTTGCCACCCCCAAGTCAGAATCAGGATGGGTGCTATCAGTTTTGTCAAGGCAGCTCCTGAGTTGCCAGCGCCAAAGATACCCATGGCAAAGCCTTGTTGCGATCGGTCAAACCAGTGTGAAACATAAGCAATGCCTACCGAAAAGGAGCCGCCAAGTAATCCAGTAATAAATCCAAGTTGTAGGAACTGGCTGTAGGTGTGGGCATAGCGCAACATGAACACGGCTGGAATACAGATCAGCATCAGCACGAAAAAGACCGGACGACCTCCAAAACGATCGGTAAGCATGCCGAGCGGAAGACGCGCCAAGGAACCGGACAATACCGGCATGGATGCAAGCAGACCAAATTGGGCACCATTGAGGTGCAGCATCTGTTTTATGGGGATGCCAAGTACGGCAAACATCATCCAGATCATGAAGCAGATTGTAAAAGCAAAGGTACTGACGGCAAGAATTCCGTATTTTCTGGAGGTTTCAGAAATCATGACTTGCTACCAACTCACTTCGATACCGTGAAACTAATCAAGTCAGAGGCGGAAAAAGTTGACCCGGATCAAGGTTGAAATAAGTCTATAATTGGCAAAAATGACCATCCTATTACTTTGGAGGTATGTCATTTCAGGAAAAATAAGCATAAAAAACATATTATTAATATGTTAGCCCGGAATAAGTCACCCAGAATGAACTCTGTTGCAACTCTTTAGGGATAGATGAACATGTGGATGCCGTTTAAACAGTCATTACCGGCCAGAGCGTGGCTTGCTGTCAGTATGATCACTCTGCTCGCCCTGATCAGTACGCTGAGTTCCGGATTTATTGCATGGATCAGTGAGCATGATGCGGCTGCTATCAATCTGTCGGGTTCGTTGCGGATGGCAACCTACCAAATTTGCTGGAAGATTGCAGAAGGTAATCGTCAACAGTTTATCAAGACCATGGGTGACGAACTTGGTGAACGCCTGCAAAGCATTGTCATTCGTGAAGATGTTCAGTGGCATGCTGATTCCGGGACATCCTTGAGTTATCTGGCGTTGCAACATGACTGGCAAACAGTGCTGGAACCTGAGTTACAGACGGGTCACCTTAATCAGTTCCTCCGTTCTGCAGATCTTTTTGTCCACAAGATTGATGTTTTTACCAGCCTTTTGCAGCGAGAAAGCGAACATATGCAGCAATTGCAGCAACACATCCAGATTGTGGCATTGCTGGCGACACTAATCATTCTTGCCGTTGGTCTGTATCAACTCGAAACGGATGTCCTGAGCCCCCTGAAGGAAATTGTCCGTGCAACCCACCTATTTCGCGCCGGAGAGCATTCTGTCCGTGTTGGTTACGCAGCACCTGATGAATTGGGGCAAATGGCAGCGGCCTTTAACGCCATGGCTGATACCATTGATCTTTCTCATCGAAATCTCGAAGAACTTATTGCCCGAAAAACCCGGAATCTTGAGCGTGCCAACCGCATACTTACCCATCTCAACCAGTGCAGCCGGAGTGTTGCTCTTGGGCAAGGTCATCTGCCTGAGCTGATCCGTATGATCAAGGAGTTTGAGTCCTTCTGGAGTGGCTTGCAACTGACCCTGTTTCTGCAACAATCCACGGATTTGTGCGCGGAGCACCTGCCCACTGAAGAAACGGGTATCAATGTGTCGATACTCCCACTGAACTTGACCAACCATTTGAGGGCCTATTCTATCTACGGCTGTAATCAGGTCATCGGTGAATTGAGGGCTTACTGGCCTGAACAGGAGATACTATCTTGGGAAAATGAGTTGATGCAGGCTTTTACTGATTTGGTTGGTACAGCTCTTTCATTTGAGCGGCAGCGAGAACGAGACCACCATATGCTTCTACTTAAGGAACGAACCACTATTGCTCGAGAACTGCATGATTCGCTCGCGCAGTCTTTATCCTATATGAAACTTCAGGTCAGTCGCTTGCAGACACTGCTGGAACGTCAGGAATCACCCGTTCAATTTAGTGAGGTGGTCGCTGAGCTCAAGGATGGCGTGAGTAATGCTTACCGGCATTTGCGGGAACTGCTCAGTACCTTTCGTTTACAGATCAAGAATGGTGATTTTGCCCAGGCCATGCAGGAAACAGCTGATGAATTTGCCCATAAGGGGGAATTCAGGATGGCTCTGTATATGGATGAAGCACCCTACCCCATCTCGGCAAGCGAACAGATTCATATCCTGCAAATCTGTCGGGAGGCTCTTTCCAACTGTGTCCGTCATGCGCAAGCCCAGCAGGTCGCTGTTCATCTTCACTACCGAGATGATCAGGTGGAACTGTCGATCGACGATGACGGTATTGGTGTTCAGGAACCTTTTGATCAGCACCAGCATCATGGCATTGCCATCATGCATGAACGGGCCAGCAGCCTAGGAGGCATATTCATGATTGCGCCGAGGGAGTCCAGGGGAACCCGGGTGCATCTTGTTTTTGTGCCGACTTGGCATCATGGCAGACAGGGAGTCATATGACATGAGCCCTAGCATTCACCGAATCCTTCTTGTTGATGATCATCCGTTGATGAGGCGCGGCCTGCGGCAACTTCTTGAACTCCAAATGGATTTACAGGTTACCGGCGAGGCTGCTAACGGTATCGAAGCCCTTCAACAGATTGAATCAGCTAACCCCGATCTGATCATCCTTGATAGTAACATGCCACAGTGCAATGGTATTGAAACCCTGAAAAAACTGCGTAGTGCAGGATTCCGGCACAAAATCATGATGTACACCGTTTCGGATGACGAGCAAAATCTGCGTCAGGCCCTCAAACAAGGTGCCGATGGCTATATTCTCAAGGATATCGAACCGGAAGAGTTGATCCAGAATATTCGTGAAATTCTGCAGGGCGATATTGTGATCAGCAGCGCATTGACTCCAGTCCTTGCCCGAAGTTTACGTTTGCCTGCCGCCGAACCATCTACAGCACTCACTGTACGGGAACGTGAAGTGCTGAGCATGATGGTGGCAGGCTACAGCAATAAGGTGATTGGCAGCAAGCTTGGTATCACAGAAGGCACCGTCAAGATTCATGTCAAGAACCTGCTGCACAAACTTGGACTTCGTTCCCGGGTAGAGGCAGTCGTCTGGGCCATGAAACAATCGAGCCACCTTTAAGATAATCTCCTAAGTTTCAGTTCGTTATTGGATTGAGATAAGGACAGCGGTTGCCATGCCTCCCCCGCGCAGATCCTTACGAGCAAACTTACTGCCTTGGGTCTTGGCGTCCAAGCACTCGTTGTGAAATTGTATGACTTGTGCAGGCTGCATTCTCGGCAAAATTGGGCCACAATGTAGCTCATCAATCAGGAGGGTCAAATCATGTCCGCGAATGCTGTAGTTCGTGCCCGTATCGACGAGCACATCAAAGAAGAAGCGACTGCCGTGCTGGCGGCGATGGGATTAACTGTGTCCGACGCCTTCCGCATCATGCTGACCCGCGTTGCCCGCGAAAAGGCGTTGCCGTTCGAGCCACTGGTGCCGAACGCCGTCACCATCGAGGCAATGAAGGAAGCGCGCCGTGGCGGCTTGAAGTCGTTTGCTACCGTCAAGGATTTAATGGCAGACCTGAATGCGGACGATTGAGCAAACCGGCCAGTTCAAGCGCGAAGTAAAGGGTACACATCGGCAGACGCTTGCGAGCGATTTCATGGCCATCATCACAGCTCAGGCGAATGACCTGCCGCTAGCCGAGAAACATCGCGACCACGCGCTGACCGGCAACTGGAAGGATCACCGATATTGTCACGTCAAGCCCGACCTGGTTTTGATTTACCGCAAACCGGATGACGCTGTGTTGCAACTGCTCACACAGCGAGCTTGGCCTGTAAGCGGTCAGAATAGGGCGTTCTGTTTTCTGAATTTGGAACCAAGTAATCTTCTGGATGTCTTCAATGGTATTCAGACATTACGAACTGAGCATGTATCGTCGATATTCAGAAGTATTCTGGTTGGAGTTACAGCGGCAATTTGAGCATTCTGTACTCAGGCTGGCGTAAGTCCATCAGCATTTCGCAGCTGGAGGAAAAGGCACACTGATCGTTCCATGAATGTTGCGTCTTTTGTTCCGTTGCCCATGGACCGTTGTCGATATTGGCGTTCAATGACGCCAGAACCACAGGGGCGGCAGCCGACCCACCCCACCTCCAAAGACATCAAAGGCAGCAAGAGCCACCTTGGTCTTGAACTCGGGATTGCGTGTGCTACGGATGCGGCAATCAGACTTGCCCAAAATGGCAATGGCCTGTGTGGTCTTCTTGATCTTAGTAAACTCTCTGCAAAGCCAGTTACCCGGATATCCTGCGTTGTTTCTGGCAGGATCCGGGCAATAGGTTGATCAGAGCGGCTGAATACCCGCCAGCAACCACGGACGTCCTGATCCAGGGTTACGTACAAAGTTCCACAGTTCATCAACCTGTTCAGGGTGACGCCCGTCTTCCATAACCGTTCCCTGATAACGCACGCTTACCATACCATCCTGCTGATCCACCACTTCACTACGTAGGGCAATGATCTGGGTGCTTCCGCCCATGTTCGGAGCTAGTTCATTCGCCAGTGCTGCCGTGCAAAACTGGCGCAATCCAGCTTCATCACGCTGATTGTTGATCTGCTGTAAATCACGAAATATCCGCTCAGAGTCTTCGTTCCACACGGCGCCTCCCATATAGCTGCTTCCGGGTGCTGAACCAAAAGCTCCGCCACCGGAATTTTGTCCTGGACTCCACTGAGGGTTTCCCCAGGTGCCTGTCTGACCTTGATCAACATAAGGTGCCCGAGGAACCATATCGCTGTTGCGTGCCCGACGAACGAGATAGATCACAAACCAGATCAGTCCGGCAAAAAGGATCAGGGACCCGAAACCAAACCCTCCTCCATAGCCACCATAGCCGCCGTACCCACCACCGTAACCATAGCCACCATGATGGCCAAACAGATAACCAGCCAGCCCTCCAGCAGTCGCTGCAGCAGCCATGTGTCCCCAGCCAAAACGGTTTTGCTGGGTATTGGCCATGCCACCATAATAGGGTTGCTGGGCATAGGAAGGTGCTGTGGAATTTCCATAGCGCAGCCGGTTGGCAACGTCAGGACGCTGCATGCCGTACGCCGAGCCTCCTCCCAGCCTCGACCCTGAACCATAGCTGCTTCCCGAGTAACTGTGACTTGGATAACTGCTATGGCTTGAATATCCAATACGCGCCTCAGCAGTGTGGCTGAACACCAGAATGGTGGCCAGACCTAATGTACCGATCAAACGACGTACAATCATGTGCGTACCAACTCCTTAACTGTTGTTCTTAACCACTATGAGGTCGCCGAAGCGGATAAACAAGCGATAGCTACATACCGTTACACAATCTCTGGGTCGCAGTTCACAACGCAGAGTTGGCAGGAGTTGGCATGCCAACTCCTTAAGGTTAACGTCCGTGCTGTGCCTTGGCTTCCCGACGCATGCGGTGCAGGATAGGCTCCGTGTAGCCATTAGGCTGCGCACGTCCTTCAAGGATCAGTGCACGGGCTGCAGCAAAGGCAACGCTGGACCCAAAATGAGGTGCCATCGGCTGGTAAAGTGGATCAGAGGCATTCTGCTGATCTACTACAGCAGCCATGCGCTGCAGGGCTTCATCAACCTGATCTTGGGTGCAGATGCCGTGATAAAGCCAATTGGCAACATGTTGACTGGAAATACGCAATGTTGCCCGGTCCTCCATCAATCCGATGTTGTGAATGTCCGGAACCTTGGAACAACCAACCCCTTGGTCAATCCAGCGTACCACATAGCCCAGGATGCCCTGACAGTTGTTATCAAGTTCCTGCTTGATTTCTTCGGTGCTCCACTGTGCATTACCCTCAACAGGAACCGTCAGGATATCGGTTAGTTTTGCCTTGGCACGTGTCTTGAGTTCTTCTTGACGCTGCTGAACAAGAACCTTGTGGTAGTGCAGCGCATGCAGCGTGGCACCGGTGGGTGATGGTACCCAAGCCGTATTGGCACCAGCCATGGGATGCGCCAGCTTGCTCTCAAGCATCTCGCGCATCAGGTCAGGTTTGGCCCACATGCCCTTGCCGATCTGGGCTTTTCCCTGCAGACCACAGGCCAGTCCCACGTCAACGTTCCAGTTTTCATAGGCACTGATCCAGGGTAGCTTGCGCATGTCTTCCTTGCGCACCATGGGACCTGCTTCCATGGATGTATGGATTTCATCTCCGGTACGATCAAGGAATCCGGTATTGATGAACATGACACGATGCTGTGCCTGGCGGATACATTCCTTAAGATTGACGGTTGTTCGTCGTTCTTCGTCCATGATACCCATTTTTAGGGTGTACGCCGGCAAATCAAGTGCTTGTTCAACACGACCAAACAGTTCACCCGCAAAAGCAACTTCTTCCGGGCCGTGCATCTTCGGTTTGACGATATAGATGGATCCTGTACGGCTGTTCTTGCGCTGGGTCAGGCCACGCAAGTCATAAAGGGCAATGGTTACGGTAACCATCGCATCCAGAATACCTTCCGGGATTTCTTCGCCCTTAAAAAGAACAGCAGGAGTTGTCATCAGATGGCCAACATTACGAACCAGCAGCAGGGAACGTCCATGAAGGGTCAGTGTTGAACCATCTGGCGCTGTAAAGATACGATCCGCATGCATGTCTCGATGCACAACCTGATCACCCTTGCTGAAGCGTTCGGTCAGGGTACCGCGCATCAGTCCAAGCCAGTTGCGGTAAACTTCGGTCTTGTCTTCACCGTCGACCGCTGCCACTGAATCTTCACAATCCTGAATGGTTGTTATTGCTGATTCAATACACAGATCCTTGATATGGGCCGTATCGGTTTTGCCAATCGGGTGGTTTGCATCCACCTGGATTTCGATATGGAGGTTGTTATGTCGCAACAGAATACTGTCTGGAGCTGAAGTACTGCCGAGATAACCCGCAAAACACTGCGGAGCACGCAGATCAGCTTCTGTACCGTCCTGCAATCGAACCTTTAATTGCTTCTCAACAACATGATAAAGCACTGCATTTTTATGACTTCCTGAACTCAGAGGAACGGCCTCGTCGAGGAAGGTACGGGCAAACTCAATGACTTTGGCGCCACGAACTGGGTTGTATCCCTTGCCTTTTTCGGCGCCATCCGTTTCTGGCAAGGCGTCACTGCCATAAAGGGCATCGTACAGCGAACCCCAGCGGGCATTAGCTGCATTTAGGGCATAGCGGGCGTTTTTGACAGGAACAACCAGCTGTGGTCCAGCGATTGTCGTGATTTCCTGATCGATGTTCTGCGGATCAACCTGAAAATCAGTACCTTCTTCCACCAGGTAGCCAATCGACTTCAGGAAAGAAACGTACTCATCCATGCTGTACTGCCGATGTTCCTTGTACCAGGCATCAATACGGGCCTGCAAATCATCGCGCCGCTGCAGCAAGGCACGGTTCTTTGGCATCAAATCGGCAATAATCTGTTCGAATTTCCCAAAAAAAGAAGCCGGGTCTATCTGTAAACCAGCCAGAACATCCTCAACCAGCAGGCGATGCAGTGATTCATGAATATCCAGTTGTCCAATGCGAATATAGGTCGACATGAAGTAAACGCCTCGTACGATCAGTGAAACGGCTAGTCTAGCGAATTCCGCAGCATACTGGCAAAAAAATCACCATCAGGATTCACTAGGCTCATCCTTGAGCATGCGTCGGGCTACGAAGAGAATCAATTGTCGCAGCCAGCGATGAGCTGCATTGCTATGCAGTTGGGGACTCCATGCCATCTTCAGGTCAAATTCGGGAATAAAAAAAGGTGGTGGCATGATCAGCAGCATTGGATTTTCTGCCTGCAAACGGGCAACACGCGTCGGCAAGGTTGCAATAAGATCCTTGTTAAGACTGAGCATGGCTGGCATCTGATAATGACGTGTAAAGATCACGATACGGCGTCTCTGGCCGATACGTTCAAGTGCCTGATCAATCCAGCCCAGCCCTCCTGATTTGTCAGGATCCATGCCAAACCCCATCCCCATCCCTGTTTTGCTGACCCAGATGTGATTGGCTGAGAGGTAGTTTTTCAGGCTAAGACGCTGCGCAAAAGGTGACTCTCGGTGCAAAAGACAGGAAAATGAATCTTTCCAGACCATGATTTGATGAAAAGACTGAGGAAGGTCCACGAACCGGTTGATAGCCAAATCAACTTTGCCTTGTTCAAGGTCTTGTGCTGAGACATCCGATGGGGTCAGAAAATCCAGCACCACTCCGGGAGCTTCCGATCGTAATGCTTTGACTAG
>JAJZHM010000012.1 GCA_021804485.1 Pseudomonadota bacterium | reverse complement strand
GCCTACGACCGCAACTTTCTGACCGGGAACCTTTTCGCCCCTTAAAACTTCAGCATAAGTCATGACCTTGGAGTGCTCTCGACCCGGCAATGCAGGAATCCTCGGTGTTACACCCGTGGCCACGATTACTGCATCAAAACCTTGAAGCATCTCATCAGTTACCTGGGCATCCAATACCAGGTTAACGCCGGTATGCCTGACCTGTGCCCGGAAATAACGAACGGTTTCCTGAAATTCTTCCTTACCCGGTACGTTCATGGCCATAGTAAACTGACCGCCGATGTCTGAAGATGCCTCAAAAAGAGTCACATGGTGTCCTCGTTCAGCCGCAACAGTCGCTGCCGACAGACCGGCCATCCCTGCGCCGACCACAGCCACCTTTTTTGGTTGGCGCGTTTTGACATAAACAATCTCCGTCTCAAACCCGGCTCTTGGATTAACGAGACATGTTGCCCGCTTGCCCGAAAAAGTCTGATCCAGACAGCCCTGATTACAGGCAATACAGGTATTGATGCGTTCTGAATCTCCGGCTGCAGCCTTGTTGACCCAATCAGGATCGGCCAGTAGTGGCCGCGCCATTGAGACAAGATCGGCCTCCCCATCAGCCAGGATCTGCTCGGCATCCTCCGGCATATTGATCCGGTTGGATGCGATCACCGGGATCCTCAACTCCGTCCGTATCCGCGCCGTCACGCTTCGGAAAGCAGCACGGGGCACAGAAGTCACGATGGTCGGAATACGGGCTTCGTGCCAACCAATCCCTGTGTTGAGCAGGGTAATACCCGCAGCTTCCAGAGCTTTGGCAATCAACACAATCTCTTCCCAGGTATTTCCACCCTCCACCAGATCCAGCAGGGAGAGGCGGTAGCCGATAATAAACCGGTCCCCAACCCGTTTCCGGACAGCCCGAACGACTTCAACAGGAAGGCGCATGCGGTTTTCGAGACTGCCGCCCCATCGATCTGTTCGCTGATTGACCCTTCTGCAGATAAACTGATTCAGCAAATAGCCTTCTGAACCCATGATTTCAACACCATCATAGCCTGCCAGTTGTGCCAGACGAGCCGTATGGGCGTAATCCTCAATCGTCGAGATAATTTCTTTCTCAGTCATGGCACGTGGTTTGAATTTGGAGATCGGCGACTTCATGGCGCTGGCCGACACCACAAAGGGATGAAATCCATAACGGCCCGCATGCAGAATCTGCATCAGAATCTTGCCACCTTCGCGATGCACCGCATGAGTGATCCGGCGATGATTGAACACGTCACCATACCGGTTCATCGTGCCACCCAGAGGAAGAAGCCAACCCTGCCGATTTGGAGAAATTCCACCCGTGATCAACAAACCAACGCCCCCCCGGGCCCGTTCTGCAAAATAGGCTGCCAGTTTGCCATAATTGTAGAAACGATCTTCCAGTCCGGTATGCATGGAGCCCATGACAACCCGGTTACGCAATTGGGTAAATCCAAGATCAAGCGGTTGCAACAAATGAGGATAGGTCGACGTCATGATCAAAACCTCTGGCAATTATTGAGAGATGCAGTAAACTTAACGCTGTTAAGATAACCAGATTTGAGCAAATGTCAAGTACACGCGATGCATACCACCATGGTGATCTTCGATCAGCCATCAAGGAAGAAGCGATCAGACGACTTAAAATCCACGGTGTTCAGAAACTGAGTCTTCGCAGCATTGCCGAACAAATCGGTGTTTCTGCTCCGGCAATCTACCACCACTTTCGCAACAAGCATGACCTGCTGGTTGCTATGGCACTTGATACACTGGACCGGTTTCAGCAAGAGGTTGCCCTGCACCTGAGCGCAACAGGCAGTGCCTGGCCGGAGCCATGGAGACGGTTTGCCTTTGCCTATATAAGATTTGCCTTGCAGGAACCGGAGCTTTATGAACTTCTTTTTGGACGGGTGCTTTGGCACGAGCCCGGTGATGATACTTTTCGCCGCGCTGCCCGGCAGGTTTTCAGGGAATACGGGGAACAACTGAACCGACTTTTGCCCCATACCCCCGACCCATTGCGACTTGCACAAACAAGCTGGGCTACGCTGCATGGCTTGGTTCGCATGCATAATGACGGCCTTTCCTTCAGTTCGGATGATCTTTACCAGATATCCGAGTATGCGGTTCAGTCGATTGCAAGCCACCTCTGACGCAACACCCAGAGCAACCATCCTGCCGCCATCCCACCAAGCGCCAGAGACAAGGTCATCGTATCAAACGTCGGCAGACTGCGAATTCCGATAAAGACAAGAAAAAGTCCTGAAACACCCGGCCAGATCTGTAATTCCAGACGATCACGAAATGAGTTAATTTGCTTGCGGAAATACCATACACACGCCAACGCCGCGAGACTGTAGTAAAAACACACCATAAATCCGATCGCATTGACCGAATCAGCCACAATGATTTTGACGGTTGGAAAAAAGGATGCCGCAAACAGGAATACAAGTCCCAGAACCACGATCAGCAGGGTTGCAACCCAGGGCGTTTGCCAGTGTGGATGTAACCGGGCAAAGGACACAGGCAGAACACCACTCCTGCTTTTAGCAAAAAGTGTACGGGTAAACTGCAGGATGGATGTTTCAAGATTACCAACCGTACTCAGGGTTACAGCGACAAGAGCCATATAGGACCATGGCTTTGGAAAAAGGTGTTCGGCCAAAACATAAACCACATTGGTTCCTGCATCGGATATTTCCTGATCAGAGAGCACATGCAGCGTCGTCATGGTAAATCCCATATACAGCAGCAGAGTCACCAGCATGGCGCCAAACAGTGCCGGGCGCGCAGTCGATTCAGCATCCTGGGTTTCTTCATTCAGATTGATGGCGACATCCCAGCCCCAGAAAAAAAACAGCGAAATCAAAGCGCCCGCGACAAAGACGGATGGGGTGAATGCTGCAAGTGAAAATTGTGCCGAGGTCAAGGGATGTTGCACGTTCAGACCAGGCTTGAACCATCCTGCAACCAGAATGGCAATCAGGGCGCCCAACTCCACCACGGTAAATATAATCTGAGTATAACTGGTTGCCTTGATTCCTTTGACGACAATGGCACCCACAAAAACAAGCCAGAGTGCGGCAAGCGCAGTGACCCAGACGGGACTGGCAACCTTGTCCGGTGCAAAAAGTGCCAGGGTTGCAGTAGCTGCCGGCATGGAACCTGAAACCATGAAAATGGCCGAAGAAAACAGGAGTGACCAGCCACACAAGAAACCCAAAGCCGGGTGAAAAATATCGCCAACCCAGGTAAAAGCTCCGCCCGCACTGGCATTAATACGAGTCAGATGCACAAATGCCAGCGTCACCCCAAAAATGACAACACTGCTGTAAAGCAGACTTGCTGGTGAAAGCACACCCACGGCGGCAATTAATGTCGAAATCGTAGCTGCCAGGGAAAATGCCGGAGCTGTGCCTGCAATTCCCATGATGAGGCTTTCAGAGGTTCCTAGCGCACTTCGGTTCAACTCAACCGGCTTTGTCTTCATCATGTCCATGTCCATACTCCCGAAAATCCCTAATTCAATTCTGCGAGAAGTATGACATAAAGATTGAATCAGGATAACAGGAGGATTACGAGCAGTTTTATTGGCATCGAGGGACAAATCTGTCAAAATGATTCTTTAAAGCTTGTCATAAAGGGAAATATTGATGGCAATTCTAGTCACAGGTGGTGCAGGATTTATTGGTGGAAATTTTGTACTGGACTGGATCGGACATAACGATGAGCTTCTGATCAATCTGGACAAACTTACCTATGCTGGAAATCTGCAGACTCTGGAGTCGATTGCCCATCATCAGCACCATCATTTTGTTCAAGGTGATATCGGGGACACAGCGCTCGTCAGCCGTATACTGCTTGAGCATAAACCCAGGGCTGTGATCAACTTTGCGGCCGAATCCCACGTTGATCGTTCAATTCATGGACCTGGTGCCTTTATAGAAACCAATGTTGTTGGCACCTTTCGCCTGCTGGAGTCGGTACGGGCCTATTGGCTCGAATGCACGGAAGAGGAACGTAATCGCTTTCGTTTTCTGCACGTTTCGACCGATGAAGTCTATGGCAGTCTTGGACCCAATGACCCAGCCTTTCGGGAAGACCACCCCTACCAGCCGAACAGCCCCTATTCGGCAAGCAAGGCCGCAAGTGATCATCTGGTTCGGGCATGGTTCCATACCTATGGATTTCCGGTGCTGACCACCAACTGCAGTAATAATTATGGCCCTTATCATTTTCCAGAAAAACTGATTCCTCTGGTGATTCTGCATGCTCTGGAAGGAAAAGATCTGCCCGTCTATGGTGATGGCCAACAGGTCAGGGACTGGCTTTATGTCAAGGATCACTGCAGTGCACTGAGACGTGTCCTTGAAGCCGGCCGAATCGGCGAAACCTATAACATCGGTGGCTGGAACGAGCAAGCCAACCTCGAAGTCGTCCGCATGATCTGCGGTTTGCTGGATGAACTGAAACCCCGTTCCGACGGAAAGTCCTATGCAGATCAGATCCGTTTTGTTCGTGACCGACCGGGACATGATCGCCGCTATGCCATTGATGCGCGCAAACTGGAACAGGAACTAGGTTGGAGACCTGCAGAAACCTTTGCGAGCGGACTACGCAAAACGGTATCCTGGTATCTTGACCATACGGACTGGGTTCAGGGAGTCTCCAGTGGCAGTTATCGGCAATGGTTGACGAGCCAATATCATGCCTGATCATCTCCAGCAGCAGAAAACCATTATTACCGGCATATCGGGTCAACTGGGTTCCGCCCTATTGATTGCTTTTGGCAAAAACAACTGTACTGGTCTGGATCGAAATCAGCTCAACCTTGACGAACCCGATCATATTGAGTCAGTTCTCAACACCTTTAAACCCACGCTGGTGATTAATCCTGCCGCCTATACCGCTGTGGACAAAGCTGAGAGCGAACCTGAACGGGCTTTTCGGGTCAATGCTGAAAGCGTAGGTCTGATGGCTCGCTGGTGCGCCCGCAATGATGCCCAGTTTGTACACTACTCAACGGACTATGTGTTTGATGGTACAAAGTCTGCCCCCTACGTCGAAACAGACGAGCCATGCCCGCTTTCTGTTTACGGCAAAAGCAAATTTGCAGGCGAACAGGCAATTTTCAAGTCCTCTTGTCGCCATGTGATTTTCAGGACATCCTGGGTGGCCGGCATGCAGGGGAATAATTTCATTCGTACCATACTGCGTCTGTCGCAGAATCGTTCTGATTTGCGTGTCATTGACGATCAAATGGGTGCGCCGACTGCCGCTGAACTGATTGCCAGAACAACTGTACAGTTTCTCGAACAACCGGACAGCATGTATACATCAGGAATCTTCCATCTGACGGCTTCAGGCAGCACCACATGGTTCGACTATGCTCAATATATTGTTCGTCGGGCGCGTCAGTTGGGTCTAGTAACCCAACTCAACCCTGAAGATATTGAACCGATTCCTTCCTCTGAATATCCGGTTCCAGCACCTCGACCACTTAATTCCCGTTTGGACACCAGCCAGCTATGCACGTTGCTTGGCGTCCCTGCCATGCCCAACTGGCAGCAGGACATCAATCCGATCATTGATCATCTTACCTTCATGCTGATGCAAGGAACCCCTTCATGAAACGACGCGGCATTATTCTGGCTGGTGGCTCAGGAACACGCCTCCATCCGGCCACATTGGCGATTTCCAAACAACTTCTGCCTGTCTATGACAAACCCATGGTGTACTATCCGCTCAGTACCCTCATGCTGGCGGGTCTGCGCGAAATCCTGATCATTTCAACCCCCCAGGATACCCCACGTTTTCAGCAACTTCTCGGCAATGGCCATGCATGGGGACTGGAACTAACTTATGCGATTCAGCCCAGCCCGGATGGTCTTGCGCAAGCGTTCCTGATTGGTGAAGATTTTGTACGCGGGTATCATTCTGCACTGATTCTCGGAGATAATATATTTTATGGTCACGATCTTCCGAATCTCCTCGCCTCGGCTCATGAACGTGAACAGGGGGCAAGTGTCTTTGCCTACCACGTCAAAGATCCCGAGCGCTATGGTGTCGTCGATTTTGATGCCTCCGGAAGAGCTTTAAGTCTGGAAGAAAAACCCCAGAACCCTCGCTCCAACTACGCGGTTACCGGTCTTTATTTCTACGATGAAAATGTCGTTGAATACGCGAGGCAACTCAAACCCTCCGCACGCGGCGAACTAGAGATTACGGATCTGAATGCGCTTTATCTGCGCGACCGTAAGCTATCTGTTGAAATAATGGGACGTGGCTATGCATGGCTGGACACGGGAACCCATGATTCACTGCTTGAAGCCAGTCAATTTATTGCAACTCTGGAAACACGTCAGGGACTTAAAGTTGCTTGTCCGGAAGAGATTGCCTTTACCCAGGGCTGGATTGATGCTGAACAGCTTGAGAAGCTGGCCAAACCCATGTTGAAAAATGGTTATGGTCAGTATCTTCGTCATCTGGTAGGAGCCAGTTCATGAACGTCATTCCCCTTGATATTCCGGAAGTACTCCTGATTGAACCCCGGATCTTTGGCGATGAACGCGGCTTCTTTTTCGAAAGCTTTAATCAGCGCCAGTTTATGGAACACCTGCCGCTTGAACAGCGTACTTTGGGTTTTGTTCAGGATAATCACAGTCGTTCGGTTCAAGGGGTGCTTCGGGGCCTGCATTATCAGCTTTCCCCCCATGCTCAGGGAAAGCTGGTGCGTGTGGTCGCAGGCGCGGTGTTTGATGTGGCGGTTGATCTGAGAAAGGGGTCACCCTCTTTTGGGCGCTGGGTCGGTGCGACGCTGAGTTCGGAAAACAAAGCTCTGCTCTGGATACCACCTGGTTTTGCCCACGGATTTCTCACTCTAACGGAACAGGCAGATTTTCTCTATAAAACCACCGACTATTACAGCCCGGCTCATGAGCGGTGTATCCGCTGGAATGATGCTGACCTTGCCATTGCTTGGCCATTGGAAGGAACCTCTCCGCAACTATCCCCCAAGGATGTTCTTGGCGTGGCTTTCAAGACAGCGGAATATTTTCCATGACATCCTTCGCGCCCTCAGCCTAAGACTACTGCTTGCGCTGTAACGATCGATGCCAGGGGTCGACAACTGCAGAGAACTGATTTTACCCCTGTAATGGTGCCTACAAGGCGAGCAGCAGGGTCAAGGCCAGAACTGCAAAGACCCCCCAACTTACCCGATCGCGCAAGGCGAATAGAACCGGGTCTTCGTGCATCAGGCCACGGTGCCCAAGGACCCATACCCGGCTGACCCAGTAAAGCAGTACCGGCACCATGGGCCAAAGCCATTCCGGGTGATGGTACCCTATCCTGACCTGAGCACTGTTGATATACAGAGCCAGAACCAGCACCGATGTCATGGCACTGGTGACCCCAAAGATCATCAGCATGACCATGTCTTCAATGTGGTAGCCTCGCCCATAGGCCTTCATCTGATGATCTTTTCTTTTCTGCATAAGTTCACTGTATCGCTTAACCAATGCCAGACTAAAGAACAGGAAAAGCGAAAAAGTTAAGAGCCAGAACGACAGCGGAACATCAGAGGCGACCTTTCCAGCCAGCAGACGAACGGTATACAGTAAGGCCAGAGCCAGTACATCAAGAAGAACCTGACTTTTAAACCAAAAAGAATAAAGCAGGGTACAAAAATAATAAAATGCAAGGACACCAAGAAAACCCAGTGGCAGGAATGCAGCCAACACGGCTGCGGCGACCAACAAGAGTGGCACCATGGCAAGCCCAATGGAAAGGGATAGCTGAGCACTCGCAAAGGGCCGTGCCATTTTAGTGGCGTGCATGCGATCAGCATCCAGATCAAGCAGATCATTAAGCACATAAACGCTTGAAGCGGTCAATGAAAACGAACCGAAGGCCCACAGACACTTAATCCATTCATCCAACTGGAAAAACCGATGTGCCAGCAAAACCGGCACCAGGATCAAGCCATTCTTAGCCCACTGATGTGGGCGCAGGGCACGCCAGAACAACTGGATTTTTGAAGTGTTATCCTTAAAGATGACAAGAGTATGTGAACTGGCAAGCTGAAGGAGTACTCGGGCGGGCGCCTGTACCGCAATGGCCTGCCGCGCATGTTGCCACACCGCCAGATCGTCCTGGCTGTTGCCGACATAGTCAAAACCCTGTTCACCAAAACGCTGAACCAACTCGTTGGCCTTTTGGGATGCCTTGAGATTGATTGTTTGGGAACCAATCACCTCATCAAAGATCCCGACATGCCGGGCAACCCGATCAGCCACCGACTGTACCGAAGCGGTCGCCAGCACAAGTCGCCTTCCCTTCGCTTTCTGCTGCCGTAGCCACTGCAACAACGGCTCGTTATAGGGCAGACTGGCCGGATCAATCTGTACCTGTTTGTTGATCCACTGTTTGAAGTGCAGGCGCCCCTGCAGCAGCACGAACGGCAGCATAAAGAGAGTCCATGGTTTCACCTTGATCAGACGGAGCATACTCTCCAGCAGGGTATCGGAACGAATCAACGATCCATCCATGTCGACACAAAGCACAATTCCATCCGTCGGGGTACAATCAACCATAACAAGCTACCATGACAAGCACTGGAACGCATGATAGCATAGGCCCCAGACAGCCTCAGATGACATTCATTGTGCGAATTCTGTTTCTCTACAGTTTTTTTGCAGCCATTTCGACATTGGTTAACTTGGAAACGCAACACGCTGTCTGCCTTCTCTTTCCCTTGCATGCAACGACCCAAACTCTTATCTATAAACCAGTCTATGAACCAGTCCTTATCATCTCCATGCTTGCCGGAACACTGACCGGACTGCTGGTGAAATACTGGCTCGACCGTAGGTTCATTTTTGCCTTTGTTCCTCAAAACCTGCGCCATGACGGATCGACCTTTATCCTATACAGTCTTATGGGTGTGGTTACGACCGTCATTTTCTGGGTGAGTGAATTGGGTTTTCGCCTTCTCTTCAGCAACCCGGATATGCGTTATGTCGGTGCCGTATTGGGTCTTTGCCTTGGGTATTTCATCAAATACCAGTTAGATCGCCAGTACGTATTTCGCAAGGAATCCCTATGATTTCTGCTTCGCTTTGCTGGGGCGGGTTGTCCCATGATCCCCATGAACTGGAGTATGTATGGCAACGCGACCTGCTCCCCCATGTATTGGCTGAACCGGGCAAGATCATTGCCCATGGTGCCGGTCGAAGTTACGGAGATGTCGCACTGAATCCAGGCGGTCGTCTGCTCATGACGGAACGACTTGATCAGTTCATATCATTTGACGCCATTTCAGGAATTCTGGAATGTGAAAGTGGCGTGCTGCTCGGTACCATTCAGCGCCTCATGATTGTGCGTGGCTGGATGCTGCCCGTCAGTCCGGGCACACAGTGGGTCACGGTTGGTGGCGCCATTGCCAACGATGTGCATGGTAAAAATCATGATGATGCAGGTTCATTCGGACATCACGTCCTCTCTTTGAGGCTTGTTCGCACCGATGGCCAGTTGCTCAATCTGGTTGATCCTGACGCACCACTGTTCAGGGCAACACTAGGTGGACTTGGATTGACCGGAATGATCCAAAGCGCCCGTCTTAAACTGATGCGCGTCCCTGGTGCATGGATGGAGCAGGAAATCCAGCCCTTTCACCATGTTGATGACTATTTTCAACTCGCTCATCAACATGATCCTCAATGGCCCTACACCGTCGCCTGGCTTGACTGCACCCGATATCCTCCCCGAGGACTGTTCATGCGCGGCAAACACAGTCCGCTTGCCGATCAAATTCCTAAGGAGAAACATCGACGGATGCCATGGAGCCCGCCATTCTCTCTGGTCAATAGGCTGAGCCTGCATCTTTTCAATCCGTTGTACTACCATACCAACCGACTAAAAGCCTCGCCAAGGCTGGTACACTACCAACCCTTTTTATACCCCCTTGATCACATACAGAACTGGAACCGGATGTATGGCCGAAAGGGTTTCTACCAGTACCAATGTCTAGTACCGCCCCATAGCGAAAGAGAGGCTGTCAAAGCCCTGCTGCAAACCATTGTCCGTTCGGGACGAGGTTCATTTCTTGCTGTTCTCAAAACATTCGGTCAACGAACCTCACCGGGTATGCTCAGTTTTGCTCGACCCGGAACGACACTGGCACTGGATTTCCCAAACGAATCCATGCAGACTGAGCGGCTGTTCCAACGGCTTGATCGCATTATCCAGGAAGCCGGTGGATGCATCTACATGGCGAAGGACGCACGCATGCCGGTAGCGCTTTTTCGTACTGGATATCCCGATTGGGAACGTTTTCTCGACTATCGTGATCCTGGCCTGAGTTCAGCCCTGTCCCGGCGACTTCTGGGATGCTGAGTCAAACTGGAGAGGCTGATATGCAACATATTGTCGTTTGTGCTGCCACTTCCGGCATTATGCAGGCACTGCTGCGTGTCTGGGCTACAGAGCCACAGGCGAAACATGTTTGTCTGGTCGGTCGTAATATTGTTCGCCTGCAGCAAATGCAAGCCGATCTGCAAATTCGTAGCCCTGCCAGCATCTATGAGGTCCATGTCTGTGATCTGAATGATGTGCCGCAATTTGTCCGTTTTCTGGACGAACGTTCGCATATTGATCTGATTTGTCTCGCTCAGGGTGTTCTTTCTAACCAGCAAGACTGTGAACAGGATCTGGATGCAGCCCACGCAGCCTTCGAGAGCAACGCTGTTGCCCCGGCTTTATGTGCATTGAAAAGTGCCGACTATTTTTTCAGACAGGGCTACGGTCATCTGGTTCTGTTCGGATCTGTTGCTGGTGATCGGGGACGTCAGTCAAATTATGTTTATGGCGCCTCAAAGGCGCTGCTTGATCGCCTCAGTGAAGGACTGCAACACCGGTTTGCAAACTCAAGGATTCATGTCACGCTGATTAAGCCAGGACCAACCGATACGGCCATGACCGCACATCTGAAAACAGCAGGCGTGAGACTGGCTCCGGTTGAACAGGTTGCTGCGGACATCAATGACGCCATCCGCCAGAAGGCATGGGTACTCTACACGCCCCGCCGCTGGCGATGGATCATGCTGATCCTGCGTCACTTTCCCCGCATAGTGTTTCACCGCCTGAAGATTTAGCTCCAGACTTCAGGAGAGACCGTCAGTAAAATACTTTTTCCGGCTGTATCTTATAATCTTATGTGCTTGATTTTCATTGGCAAAGCGCATTTGGGACAAATTAACAGTCTTCAGGCAAAAAGGTTCATCAGCACCTGATTCAGCAATGAATACCCCCGTGGCGTACAACACCAACTATGCTCTGGTTTAATCAGCAGGTCTTCGGGGACCGATTCCACTGCAGCCAGAAGCCGCTCCAATGGCATATGGCTGCGTTGATAGTACTCAAGAGGCACACCATTCCTGAGTCGCAGGACATTCATGAAGAATTCCCGAATGCGCTCATCCGGTGCAACTTCCTGAAGTTGTGGCATTCTGCCCTGTTCCATTGCCGACATATAATCACCTGGCATACGGGTATGCTGATAGCGAAAAACACTACCCTCACGGCTGAGTTTTCCGTGGGCCCCCGCCCCTAATGCCAGATAATCGCCAAACTGCCAGTAGTTCATATTGTGTCGGGAAGGATGAGCACGGCTGAAGGCAGAAACCTCGTACTGCCGATATCCTGAAGTTTCAAGAAGATGACGCCCTTCTTCGTCGATACACTCCATTATTTCTTCATCAGGAAGTACGGGGCGGTCTCGATAAAAAACCGTATTGGGTTCAATGGTCAGCTGATACCAGGAAATATGTTCAGGAGCCAACCCAATAGCCAAGCGCAGATCAGCCAAGGCCAGAAACAGATTCTGTCCGGGAAGACCGTACATCAGATCGAGATTGATGCGCTGAAACCCAGCCTCCACAGCGCAATCATAAGCGCGCACCGCATCCAGTCGCCCATGAATCCGGCCAAGTGCCTGCAAGGACTGCTCAGAAAAACTCTGGACTCCTATGGAAATCCGATTAATACCCGCCTGACGATAGCCGGCCAGTCGGGAGCAGTCCAGAGCACCTGGATTGGCTTCAAGGGTGATCTCACAATCGGAATCAAGCCTCATGCTGGCCTGAATCTTGGCCAGGATTCGTTCTACCGTCGCAACGGACATCAGGGAAGGAGTTCCTCCACCAAAGAAAACGGATTCGATACGACTCTGGGCGAACCAATCGCTCTGAGTCTGAAGATCCCGTTCCAGTGCAGCAAGATAACGCTGTTCATCAATCCCCTGTTCGTGCGAATTGAAATCACAATACGGACACTTCCTGATACACCATGGCCAGTGTATGTAGATGGAAAGCGGCGGTTGTACTTCCCTTGTCAATCGTTCCAGCACATTGCCTCTCCCGATGAAAAACTGGTGAACTCCTTGCTCTCGTGTCCTACAGGAATCCACGCCAGCCTGCCAATATGTCTCGGACAATCAAAGATTCTGGTCAATCCAGGAGGATAGCTGGGGAGCACTTAACACACCTGACTGACGCGCCTTCTCCTGCCCTCCCTTGCAAAGGATCAGCGTGGGAATGCTTCGAATGGCAAATTTCTGGGCGGATATCGGGTTGGCATCGGTATCCACTTTGACACAATGCACATCATAACGCTGCTCAGCGATACTTTTGAAATGGGGTGCCATCATGCGGCATGGACCACACCATGCCGCCCAGAAATCAATGAGCACAGGCTGATCGTTGCCCGATAAATAGGTTGCTAGATTCTGATCATTCAGTTCAATCGGCACCCTCGGGAAAAGCGGCTGATGGCATTGACCGCATTGGGGGTTTTCCTGTCTTCTTTGCTCAGGGAGGCGATTTTTGGCCATACAGGCAGGGCAGACAACATGCATTTTTTCATCTCCTTCCGGTTTATTGACGAGAAAGGTCCGGATCGATGCGCTTGAGCCCAATGGCTCTAAGCGCCAGTCGTTCAAATAAAGGTTCGGGCACTCCATTTTTCATCTTGAGCAAAAAATATTTTTCAAACCCAACCTTAGCCCAGTGTGCCCAAATGCCTTTTTTGTACCAGGTGGTATTACGGGGAGGCAGTTGAGGAACAGCAACAAACGCGGCACCCGTGTCGCCAAAGTCTGCCAGACAAAATGCATTCCAGCTGGCTTCAGCTGCGGCAGGTTTCCCTTGCAGAACAGCCTTGATATTGGTGACGATCGTGGTCATCATCGATTCAATCATATACCCTGTCTTGGGTGCTCCGGTTGGCACAGGAGTCACCTCAACCGGCGGGATCGCCACACACACTCCTGCCGCGTAAATATTGGGATAACGGGTACTTCGTTGCTGCGCATCAATGAGCACGAATCCGCGTGGATTACACAAGCCAGGAACCTGGGCCACCGCATCAACCCCTTTGAATGCGGGCAGCATCATGCTGTGCACAAAAGGCAGTTCATGAGTTTTGATAACCTGGCCTTCGGTATTCAACTCTTCAACATGCATTCGGCCCTGTTCGATTCGTGTAGTTCGGGCATTACAGATCCATTTGATGGAACGATCACGCAGCAGTGATTCCATCATCCCCTTGGAGTCTCCAACACCACCCAGTCCCAAATGCCCAATATAGGGTTCACTGGTTACATAGGTCATCGGCACCTTGTGTCTTTTTTTGGCACGACGCAACACTGTTTCCAGAATCATCAGGTATTCGTATGCGGGGCCAAAGCAACTGGCACCAGGCAAGGCACCAACAATGACCGAACCCGGCTGCTTCAGTAATTGTTCGACCTCCTGACGTGTCTTGAGTGCATGATCGAGAGTGCAGACCGATTGGGAAAATCCTTCCGGACCCGCACCCGGAACATCATCAAATGCCAGCTTAGGGCCCGTAACAATCACGAGATAATCATAATCCTGGGTACTTGCATCCGCAAAAGTCAAAATTCGGCGTTCCGGATCAATATGATCAACACGTTGGGCAATAAAACGAATGCCCTTCTTTTCTGCATGGAGCCGGATTGGAAAACTGATTTCGCGGGCTTCCCGCCAACCTACGGCGACCCATGGATTGGAGGGAGTAAACCAGAAATCTTCCCTCTCATTAACGAGCATGATTTCATGAGCCGAACCCAGATCTTTCTTGAGTTCATAAGCACCTGCAAGCCCACCGATTCCACCACCAAGCACGATGATTTTAGCCATTGCTGTTTCCTCATATATACCCCCTAGAGTATATCTGATCGGGTAGTGACTGCCAGTAAATTTGAGTATTCCTGTGCTAAAATCCGATAAATTAACTATTGAGCGTACGTGCATGCCCCTGAACGGAATCACCGTGGTTGAGCTTGGCTCGCTGATTGCCGGGCCATTTGCGACGCGCTTGCTCGCAGAGTTTGGTGCCGATGTCGTCAAAATCGAACCACCCGGCAAGGGGGACCCTTTGCGACGCTGGCGCCGCCTTCACAAGGACACATCCCTGTGGTGGGCCGTACAGTCCCGTAATAAAAAATCAGTGACCCTTAATCTCAAGGATTCTGATGCGCTTGATGCCTTACGTCGACTGCTTCAGCGTGCGGATATACTTGTCGAGAATTTTCGTCCTGGAGTTCTGGAACGCCTTGGACTTGGCCCTGAGGATCTTCAGCGCCTTAACCCTCGACTTGTTATTGTCAGGCTTTCCGGATTTGGCCAGTCCGGTCCTTATGCACAACGCCCAGGCTTTGGCGCCATCGGTGAATCCATGGGGGGGCTCCGCTATGTAACCGGTTTTGCCGACCGTCCACCGGTTCGTACAGGTATCTCCATTGGTGATTCACTTGCGGCATTATTTGCCGTAATTGGCGCCCTGATGGCACTTCGTCATCGTGATGCCACAGGCCTTGGACAGGTTGTGGATGTTGCACTGTACGAGGCGGTGTTTGCAATGATGGAAAGTCTGGTTCCAGAGTATGACCATCAGGGGTTCATTCGCGAGCGTAGTGGCAACATCATGCCAGGCATCACACCATCTTCAACCCATCTCAGCAAGGATGGGCAGCCAGTCCTGATTGCCGGTAACGGGGACGAGATTTTTCAACGACTTTGCAAAGTCATCGGACACGAAGACTGGCTCACCCGAATCGAGTTCCGCGATAACGCCGGCCGGGATCAGCATCGTGATGAAATCTATGCCACGCTTGATCGCTGGGCTGCCCAGCATGATGCGGATGACCTGCTTCGCAATCTTGAGCAGGCTGATGTGCCTGCCAGTAAGGTGTACTCGGTTGCGGACATGTTCAGGGATCCCCATTTTCTTGCCCGCAAGATGCTGCTCACGACCCAGCTTGAAGATGGCTCGTCACTGACGGTCCCCGGCATTGTTCCAAAACTGGACCGTACCCCCGGACAAATGAAATGGCCCGGACCTGCATTGGGTGCTCATACCCGTTCCGTCCTGTCCAGCCTTGGATTTTCACAAGACCAAATGGATGAAATGGCTGTCCGGGGAGCCATTTGATGGAGTCCGGTGCACGCAGATTTCGGGGCATTGAACGACTGTATGGCTCAGAGGACTGGGAACTGATGCAGGCTGCCCGGGTAACTGTTATTGGTCTGGGTGGGGTCGGCTGCTGGGCAGTTGAAGCACTGGCGC
Organism: Pseudomonadota bacterium; assembly: GCA_021804485.1. Lineage (GTDB taxonomy): Bacteria > Pseudomonadota > Gammaproteobacteria > Pseudomonadales > Moraxellaceae > JAJXWR01. Next base: position 17,412 of record JAJZHM010000012.1, on the reverse strand, counting down.
GATCCGGAATCAGCCATCTCGATCTGGTCGATGTCGATCTGCTGACCGAGTCTAACATCAATCGCCATGTTGCTGCCCTGAGCAGCACCTTTGGTATGAACAAGTCAGATGCGCTTGCACAACGATGTCTGGAGATTAATCCACGGCTCAGCATCAGAACCCATGACTGTTATCTGGAAGAATCCACCCTGCAGGCACTTATGGATCCGGTGCCGGATCTGGTTCTAGATTGCTGTGACGACCTGCAGGCAAAAAAAATACTGTTACTCTGGTGTCGCCGTCGCCGCATTCCCCTGGTACTGGCCGGAGCCACAGGCGGTAAATCGAACCCATCCGAGTTAAAAATCAGCGATTTAGCCTTGACTGAACGCGACCCTCTTCTTGCCAAACTGCGTCGGGAGTTGCGGCGACATCATCAGGCATCCGCTGAACCGGGCAAAAAATGGGGTGTACCTGTGGTCTATTCAGGGGAGAGCCAGAAGATTCCAGCGGCGTGCGATCGCGCTGATCTTTCCTGCAGCGGGATGGGCTCCAATATGCTGGTACCTTGCAGTATGGCTCTTCTGATGGTTCAGGAGGGACTGCGGCATATGATTCGCCGTATGCGACTAAAGATTGAGCGCCAGCAGGCCTGCTGATGCGCTATTCTGCCAATTTGCTGAGTGGATGAAACAAGGCTTCCAGATCCTCAGCCGTCAGGGCACGTTCCAGTTCCGCCTGTTCACCATATATTCCCTTGGCCAGTTGAGCCTTGCGCTGCTGCATCGCCAGAACGTGTTCTTCTACCGTTCCTTCACAAACCAGCTTATACACAAAAACAGGTTTATCCTGACCGATTCGATAAGCCCGATCAGCAGCCTGAGATTCAGCAGCCGGATTCCACCAAGGATCATAGATAAAGACCGTATCAGCTGCGGTCAGATTCAAACCAACCCCTCCCGCTTTGAGGCTAAGGAGAAAAAGAGAAACTTCACCTTCCTGAAACCGGCGTACCGGTTTTTCCCGATCGACCGTACTGCCCGTCAGTTCAACATAAGGGAGCGACAAATTTTTCAGCTCTTGGCCGATCAAATCCAGCATGGAGGTGAACTGCGAAAAAATCAGCACCTTGCGTCCGTCTTCAAGCAATGAGGGCAATACCTCCAGCAGATATTCCAGTTTTGCCGAACTGGCATGTCGAACCGGTTTCCCTTTTGACTTCAGTAACCGGGGATCACAGCAAACCTGTCTTAACTTCAGTAATGCTTCGATGATTTCAATATTCGAGCGGGCAAGTCCTTTCTGAGCGACGATGTGTCGAACCCGGTTATCCATGCTCGCCCTGACTACTTCATAAAGATCACGTTGGCTATCCCTGATCTGAACACGCTGAATGATCTCAGTTTTGGGAGGAAGTTCCTGGGCTACCTGTTCTTTTGTCCGGCGCAACATCAATGGGCGGATTCTTCGTGACAGATTTTGTGATACCGAAACATCACCGTTTTTTTCGACGGGATAGCGCACAAGTCTACGAAAGTGTGCCTCATTTCCGAGGAATCCCGGCATCAGAAGATCAAAAATTGACCATAGTTCGCCCAGATGGTTTTCCATGGGCGTACCCGTCAGGGCAACGATATGAGAAGTTTTCAAACTTCGGATCGCCCGTGAGGAGAGAGTTTTATGGTTTTTAAGCTGCTGGGCTTCATCACAGACCAGCATGCTCCAGGGCTGTCCCTTGAGGTGCTCTATATCCCTGGTTAGCAGGGAATAACTGGTAATGACCACATCATGCGAAGGCATCAAAGGAAAAACATCTTCCCTTTTCAGCCCCTGAACTTCAAGAACACGCAAAGAGGGTGCAAAACGACGTAACTCCTGAAGCCAATTTGGTACCACACTTTTGGGGCTGATGATCAGTGCTGGATGATTGAGACGACCTCTCTCTTTCTCAACAGCGATATGGGCAATTGTCTGGATCGTTTTACCCAGCCCCATATCATCGGCAAGAATACCGCTTAGTTGGTAGGAAACCAGAAACTGCAGCCAGTTCAAGCCTGCCTGCTGATAGCCTCGAAGTTCAGCCTGCAAGGTAGCGGGCACCGGCACGGGCTCAAGGCCGGTGAAATCATTCAGGCGTGTTGCAAGTTCCTGAACATGTTTTCCTCCCTCCCACAAAGTTCCGGAACGCGCCACAAATTCAGCGGCATCAAGCCGACTCAGGCGCAATTGCCCCTGAGGGTCAAGATCAAAATCACTCTGGCGATTAAACAGATCAACCAGCATGGCCAGTAAAGGACGTATTCGCTCAACCGGCATACAAAGCAGTTGCCCTTCATGGACCACAGAAAAAATTTCCCGGGAGGGGGTTTGATCATGAAGAACCCTCTGAATGTGTTCCGGCGACAGACTCGACAAGGTCTCGGCCAAGAGCGGGATCAAGGATACCCGTTGTCCCTCCAGATCAACCTCGAGGGTCATCCGAAAAAGATTCTCCCCTTTCGTCTCATTGATTTGTCCTCGTAGATGCTCAACTTCGAGGTGACGACGACCCCAAGGGAAAGAAGCATCCAGTTCAATCACCCAACCCTGCTGCTCTAGGATGGGAAGAAAATTAAGTACAGGAAGCCAGTCCTGCAGTCGGCTCTGCCGTAATCCCATGGAGTGCTCTAGAGCTTCAGGACATTGCCAGCCAAGAACCTTGATACAGGGCTGCAGGGGGATAATTTTTTCAAGAAAGGCTTGTTCCACACCGCGCATCCGTTCAAGCAATACACGATGATCTTTCAATTTTATGACCGTGGTCTGTTCTGGTGGCAGTGCACACACAGAATAATCCGCATAGACAAAATCAAGTCTGGCATAGGCATAGGCTATCTCCTGAGCTCCAAGCCTGACTTTCTGACAAGCCAGGCGAAGTACCGGATTTGGCCGAACTCCCCGTACCTCGAGGGTATGCGCCAAGGCCTGGGGTACATCAAGTCCCCACGGTGCCAGCCTTTGCCGCAAAATTGACATCGAGGCCAGTAAATCACGTTCATTCTGGAACGGAGCCTGCAGCAATCCCGCCACAACCTCTTGGGGTTGAGACAGGATCAATCGATAAACCTTATACTCCAGAACATCGACAAGCAGCGGGGGTGAACTGCGTATCAGCAGGTCATGGGGATGCATGGGTTCAATACTGAAACCCCAGTTTTCAAGTCGCTGCTCCCACACTAGTTGTGCAGACCGATCTTCTCCTTCAGTCAGCAGGAATTGACCTTCAAGCCCCCAGAATAATCGTCCTCCGGACAATGCTGTCTGCAGTACATCAGCGACCAAAGGCCCTTCAAGCAGAAATCCCCGGTTGTGGCGCCTCAATGATTGCAGCATGGCATCAAGACGCTGATCGAGCGCTGACACGTGAACACTGTCACCGAGTTCGCTCAACGGCATGGCCAGCGCAGTACCTGAAGCATCCGACTCAGCGGCATAACGCACCCGCCAGAGGAGTAGATCATTATTCTGAGAACGGATCAGACGATAGGCAAGTTCATGCTGGTGCTCGCCACCTAGGGAACCAAGCAGTTGACGAACCGCAGGAGGTATATTGAGATCCTGGTGCGCATCTGACTGTGCCAGCATAGGATCATCAAGCCCATGCTTGCGCTCCCAATTCTCTTCATCGCGTTGATCCGACAAAAGACGCCAGATCAGTGCAGCAGTGTGAATACATCGTGTTGGTTGAGCACCACAGGAGCAACTGGATTGAAGCTGGATATTTTTTTCTGTACGTCTCAGGTTCAGATCAACCACCACCGTACCCGAGCGGGAACCTTTAATTTCCGCCACCCAATGGCGACCCTCATCCGGGCTGTTTTCATCCTTCAGGACACGCACCGCGTTGAGCCGGAACATTTTCAGGCCTGTGGCCTTGTTCTGCTGGGAATAAAGGGTAAGCAGTGATGTTAATTCCTGGGAACTGAACATGTGGCCAACTCATCTGAATCATCCAGCAATCTTAACAGAAAATAAGTCAGCGGGGCGAAGTGATCCTCCTTTCACCATTGCTGCATCCAGTCCACAAGAATGCGACAAAGCGCTGTACGGGCTTTATGGGTATAAAGCTCAGCCTGCTGACGCAATTGGGGTATTTGAATGCCTTCCAGACTAATTTCGAGGGCATGACCAACGTACCATGCCTCCAGATCAGCAACCGAAGGTTCCGCATGAAACTGAAAACCCAGAAAGCGTGAACCCAGACTGAATGCCTGAACACCATAACGACTGGTCGCTGCCAGATGCATTGCCTGAGGAGGTAATACGATGGTGTCTCCATGCCAATGCAACAGGGCAAGACTGTTCTGAAACAAGGGCTGCAACCAGGGAAACTTGCCATGATCGCGTCCGGGTCTCAAGGGATACCAGCCAAGCTCCTTGCCCGAGTTTCCGGGCACCACGGCCCCGCCAGCGGCATTGGCCAACAACTGGGCACCCAGGCAGACACCCAATACCGGTCGGTTGGCGAGGATTCTCCGTTGGATTGCGGCAATTTCATGCTTAAGGAACGGATAGGCTTCAATTTCATAAACACCAATTGGACCACCCATGACAACCCAGAGATCATCCGAACAGGGGTCAATCTGAGTCCAGTCTGTCTGGGCTGCCTGAATGAAACGCAGCGTCCATCCTGCCTTGGAAAGACAGGATTCGATAGCACCGGCGGTTTCAAATGCCACATGCGTGATAATGCAGGCCTGCATGGTTCTAATCTCCATTCTGAAACACCGCAGACTATAAGCCGTCCCTAAGTATCTGCTGTTAAGATAACATCAACTGTGTCCCAGAAAAATGATTTTGCCCACCCATGAACAACGTGCTTAAGCCCGGAATTATACTGGCGTGTGCCCTGAATATGGCAGCCTGTGTCCATTATCATCCCTCTTTCTCCCCGGACAGGCCCATTTATGGGCCTCTTGTGGTCTCCGCAACCAGTCTTGCCGGTCAACCCCTTCCTGATCATGAAGTCCATGAAGACCAACCACTTGATCTTAGCACCCTGGAACTGCTGGCGGTAAGCCATAACCCTCATCTCGTCGAAATGCGAGCCCAACTGCATGTACAGGAACTGGAACTGGTCGTGGCAGGAATGTTGCCTGAACCGGTTTATGGCGGTGGTCGCGATCGACCGATCAGTGGCCCCGATCACTTTACGGCATGGAATAACAACCTGAATTTTGATATTGCTTCACTGATCACCCATCATGATCAGCAACGATTCCATCACTTCCAGTCTGAATCTATTCACTTGGATCTGCTCTGGCAGGAATGGCTGATTGTGGGCCAGATACGTTCAGTATGCTATCAGTTATCTTTTGACACGGCAGCCCTGAACCTGCTCCAGCAAGAATTAGCCCTGATTTCAAATCTGAAAACCCGGGAAGAAAATGCGGTCAGCAAGGAGTTGATGACCAAACCTTTGCTGCTCGAAACGCTACAACAATTTCAGACGATTGAGACTGATCTTCATAACGTCAGACAACAACGCGACCATGATCTTTTTGCCTTGCATACGTTACTGGGCATTAATCCCGAAACCAGGCTCAGACTTGCACCCCTGCCCCCTGTTCACAATGAAATGGTTCAACCTTCCTTGATGAATCAACGCCCTGATCTGCTTGCCCTGAAACGGGCTGCCCAAGCGAGCGATATGCAGTTGCGTACGGCCATCATTCAGCAGTTTCCCGATCTATCCCTCGGACTGAATGACGGCCTTGATACAGCCGATAATCATACACTCGGGTTTTCCATCCAGTTGCCTCTGTCCTTTCTGGGGCAAGGACAGGCCCGTGCCCGCCTTGCTGAAGTCAGTCGTGCTGAAGCTGAAACCGTCTATCGCCTGCGACTAGCCAAAGAGGATCGGCGCTTACGCTGGCTTGCAGAACAAGTTGTTTTTGAAAAGACACGGGTCAAGCAAGCCGATACTGCATGGCGTATAATCTGTGCTCCATCAGCGCATTGGCAAAACCTGCTCGACCAGGGAGCCATCACGCTGGAGATGGTTGGGCCCCAGAATCGTTCCTGCCTGGAAAGACACCTGGATCTCATCCGTGAGCAACACAAGCTCGATGAACTTCAACTGGATATCATGACCCTGAGTGGCTATGTACCAGAATGGGAACGAATTCAACATGTCTAAATTCTGGTTATTTCTTTTCTGTTTTTTTTCGGCCTTTGGCCTTGCCGACAACACACCTACAGCCGACGTACAGGCCCAGATACTGGCTGCAAGGCCTATTGCCACAGTCATTAATTGCTTTGGTGTCATGCGTACACCAACAACAGCGATCAGTCACCTCACATCTTCCGAACCTGGCACCATCACTGAATTGACTGTACAAAATGGCGCGCATGTTGTTAAAGGTCAGAAACTTCTGGTGCTTCACCTTGACCCCACGGTCATACAAAACTGGGTTCAGGCACAGAATCAGCTGGTTCTGGCCCGTCAGGACCTAGCCCAACAACAACAACTTGCCGAAGCTCAACTAGGGACCCAAGCCAATGTAGCCCAAGCTGAGCACAACGTTCGTACGGCTGAACTGGCAATCCGTACCTTAAAGAGTCTTGGGGCCGATCATGCTGAACTGATCTTTACCGCACCCCAAAATGGCATTGTGTCCCAGATCATGGTTCATGAGGGTGACCATGTCGATGCACATACCATGCTCGTCAGTATTGGAGCAGAACACAAGATGGATGCCGTGCTACAGGTCGATCCTGAAGATGCTGCCCGCCTGGCCACTGGCATGAATGTACGTTTTGGGGACGTTTTCTCATCCGTACAAAATGGCTCAGGCCGGATCAGCATGATTGGACACAGCGTTGATCCTCAGACTCGTAAAGTCGAGATTCTTGTCAGCGTCAAACAAAATCCCATACTGGAAGGAATGGCACTACGCGCCCGTATTACGGTCTCAACCCAGAATCTTCTGGCGGTCCCTCGTGCAGCCGTACTTCAGGACAACGAAGGCAGTTTTGTCTATCGCATCTCTTCAGGTCACGCCCACCGGGTGCCTGTTAATGCAGGTCATGAGGACAACGGCTGGGTGGCGGTCAGTGGCGATCTTGTTGCTGGCCAGCATATTGTTGTACTTGGCAACTATGAGCTTCAGGATGGTATGCCGGTTCGGGAAGAACTGCTGCCATGATCTTTCCGGTGTCAACAGCCATCGCTACACACTTACTCAGTGCTTTTGTGTTCCTGTACCTCAACCAAGGAACCGGTCTTGAACATGGCTGAATGGATTAATCATCATCGCCGCTCCCTGATTTTTCTGATGATGATGGTCGTTCTGGGAGGGTGTTTCGCATACTCACGTATGCGGGTAAGTTTATTTCCAATGGTCAGTTTCCCTCGGATTTCAGTCAATGTCGACTTGGGGGACCGATCAGCCGAACAAATGCTTGTGCAAGTTACCCAACCCTTGGAGGAACGACTGCGACGTATTCCTGGGGTAAAGGGCGTGCGTTCGACGACCAGTCGGGGTAGCGCTGAAATTTCCGTAGAGTTTGCCTGGGGTCATGACATGAGTCTGGCCGAACTGAATGTGCGTTCAACCCTTGCCGAACTCTTGCCTGAACTGCCTGGAGGAACTCAGCTGCAAAGCGACCGAATGGATCCAACCCGGTTCCCCGTTCTGGCATTCAGTCTTAACTCCACGAAATTAAGTACGACAGAACAACGCTGGATTGCCAAAACCCGGCTTCTACCCCTTTTAGCTGCCATACCAGGTGTTGCCCATATCGGGATTCAAGGCGGTGATCTGGCCGAGTTTCAGGTTAATCTTGATCCCGGTCGTTGCCAAGCTTTCGGTCTCTCCGCGCAGGCTATTGCCGAATCACTGCAAAGCAATCGGCTCATCAAGACTACGGGACGGTTGGAAGACCACTACAAACTTTACCTTAGCATGGTCCATCAAGACATAACTTCTGAAGAAGATCTAAAAAAGATCATTATTGCCGTCCATGCTGGCCTCCCTGTCCGATTAGGCGATGTGGCAACGGTTCAGATGGGAACTGTGCCGAGATGGCAACGCATCAATGCCGATGGCAAAGAAGCTGTTCTTTTGCTGGTCTATCAACAACCTGATGCCAACAGTGTTGAAATGACCCACCTCATCAACCAGACCCTCAAGGATCATCGAGCCGACCTTCCCGCCGATCTGGCCATTGGCACATGGTATCAACAAAGTCATCTGGTTGAACAATCGCTGCTCAGTGTTCGGGACGCAGTACTGATCGGCATTGTCTTAGCGGGGATTGTCCTGCAGATCTTCCTCCGCAATCTCAGCATGACACTGATTGCCATCCTCGTTGTACCCAGTGTACTGGCCAGCACCCTTCTGATCATGAATGTTCTGGGCATGAGCCTGAATATCATGACTCTGGGTGGCATTGCGGCGGCGGTCGGGCTGATTCTGGATGATGCCATTGTGGTGATCGAACAACTGGCAACGCATCGTGGTCAAAAGCATTCTGATGTTGAGATTGCAGTTAATTTCCTTAAACCTCTGGCAGGTTCAAGTGCAGCCACCCTGATCATTTTTCTGCCTCTCGCCTTCCTGTCCGGTGTTTCCGGCGCTTTTTTCAAGGCCCTCGCCATTTCAATGAGTATCAGTCTGGTCGTCTCTTTTCTGATCAGTTGGCTTGTAATTCCCCTGATGGCAGATGCGCTGATTGGAAAACACAAATCGCAGAAACATCAGCCTGTATGGGAACGCGCCCTTATTCAGGGATACGAACACCTGTTCCTGAGCAGCATCCAGCGGCCCTGGCTCACACTTCTGCTCGTGGTTCCATTACTGATATCAGGATTCATGGCCTATCGGCATGTTGACTCCGGTTTCATGCCTGCTATGGACGAAGGTGGCTTCACTCTGGACTACCGCACTCAACCAGGCACATCACTGACCGAAACTGATCGGGTCGTACGCATCATGGAACAAATCATTCGGAATAACCGCAATGTTGCCAGTTACTCTCGTCGTACCGGCGCACAGTTGGGTGGCTGGCTGACCGAAGTGAATGCCGGTGATCTTTTTATCAGATTGAAGCCCAATCATCCCGACCCGGTCGAAGTTGTCATGAATGAGCTTCGCAGCCGCATTCAGTCCGAAGTACCTGGCTTAAGCATTGAAATGTCCCAACTCATGGAGGACCTGATTGGTGATCTGACTGCTGTTCCCCAGCCCATTGAGCTCAAGATCTTTGGTGATAATCCCGTCATACTCGAACATCTCGCCCATACCCTAACGCGTCAACTAACCCTCATACCTCACGTTGTGGACATAGTGGATGGCATTAATCCGGCAGGCGATGCTTTGCAAATCGAGATTGACCCAGAGCGTGCCAGTACCCTCGGTCTTACGATTGCAGACGTTCAGAAACAGGTGCATCAGGCCATACAGGGAGACACCCTAACACCCGTCTATGCCAATCATCGTATGATTTCCTTGCGTATCTGGTGGGATCATCAAGCCAGCCTGTCGATTGAATCGCTCTCGGAATTACCCGTCCAGACACCCTCGGGCAGTTTCATTCCTCTAAACCGTATTGCCCGACTCATACCTGTATCCGGACAAAATGAAATCTCACGCCAGGATCTCCAACGGATGGTTGCCGTCACCGCCCGGATTGATCAAGGCGACATGGGCAGGGTTCTCGCCCACGTACAGAGCATGCTCAAGAAACCCGGACTTTTCCCTCCTGGTTACTATGTTCGGATTGGTGGCCTGTATGCCCAGCAACAAATGGCCTTCAAAGGGCTGTTGATCGTAATGTTGGCTGGCCTCGCCCTCATCTTTCTGCTTCTTCTTTTTCTCTATGAGGAATTCGGTCGCGCTTTGGCGCTTCTTTGTATTCCCCTGCTCTCCATCAGCGCCGTCTTCATCGGTCTTTGGCTAACGCATGTTACGCTAAATATATCCTCCATGATGGGGATGACCATGGTGGCAGGAATCGTTACTGAAGTTGGCATCTTTTACTTCAGTGGCGTAGACCGTACAAATTCAACGATACCACTGGATCAGATTCTGCTCAAAGCCGGTCTGGAACGACTGCGACCCATCCTCATGACAACACTAACGGCAATCCTGACGCTTTTGCCCTTGGCTCTGGCGCTTGGTGAAGGTGCCCGGATGCAGCAACCTCTGGCCATTGCCATCATAAGTGGACTTGCCGTACAGTTGCCATTGTCGTTATGGGTCATGCCAGCGCTCTATTTCTGGTTGCAACGAGGACATCATGCAACTACTGCTTGTGGAAGATGATCGAATGATTGGTGAGGCTGTGGTGACTGCCCTACAAGACGCTGCCTATGTCGTGGATTGGGAACAGCGTCTCGCCCAGGTACCACTGCTCCTTTTTAAGTGTACCTATGATCTGCTCCTGCTGGATCTCAATCTTCCCGACGGCGACGGCTTGGAAACCTTGCGCGATTTGCGAGCACGACGATTTGATATTGCTGTCATTATTCTGACTGCACGCGATGGTCTTGAGGCACGTATTACAGGACTTGACCTGGGCGCTGATGATTATCTTGAAAAGCCTTTTGCCATTCGGGAATTGCTGGCCCGAATCCGGGCGGTACAACGGAGAAGATCAGGCCTCGCCCAGGATTTGCTGCAACTGGGTTCCTGGAGCATCAATCTGAAAACCCATGAAGCTCATGGTCCTGATCAAGCGTACTGGACCCTGAGTAATCGGGAATTTGCCTTGTTGCGTATTCTGGCGCTGCATCCAGGCCGTCTGCATAACCGACGTCAGCTGGAAGAGGCTATTTATGGGGCGGAAGATCCAATTGAGAGTAATACGATCGATGTGCTGATTCATGGCCTGCGACGCAAGCTGGGTGCAGAACTCATCCGTAATGTGCGGGGGGCAGGATGGTTCATCGCCAATTACTAGGCCACTCCCTTCAGGCCCGACTAACCTGGCTGCTCCTGCTCATTGTTGGCCTGACCGGGCTGATTGCCGGCATTGTCACCTATCAGCAGACCTTTGCCCGAAATGAGGCTATTCAGGATCATTTTCTCAATCTGATTAGTGCCATGATTGATAAAGATGACTTTAATCTTCGCGGCCAGATTCACTGGGATAGCCCCGTTGAAGACGAAATCTTTGCGACTCGTCTTCCTGCCCTTAATCAGGGACCGATTGAGCTGCCGTTTACCCTGAGCGAAGGACTGCATACCCTCCGGGATGCTCAAGGTAATTACTGGAGGGTTTATATACGCACCCGCAAGAGCTATCGGGTCGCCATAGCCCAACCCACCTCCATTCGGGATCATGCAGCACGTCTGGCAGCTATAGAGGCTATGGCGCCTTTCTTGCTGCTGCTCCCCGCCCTCGGTCTTATGGCTGCATGGCTTATTCGCAGTGAATTACGCCCTGTACGCTCACTTGGCGAACATCTGGCTGCCCAGGAAGGAATTCCAGCTGAGTTGCCCAATGTTCCTGCTCCAAGAGAATTAGTACCCTTTCTCCAGTCCTTGAGGCATCTCATGGAGCGGGAACATACCCTACGCCAGTCTCAGCAACAATTTCTGGCAGCAGCAGCCCATGAGTTACGCAGTCCATTAACTGCACTAAGTCTCCAGGCAGAAAATCTGGCAAATGCCAGCACACCGGATCAATTCAAAAACCGTCTGCTTAAACTTCAGCAAGGACTGGAGCGAACCCGACGCAGTGCTGAACAACTGCTGCAGCTTAGTCGACAACGCAACCGGATTGTACATTGGGAAATCTTGCCCTTCCCCTTATTTATAGGTCAGCTGATTGATACTCTGACCCCTTTATGCCTGCAACAACAGGTTGAAGTGAGTGTCGAGGGAACGATTCCGACATCCCTGTTTGCCGATCGGATTGCATTGGAAATGCTCCTGCGCAACGCCTTGGACAATGCCATCCGGTACAGCCGATCTGGAAGCTCAGTTCGATTCAACATACATCTGGAAAACCAGCACTACCATTTTACTGTCCTCGATCAGGGGCCTGGTATTCCCGAGGATCAACTCGTCAATGTCTGGAAACCCTTCTGTCGTCTTCCCGGTCATGATGCTCATGGAACAGGTCTTGGCCTGACCATCATCGCTGAATCAGCCCGGGGTATGCAGGGCAGTGTAGAAATTTCCAATCGTCACGACGGCGGCCTTATGTTGATTTACAAACATCCTGTGCGCGATCCCGCCATACACAACGAGACTCAGAAGGCCATGACGTATCCCGACCAAGTAAAGTAGATATCCTGCTACAGGGTCATCACCAGCCAGATACAGCAGGATATTTGGGTGCTGGGGCTACTGCGACCGAGCGGATGCCAGCCGCTATGAGTTACAGACCAACAAGGATGAAGGAAGCCTTGTGCGCGGAGTCCTGGAGCGAGCGAGATGAGTGGGCAGTTCCTTGCTGAACGACATCCTTGGGCATATCGAGCGTCTTGATGAGCAAATTGTGTAGCTGGCTGGTAAATTGGTTCCTTGGGTGAATTTGCTGCAGTTGTTACAGACCTTACTGGGTGTAGATGCGGATGGTGCTGCATTATTGCTGGCAGAAGGTGGTGTCGATATGAGGTCTGCGGATCGGCAGATCGACTGGCTTCTTGGACAGGCATCTGTCTGGGCAACAACGAAAGCGCAGAGTTTGGCGAGGCTATCGGAGAAAGTCCATCAGATGCCCTCCCATAAACTGCGTATTGGTACAGCAAATAACTTGTCACCAAATGCCGTCGTAACTTCACCGTCATATAAAACAACACCACCAGCAAAGCAATTCCCAGCACTTTCCTTCAGTTTTCGCAACCCGCGAAAATCGCTTGCCATTACCGTAGCAGCCGCTTTCACTTCCACACCCACCACACGTTGATCACTCCCTTCCAATACGATGTCGACCTCTGCACCGTCTTTGTCCCGGAAGTGATAAAAAGTAATCGGAGCATCCTGCCAACTCGCATGGCGGCGAAGTTCCTGGAAAATAAACGTTTCTAATAACTGCCCTAACAGTGTGCGATCCGCCCATAACGCTGCCGCATCCAAACCAAGCATAGCGCAAACTAGCCCTGTATCCCCCAAATGAAGCTTGGGGGTTTTAATAAGCCTGCTTAATCGATTGTTATGCCAGGGCGGCAACTCTTCCAGCAAAAATACGCGCGCTAGTAACGTCACATAATCGCGGATGGTTGGGCGGCTCAACTGAAAGGGCGATGACAGATCGGCCACATTGAGCAACCTCGCCGTCTGCCCAGCAGCCAGTGTAAGCAAACGTGGCAAAACATCCAGAGAGCTGATGCGTGCCATATCTCGCACATCACGCTGCACCAGTGTTTCGATATAATTACGATACCAAGTCACACGCCTGCGTGACGACGGTCGAGCAAGCGCGGCAGGGTAGCCACCGGCGGCAATCCGTTCAGCAAGATCCTTACCCAAACGTGGTTGTTGATTTATCTTGAAACCGTCTCCAAACAACGCATCCAAAAAGTTGGGTTGCTTTGCTGCCAGCTCAGATTGCGCGAGCGGGTGCAGTCGCAAAATCTCCATACGCCCTGCCAACGAATCCCCCAACTTTGGCACCAATAGCACGTTGGCCGATCCCGTCAAGATGAACCGTCCAGGTCGTCGGTCATGATCTATCGCCACTTTCAGCGCAGTAAATAATTCTGGAACCCGTTGCACCTCATCCAATATCACCTTGTCTGGCAAATCTGCCACAAACCCCACCGAGTCGGCTAGAACAGATGCTCGCAACACATCATCGTCGAAGCTGATATAGGCATAGCCTGCCGCATCACCCACCGCACGGGCGAGTGTAGTCTTGCCACATTGGCGTGGACCATGAATCAGTACCACGGGCGTGTCTTGAAGCGCCTCGGTTAGGTGAGAAAGCGCAAAACGGGGATGGAAAGTTGGATCAGCCATGCGGCCAAGTGTAACTCAATATGCCGTCCAATTGAAATGTTTTATTGCGTCCAATTGAAATATTAGTAACTATCGGATTTGCATTTATGCGCTCAAGTTTCTGGGCTTGATTTCTGAAAAAAACGTAATATTCTGATTTATTGTATAATTATCATATACGTGATATGGCTTTTGTTGTCTGAACAAAAAACCAGACCCTCTGTAGGCCACATCATGAATCTTGCAAATAGACCCCTGTATTACCAGATTTGACCCAAAAGTTTCTGAAGGATCACCTTATTCTCATCGACAGTCTGTTCCGATGCGCCCTTGGATCGTGTTCCAATCGTTGATCCTAGGAGCGATGAATAAACTTAAAAATGAATATGGCGAGGCGACGACCCGAATTCTGGAACTCATTGACAAAAGGTAAAAGACTATTTTGTGCACGTCATGCAAATGGACCATTTCACACGACGCTTGGAAGCCATGTCTGAAGCGACTTAGAGCCGGCAATTTTGAGAAAAGGAACTCCGAAACTTGAGCCAAAATTGCTGGTTTAAAAGACCATACATATTCTGAACCGACAGAGAATGCTATCATCTTGAGGACTGTTCGGCCACGGATGACGTACATGCATGCCAACAATAACAAATCCCCGATACGAATTTCCTTGCTGACAAGATCTTCCAGTCTTATTCTGGCGATGGTGACTCTGCTCGGCATTTACGAAATTGCTGCCTTTCGCCATGAGACCGTCAGTGCAGCATGGCTTGTCCTCAGCGCATCCGGCTGTTATTGGCTTGCCTACCGGTTTTATGGTCGCTGGATAGCCCAACGAGCTCTGGGCATTGATGATTACCGTGCAACACCCGCCATACGGCATCACGACGGACTGGATTATGTTCCTACGCGTCGTGGCGTTCTATTTGGACACCACTTTGCAGCGATCGCCGGTGCCGGGCCTCTGATCGGCCCCATTCTTGCCGCTCAGATGGGCTATTTACCAGCTTCCATATGGATCGTCGCCGGTGTCATTCTGGCTGGGGCGGTTCAGGACATGACGATTCTGTTTTTTTCAACACGAAGAGACGGCTTGTCGCTTGGGGGAATGATCCGCAGTGAGGTTGGTTTTCGGACCGGCATTCTGGCCAGTCTTGGTATTCTGGCCATTACACTGATTCTGTTGGCTGTTCTGGCGCTCGTCGTGGTGAAGGCCATGGCGATATCACCCTGGAGCAGTTTCACCCTGTTGGCGACCCTGCCAATTGCCCTGTTGATGGGCCTCTATTTACGTTATGTCAGCGCAGACCACATTCTCGCAATTTCCATGACGGGTCTTGTCCTGCTTCTGATGGCCATTATCGCTGGACGATGGATTGCCAATGACCCCTACTGGGCTCAGGCTTTTACCTTTCATGCTCATACACTTGGCTGGGCCCTGATGGTTTATGCAGTCGCCGCATCCGTACTTCCGGTATGGCTATTGCTCACTCCCCGGGACTACCTCAGTACGTTCCTGAAAATCGGCACGATCATCACCCTGGCATTAGGTATTCTCTGGGTACAACCCAATCTCCAGATGCCGATGCTCACCCGCTTCATTGACGGCACTGGTCCGGTTTTTTCTGGCAAACTTTTTCCCTTTCTCTTTATAACCATTGCCTGTGGCGCCGTCAGTGGATTTCATGCACTGGTCAGTTCGGGAACGACACCAAGGATGATCGAACGGGAGTCACATATTGCACCCATCGGCTATGGGGCGATGCTCACTGAATCCGCAGTCGCCATGATGGCTCTTGTGTCAGCTTGTATGCTGGCTCCCGGACTGTATTTCGCCATGAACTCCCCTGCAGGACTTATCGGCCATGACGTTCAGCATGCAGCTCAGGTCATTAACTCCTGGGGATTCCAGATTAGCCCGGAAGCTCTGACCATTGCAGCCCATCAGGTCGGTGAACAAAGTCTGCTTTCTCGGGTTGGCGGTGCTCCTACGCTGGCATATGGTCTTGCAACCATTATGTCCAGGTTGACAGGTCCTTCGCTCATGGCATTCTGGTATCACTTTGCCGTGCTTTTTGAGGCTCTATTTATCCTGACCACGGTCGATGCCGGTACGCGGGTAGGTCGATTCCTGATTCAGGATCTGCTTGGACTTTGTATTCCACGTCTCGGTAACACACGATCCTGGTTAGGGAATATTCTTGCCACCTTGCTCTTTGTCGCGGGCTGGGGCTATTTTCTGCTGACCGGCATTGCCGATCCACTCGGGGGTATTCATACCCTCTGGCCATTGTTTGGTATTGCCAACCAGATGCTGGCAGGTATGGCCCTGATGTTAGGGTGCGTTATTCTGATTCGCATGCAGCGACAGCGCTATGTCTGGATACCAGGCCTGCCAGCCGTATGGGTCCTGACAAGTACCCTTTATGCCTCTTGGCTTAAAATCACCGATCCCGACCCCCACATTGGTTTTCTGGCACAGGCACACAAACTGCAGGATGCCTTTGCAGCACATCGTTTACTACCTCCAGCGTCATCGCTGCCTGAAATGCATGCAATGATTCACAATGCCTGGATTGATACGGGTCTGTGCAGTCTTTTTGCACTCATCGTACTTGGCGTGTGTGGTCAGATGCTCCTGCTCTGTTTCCGTCTTTGGACACTAAAAGAATTTTCTGCACAGGAAACACCGGCAGAAATTAGCATTGATTAAGGAGCATCCTGATGACCAAGATACAACCGTTCAGAACCTTTGTTTTGGCTCTTCTGGGCGCACCGGATTACCCAGCCTATCTCGTACATATGCAATGCGCCCATCCGCAATTGCGGCCACTTTCGCGTAAAGAGTTCTTTCAGATGGCTCTTCGACGCAAAAATGAATCCAGGTCAATTTCACGTTGCCCCTGCTAAACCCAATACCATTTAGTTAAGCCGCCTTGTAGTGCATGGGTTGGGTGAATTTTGGCCTTGGCTTACGTTTTGTGGCAGGAGCATGGAGTGATTTCCTGATCATTGCATAGGTTCTGCATTGCTCGCAGAGGGTGTTGCTTAAAGTTGCGAGAGTGTCAGGCTTTAGAAGCATGATGGGCAGTTTGTGTTTGAGACTTCGGGTAACAAGTGCTTGATTCATAAATGCGATCCACGGACCATTTGTGATGCCGGCACGTCCGGTTGCCTGCATACTATAAGGTGCGGAACACAAGATCAGGAGTGAGGCGAAGTTGTGGCGGATGAGCGCAGCATAATAGTCCTGTCTGATGGTGTGCTCCAGGATGCCGGACCAGTGTTCAACCTGCATGCGAGCCTTAAGCTGTTTGAATGCCTCTTCGATGCGCCATCTGCTGTGGTACAAATCAGCCAGCATGGCTGGTGTGATGGCAGGGTCCATGAGGTTTGTGACAAAGTGATATTGGGAACCATTGGGCAATCTGGCGACGACAAAGCGAAGACTTTTCAAGGGTGTTTGATCGTTTCCCAATTCACAGACTGCATCGTTTTG
>JAJZHM010000104.1 GCA_021804485.1 Pseudomonadota bacterium | reverse complement strand
AATAAAGGGCGTTATGGGCTGCAACTGGGTATTTACACTCAGGATATCAGTGAGGCGATGTATTGCTGGGACCATGCTGAAGTCGGTGGTGTTATTGTCAACGATGTGCCTTCCTGGCGTTCGGATCTGATGCCTTACGGTGGTGTCAAGGACTCGGGAATAGGTCGGGAAGGTGTGCGGGCGGCGATACAGGAAATGACTGAGTCGCGTTTAATGGTGCTGCATCAGTCCTGAAATCGGTGTTGTTCATTCGGTAAATTGATGCAAGGCGCTTGCAAGTGTGCCTTTAATTGGGTATCATCTTGCCCCTTTAGACGTACACGCTCCTGTGGTGGGTTGCACTGCCTCCGGATATCTTGGAGACCAAAGAATCATGTATGCGGTTATTAAAAGTGGTGGCAAGCAGCACCGTGTGGTGCAGGGTGAAACCCTAAAAGTTGAATTGCTGGATATCGAGCCCGGCCAGACGTTGACCCTTAATGATGTCCTGATGGTGGTGGACGGTTCGGATATTCGTATTGGTACTCCGGTTGTTGCCGGTGCGGCCGTACAGGCGGAAGTTGTTCGTCATGGTCGTCATGACAAGATTCATATCGTCAAGATTCGCCGTCGCAAGCATTACCGTAAACAGGCAGGTCATCGTCAGTGGTTTACCGAATTGAAAATTACAGGTATTCAGGCCTGATCCGATGGATCACCCTGAAATCTGAATGAAGATGATTTAGGAGAATATCTCATGGCACATAAGAAAGCTGGTGGTTCTACCCGTAACGGTCGTGATTCCGAGTCGAAGCGACTAGGCGTCAAACTTTATGGTGGTCAGGTTGTCCGTGCTGGAAACATCATCGTTCGCCAGCGTGGCACACAGTTTCGTGCCGGTGAGAATGTCGGTATGGGTCGAGATCATACCTTGTTTGCCACGGCTGATGGCCGTATTGAATTTGTGGTCAAAGGCCCAAATCAGCGCCGCTATGTTACTGTGGTGGCCGCAGCCTGAGTTTTATTAAAACATCGGGATTGCAAAGAATTCAACTAAGGCCCGGCTATGCCGGGCTTTGGTTTTTCTGACAGAAATCCAGGAAATCCTTGAGCAAGGGATCCTGAAACTTACGTCGATGAATGACTGCCATCAGTTGGCGTTTCAGGTCAAGTTCCGGTAGCGGCAGCGGGATCAGCCAGCCCCGTTCAATTTCGGCATCGATGCTGAGCCTCGAAAGACAGCCAAGACCAAATCCATTGTGCACAACCTGTTTGATAGCTTCGGTCTGGCTGAGTTCCAGAGCGACATGGGTGTGGTTGATCCTGCCCTGCATGGCGTTATTGAAAACTTCGCGTGTGCCAGAACCGATCTCGCGTAGTACCCATGAGGCATGCTCCAGCGCACTCAGTGTCATGACGGGTTCATGCGCCAGCGGATGGTTGGGGCCACAGAAAACGATGAGTTCATCCTCACACCAGGGTACGGTTTCCACCTCATTGCTTTGGCAATAGCCTTCAATGAAGCCAAGATCACAGGTCATTTTCTCAAGGGATTGAATCACACCCTGGGTATTATCCACCTGCAGTTTGAGTTGAATTCCGGGTTTCTGTTGCAGGTAGTGCCCCATAAGCGCTGGAAGCAGATAGGTTCCTACAGTCTGACTGGCTCCGATCACCAACTGACCATGGGCGGCCCCTTGGGTGCTGGCCATGCGCTCGAACTCATGGGTTCGAGCCAGAATGTCGGCAGCCATGGGCAGCAGAGCCTGACCCATGCTGTTCAGTCGTAGCCTTCGTCCGATGCGGTCAAACAGTGTCCGCCCAAGCAGACGCTCCAGATCGGCCATAGCCATGCTGGTTGCGGACTGGGTCAGATGAATCCGGTCAGCAGCCTTTTGAATACTGCCCTCCTGGGCGGTACACACAAAAACTTCCAGCTGTTTAAGCGTGATACGGGGCACGTTCTGCTATCCTCTGCGCACAGGAAGTCTGAAGGGAGGGTTTGTCATGCCAGATGCGGATTGGCTTGGATATCTGGCGGCCACATGTACCACGGTCTCATTCTGGCCGCAGGCACGGCAGGTGTACCTGACTCGAAGAACCCAAGATCTGTCCCTAGCAATGTTTTCGATCTTTACTTTTGGGATTACGCTCTGGTTCATCTACGGTCTGCTCCTGCACAAAGGGCCACTGATTTTCTCCAATGCACTGACCGTACTGCTGGCCGGTTATATCCTGTTCATGAAACTGACGGAACATCGTCGACGATGATGCTGGCCACACATTGACCCATGCGGATGCCTTGTCCGGACTGTAAGGTCTTTTCCCAAGAGAATCGGTTTGGCTCGGTCAGGACGATGACGGTGGAACCAAGCAGGAATCGTCCCATTTCCTCGCCCCGGTTCAGAATTGGGGCGGCAGTTCCATAGTCGGTATGGGCAATACCACGGACCCTCGGTGTAACCAGACCTGCCCAGATGGTTTCAATACTGGCGACAATCATGGCCCCTACAAGAATGACGGCCATAAGTCCATGCTCGGTCTGGAAGAGGCAGACGACCCGTTCATTGCGGGCAAACAGGCGAGGTACATACTGGGCGGTCACCTGATTGACGGAGAAAAGTTTGCCCGGGATGTGCGTCATGCGCACAAGCTGACCAGAGGCTGGCATGTGGACGCGGTGATAATCACGCGGGGAGAGATAGATGGTCATAAATGAGCCACCATTCAGTTTTTCGGCAGCGGCTTCATTGCCTCCCAGTAACTCCAGCAGGGTGAAATCCTGGCCTTTGGCCTGAATGAGCCTTCCTGATGTAATGGAACCAAACTGGGAAATGGCACCGTCGGCCGGAGCAATCAGGGTTGCGTCACCACCGTCTGCCAGTGGTCGGCTGCCGGGTTTGAGGCTGCGGGTGAAGAAGTCATTAAAGCTGTGGTATAAATTGGGGTCATCCCTTTCTGCTTCCGAAAGGTCAATCTGAAATCGGTTCATGAAATTCCGGATCAGCGGCAGGGCAATCCAAGGCATTTGGCTGCTAGCCAGATGCCCGGCAAGTCTTGAAATAAGGTGTTGCGGGATCAGGTGTTGCATGAGGATAAAGAGCAGGTTGCGGGTATCAGCTTTCATAGGGGTTACTCAGACGAACAGTGGGGGCGTGGCGCAACGTGGACCATTCTGCCCAGGAACCCGGGTAGGCCTTGATGTTGGTCATGCCCAGAATACGGCCAGTAAGCCAGGCAAGGGCAGAGCGATGGTGCGCCTGACAGTAGCAAATGACTTCTGTGGATGCCCGAAGTCCCACCTTGTCCAAAAGAACATGGAGTTCCGCCAGGGGGCGCAATCGCATATGGCGCACCGGGTCGAGCAGTTCCGTCCAGTCCAGATGGATGGCTCCGGGAATATGGCCTGCTTTAGGTCCAAACTGTAATTGGCCGGTATATTCTTCCAGGCTGCGTGCATCCCACAACGTACAGTCTGGATGACCCAGGCGGCTGAGAATATAGTCGGCATCGGCCAGAACTTCAGGGTGTCCGGTTACTGTCCACTTTGATGGATCAATGGTAGGCAATTCAGAAGTCACCGGATAGCCTTCGGACAACCAGGCCACCAGTCCCCCATTCAGGTAACTGTATCCCGTGTGTCCACACAAGTGCAGTGTCCAAAGGAATCGCGCTGCCCAGCCACCGCCTTCATCATCAAAGGCAATGATATGGTGATGTGGCTCAATACCCAGTGATTCAAGGGCGCGGTGCAACTGCTCAGGCTCCGGAACGGTTCCCGGACAGGGTTGGGTACCTGCCAGAATCCGGGCAATCTCCAGATGTCTGGCGCCTGGAATATGGGCTTCCCTATAAACGAGGGCATGACTGACATCGATCAGCACCAGGTGCGGATCATGGAGATGTTCAAGCAGTTCTCTAGGCTCAACCAGTAATGGTAATCGCATGACAGAAGACTCGTTATCGTCACGTCAGGCCGTTGATCATAACACGATCAAGCATTGCTCTGGGTTGCTGTTTCCCGGCGCAACCGTTCTATGGCTTTCTGCAAGGCGGGTAAGCTCATGCGACAGGCTTGCAATTGTCGGGCGCTTAGATTACTTCCGGCACAGTCCGCCACAATAATGCCGATGGGCCGATCGCCTACCTTGATACTCGCCAGCAGAGCTGGAAGTTGAAGCTGTTCAACAAGGGGGTGGGGCAGATGCGGAAGATAACGACCGGCATCATGGCCATCAACAACCAGAAAAGAAGCCTGACGGGTCAATGCCACAATCAGCGGATTGTTGCGTGTTTCCCAGCGCAGTGAGGCTAGTGGTGTATCTTCGTTCCAGCCACGCTGCATCAGTATACGCAGGGCGCTGCGGTCGTTATTGAATACCAGCAGACAGATCCGGGAAATTGTAACGCCTTCATGCCAGCTTTGAACAAAAAACTGCAGTTGCTGGTTGAGGTTGGTACATTGCTGCAATTGCTCGATGAACCTTGAAATAAATTGGGCGTCGGGTATTTCGGTGCTTGTTCTGGGGGCAGGGGCAGGTTGTGTCGCCTGAGCAGGAAGCGCTTGGACAACACGTTCAGGAGGCAGTTCTTGCTGGCTGGGGGTTTCGACCTCTGGTTCAATGGGCAGGTCATCTTCGCAGACATGCCAGGGCATGGAAAGATGACGAATGGCTGTGTTATCCAGCCCTCCAGCCAGTTGGCGGGCTGGAGGATGGAGCAAGGATGTGTTTTGGGCCGTGAACAGGGCTCGGTCAACCAGGTCACGCCATACCTGATCAGGCTCAAGGCGTAACGCAGCACTCAGCCAACGCAATTGTTTCCAAGCATCAGCCCCGGAGCGTCCGAGATGCGCACTGGCTATGTTGGCAGCAATAACCAGGAACTGCGGGCGCGAGGACCAGCGTAGGACAAGGTCCGTGTCGCCACGTCCCATGGCTCGCAAACTACGGAAATCGACCGGTTGTTTTTTTTCCAAACTTTGCAGCAGCAGCGGGACAGGAGTTTGCCATTGTGACCAGCGCAGACTGAGATCGTGCAGGTTTGCACCCAGTATGTTGCGTTCAGCCAGGTGTGCCGGGCGGTTGCCAAGAATCGCCGCAGCCATCAGGCCGACACGTTCCGGTTCGTGCCAAAGCAGGTTCCATGAGGCCTGATTGTAGAGCAGGGCAGCCAGCCATATTTCTTCGTTGGGACGGATGTTCTGCTTGATGGCCCAGTATTGAGCGAGTTCGGCAGCAAGCAGGGACTGGGCGAGCATGCCCTGCAATCGTTCTGAGCGAAGGGAAGATTCCGCAAGAACCGGCAAGGAGTTTATTGCCTGGCTTATACCGTTTTGACCAAGAATTCCCAGAACCTGTTCCAGAGATTTGGGGTGTAATCCATCCAGAGTGTCCTTGCGTGCCTGAAGGGTCTTCAGGGCTTCCCGATAAAGATACTGAACGGCAATCGGATCTTTGGAGATGGATTGGGCAAGATCTGCAAAGGAACGACGATCATCCTTAATGATCTGCCGGTGCCGGTTCCGATCTGGTGCTAGAATGGGTAAGGACTGTCGAGTCCATAATCCGAGGTCATAGTCAGCCACATCCGGGCCCTCATCAGTCGCATGATGGATGCAGTCTAGCCCAACCGTGTTGGAGATGCCTGATCCGGGACAAATTTTGACGGTTGTATGCTATGGAATGAAATGGAATCTATGCGCATCCTTTATCCTGAAATTAATACCTACGAACACGATATGCTTGAGGTGAGTGCGGGCCATCGTCTTTATGTCGAGCAGTCAGGAAGTCCTGACGGTATTCCTGTTCTCTTTCTCCATGGTGGGCCGGGCGGAGGTTCCCAAGCCTGGCACCGGCGTTTTTTTGATCCGCAGTGCTACCGTATTATCTTGTTTGATCAGCGGGGTTGTGGTCGAAGCTCGCCGCATGCCTCCCTGGAAGAAAACAACACTTGGGCGCTGGTCGAGGATATGGAACGCATTCGCACTGCCTTGGGTGTGGATAAGTGGTTGCTTTTTGGGGGTTCCTGGGGATCAACCTTGGCGCTCGCTTATGCGCAAACCTGTCCGGAACGGGTACTGGGTATGATTCTTCGTGGTGTTTTTCTCTGCCGCAGGAAGGATATCCACTGGTTTTATCAGGATGGTGCCAGTCGGGTCTTCCCGGATGCCTTTGCTGAATTTATCCGTCCTATTCCTGAAACAGAGCGGGGCGATTTGCTGTCAGCTTTTTATCGTCGTCTCACCGGTGCGGATGAACTTCAGCAGATGGCCTGTGCCAAAGCATGGTCGATATGGGAAGCAGCATGTTCCACTCTGGCACCTAATGCCCACTTGGTGGATCAGTTTGCCGAACCCCACCGTGCCCTTGCCATGGCTCGGATCGAGGCGCATTATTTCATGAACGACAGTTTCCTGGCCCCTGATCAGTTGATCGCAAAGGCGAACCGGCTGGCATCCATACCGGGTGTCATAGTTCATGGACGCTATGATATGGTGTGCCCTTTGGATAATGCGCTTGCTCTGCATCAGGCTTGGCCTAAGGCCCAGTTGAACATCATTCGGGATGCCGGTCATGCCGCCAGTGAACCGGCGATCGTGGATGCACTGGTACACGCCACTGATTATATGGCCGCCGAATTGGAAAAAATACTTTAAAATCCGGGTCAGATTACTCGGCTCGAATCGTTGCTTAACGTTTATATGAGGATGTACACATGTTGAAGCGGTTACTGGGGGTGTTGTTGTTGGGTTTGTTGATGACCGGTGTCAGGGCTGGAAGTACCCCCACTGAGGGAAAAGATTATACCCTGCTGAGCAAGCCGTCGGCGCTGGTATCAGGGCATCAGGTGGCTGTTCAGGAATTTTTCTGGTATGGGTGTCCGCATTGTTTTCATCTTCTACCTCTTCTGAACGCATGGCAAAAAAAACAGCCGGCATGGGTTCATCTGGAGTTGGTGCCTGCTGCCTTGACGCCCTTGTGGCAGATTGATGCCAGAGCTTATTACGCGGCCCAGGCTCGGGGGGTTGCAGCCAAACTGCATGATGAGATGTTCAATGCCATTCACCGTGATGGCAAATCGGCTTTGGTCAATGATCCGCAGGCGATTGCCCAATTCTATGAAAGTCATGGAGCAGGGGCGCATTTTCTGGATCTGATGAACTCTATGGTGATTTTTGGCAAGGTTAATTTTGCTGCGGAACAAGCCCGCAATGCCCAGATTGAAGGGGTGCCCAGCCTGATCATCGATGGCAAGTATCTGGTGGATTACCATGCCGGTGAACCGGACCAGATGTTGCGTGTGGTCGATTATCTGGTTCACAAAGAACACGCGCTGGTTCACTAGGAGGCGGTGTGTTTGAAGAGGGGTTCAACTGGTTAAAAGGGGTTCAGCAGCGTCTCGATCCACGGGTTGAAGGGTCGTTACGTGGCGGACAAATGTTGAGCCCCGAGCCTATTCCGCCCGGAAGACTCCGCCTGACGAGTTTTAACATGCAGGCAGGCATGGCCATGACGCATTACAGCCACTATGTAACGCGTTCCTGGCGTCATGTCCTTCCTCCCCAGATGGCAACCCGTTCACTGGGACCCATGGCGGCATTGCTGCGGCATAGTGATCTGGTTGCCATTCAGGAGGTTGATGCCGGATCGTTGCGTTCCGGCTTTATTAACCAATTGTCCCATCTAGCTCAGGAAGCGGGGTTTTCTTATGCTTATCAGCAGGTAAACCGCGATCTTGGCCATCTTGGACAGTTCGCCAATGGGTTGCTGGCACGCTGGCAGCCGGCGCAAGTTGAGGAGCACCAACTTCCTGGTTTACGCGGTCGGGGCGCGATTCTGGCGCGGTTCAGGATGGCAGGTCAGGATCTGGTGGTCGTCAATATGCATCTGGCCCTGACGGGTCGGGGGCGTTGGCATCAACTGGCCTATATGCGTAGTTTACTGGATGAAACGGTACCGACGGTGCTCATGGGTGATCTTAACTGTTCCCACGCTGAACTGCTGGAGTCTCCGCTTGGCGATATGGCCTGGCAATGGACTTACGGCCATCTGAATACCTATCCAAGCTGGCGTCCAGTTCGGCGTCTGGACCATATTCTGGTATCCCGGCATTTTCGTATTGAACGGGTCGAAGTGCCTGATCTGCGACTTTCAGATCATCGGCCCGTCTGCATGGAGCTTGAATTTATGGGTACAAGACCACTTAATCAGGATGCTGGGGAATAATCATGGTGGAGCAGACCGAAAAGGAACGTTGGCGTGAAAAATATCTGGCACTGACGGAGCGCAGTGAGAGCCGTGAGTCTGTTTTGCGGCGCGGGATCGTCTGTGTCAGTCTTGCTGTCGATAATATAGAGCCGGCTCTGGAGCAGCGGCTGAAATCGTTGCGCGAGCGTTTGCGCGGCAACTGGGAAACCGCAGATCTGGTCGAACTGGTGGATGTGATTGAACAGCAGGTTCGACGACTGGATGAACGACGCAGTCATGATCGTGACCAGATGCACGAACAGTTTGGACGTATGGTGGCTCTGCTTGAACCGCTGGGTTCGGACCGCAAAAGTCGCAAGCTGATTGCGCATCTGGCCACTCAGGCTGGCAC
>JAJZHM010000103.1 GCA_021804485.1 Pseudomonadota bacterium | reverse complement strand
GATCAGCAGATCCCCTTTGCGACGTGCGGCCTGTATGTACTCATATTCACGCGCTAGATTCGAAGCTGTTGTGCTACTGCGATGGCGAGTGGGCAATGCAATTTCAACGAGTTCCAGTTGCACGTCTTGTCGAAAACGTTTGGCATATTCACTGTAGCCATCGCTTACCCACTTGGGGGCGGAATTTCCCAAAGTGATCAAACGGATTTTCAACGGGATGTGTCCGGTTGCCAAAGGCGTTCGAGGTCATAAAAACTGCGTGTGCCCGGCAACATGACATGAACGATTAGGTCGCCAAAGTCAACCAGAATCCATTCGGCTTCGCGCTCCCCCTCAACTCCAATGGGCTTTATCCCCTCGGCTCTGGCTTTTTCCTGAACATGGTCCGCAATCGATTTGACGTGCCGGGTGGAAGTGCCACTGGCGATCACCATGGTATCCGCCAGCGAAGTCAGATTATGCACATCGAGGACGGTGATATTGTGCGCTTTCAGGTCTTCAAGCGCATTCTGAACGATATTTTGTAATACGGATGTAGGAAAAGATGTATTCATAGAGGGTGTGAGACTCCTTGGTAGAGGTGATGGTCCTGCATGTACGTATAGACAGCATCGGGTAAAAAGGCGCGGGCTCGAGGGTCTCGAGCCGCCAGCCAGGCGCGTAGGGTACTTGAGGCGCAGTCAAAGAATGGGTTGGAAAGTTCCAGAAAAAGTCCGGCATCTTTTTGAAGAAGTTCGCTTATGCTCTGGGCTTGCTGGAAGCCAGGCAAGGGAGTATTGATGCCCGAGCGCTTGAGGATCAGTGCATGTACCAGATTCGGGAAAAGCGACCAGGATTTCCAGTGGGGAAGATGTTCAATCGCGTCATCGCCCATGACCCAGGCTAGTCGCTGTTGCGGGTATTCCTGGCGGTACTCCTGCAGTGTATCGATGGTATATGATGGACTTGGGCGTGTGCCTTCACGGGTATCAATGCGTGTGTGTGGCAATGATTCAAGGGCCAGTTCAAGCATGGACAAACGATTCTGAAAAGAGGTTGAGGTTTGCTTTAACGGAGATTGGGCTGCGGGAATGATTATAAGTTCAAGAGCGTCATGGACATGCAGCAGATAGCGCATCATGGCAATATGTCCCAGATGAACAGGATCAAAAGAGCCGCCGAAAAGGCATAAAAGAGTGCGGTCAGCCACCACGGACATTCCCTTGGCCGATCACGATCCATTTAAGTGAGGTCAATCCTTCAAGACCAACGGGGCCTCGTGCATGAAATTTATCGGTCGAGATGCCAATCTCGGCACCTAGACCGTATTCAAAGCCATCGGCAAACCGGGTCGAGGCATTGACCATGACTGAACTGGAATCAACCTCACGCAAGAAGCGCTGTGCACTGGGCAAATCATCGGTCACGATGGCGTCGGTGTGATGCGATCCATAAGTAGCAATATGGTGGATGGCTTCATCTATGCCGTCAACAATTTTTATGGACAGAATGGGTGCCAAATATTCCGTGGACCAGTCCTCATGACCTGCTAGGGAAGTTGACTCAGGAAATAACGCATGGGTACGGCTGCAGCCCCGGAGTTCGACTCCTTTGTCGTGCATGGCAGCGATAATCAGATTCAGGGCCTGGGCAGCAATGGCCGCGTCAACCAGCAAGGTTTCCATGGCATTACAGACGCCATAACGGTGTGTCTTGGCATTCATGGCAATGTTGAGTGCCATGTCCAGATTAGCCTGATGATGGATGTACACATGGCAAATTCCGTCGAGGTGCTTAATGACCGGAACACGTGCTTCCTTACTGATGCGCTCAATCAACCCCTTGCCACCCCGCGGTATGATGACATCAATATACTCGGGCATGCTGACCATGTGACCAACGGCATCGCGATCGGTTGTCGGAACGATATGCAGACATTCAGCAGGTAGCCCGGAACTCAGTAGTGCCTGTCGGATCGGAAGGGCCAAAGCCTGGTTGGTTTGCATGGCCTCGGATCCTCCACGCAGAATACAGGCATTGCCAGACTTGATGCAGAGTGAGGCTGCTTCAATGGTGACATTTGGTCGCGATTCATAAATCATGCCGATCACCCCAAGAGGTACACGCATCTGACCCACCTGGATGCCGGAGGGGCGGTAGGTCATACCGGTGATACTGCCGATAGGGTCGGGCAGATCAATGACCTGCTGCAGTCCGTCAAGCATTGCTTCAAAGCGTGCTGATGTGAGCGTCAGTCGATCCGTCAGGGCCTCCGGGAGATGTGCAGTTTGGGCAAGAGCGACATCGCGTTGATTGGCTTCAAGAATCATTGCCTGTTCTGCTTTGAGCTGACGCAAAAGTGCCGCTAGAACCCCATTCTTTAAAGCGGTCGATGCACGAGCCAGTACGCTGCTACTGGTACGAGCACTACGTCCGAGTTCTGACATCATTTCCAGAGTGTTCATGGTCGCCTCTGTATCTGCCGGTCTGCCGTGTGTCGGCAAATTGTTATAGGGTCGTGAAAATCATCCACGAACTGTGTAGTATGTGAGTCCGGCAGGGAAAGGATCTTCCTTCCGGACAACAAAACAATAATATAACAAAATAAACGGCTGAGCCGTAGGGGGCAGTATGATTGAATTCAAGGACTATGAGCGCAGTATGCTTCGTGGTACTCCATGTCAGGATTCTGTAGGTCGCTGGACCGTCAACTACCTGGCGTTTAAAGGCCCTGAAGGGGTTGATGTTCCGCCGCTTATCATGCTTGGCGGTGCATTTCAAAATTTCAATTCGTTCAAGTTTAGTCTTGACTACCTGCTCAAGGTCGCTCCGGTTGTGCTGGTTGATTTGCCTTCGCTTGGTGAAAATCAGCAGTTATCTTCCGAATTGGGTATGGAAGATCTTTCAGATCTGTTATTTCAGTGGACCCAGCGCGTTGGCCTGCAGCGCGTATCGCTGATGGGGCTGTCGCTGGGTTCCGTCATCGCCAGTACTTTTGCCTATAAATATCCTCATCATACCGAACGGCTCATCGTAACTGGGATTCTGACCCGACCGCGCAAGAGCTGGAGGATGCTGCTGGAAGAGTCGCTGCGTACGCTGGATGAAGGCAAGATGGATGAGTTTGGTCAGGCTGTAGTCCTGTATCTGGTCAACCACAACCGACTGGAGGAAACAGAGATTACCGACACGGTTCGCCGTCTCTTCCACAAACAGATGATGACCTTTGGAGGGAATGACCAGCATCGCTATCGGATTAATGCCCGTCGTTTGTTGGAGATTGAGGGGATTCTTGGCTATCCGTCCTGTCCAGTGCTGGTAGCAACCGGTGAGTACGATAATTTTACCATGCCCTTTGAGAATGCCAGTTTTGCAGCACATTGTCCCCAGGCGACGTTTGCCCTGATTGAAGGTTCGGACCATGTGGCGCAACTGGAACGCCGTGATGCAACCATGAACATGTTTGCCGGCTTTTTGCGTGGTGATGACTTGCGGACCTATGAAGGCATACGGGTTTACGAACCAGGGACCTATCAGCACATGGAACAACGTGGTGAGCCCCGTTTTGTACCCTGTAATCCCAAGGCTAGGGTTGTCAGCTTTTCTCCAGTGGATGGCTCGATTGCCGTCGATATTCCAGTTCACATCCATGATATGGGTTTTTTTGGCTGTATGCTCACTTATGATACCCAAGAGTTTTCTCTGGCCGAACATTCCCGGGATCTCATCCTCTGCCTAGACGGTTCACCGGTCTGCATCGAGTTGCTGGTATTTGAACACACTGAGAACAGCATGCGTTGCCTGTTCAAGCATGGCAGTTTCGATACGGCTTATGAACTCAAGTCCTTGCTGAACGACCAGAGCTTTTTTCTGCCGAGTCGTTCAAGTCTACGTCCTGTCGATGAGCAGATGGGACAAATCCTGAGAATTTATCGAGCTGGCTGACAAGCCCGGATGACTCGCACCACAGAGCCGCCATGGGCTCTGGGGATGCGGGTGCCAAAATTCTCCTGATCGGGGTTGAAAACTTCGACCTGTCTAAAGCCGCAGCGGGTCAGTGTTTCGATGGCCTCGGCATCACTGGCAAAATGCAGGGTGAACTGACTGCGGGTCATGAATCCGAGCAGACGGTTCGCTTGAGCAATCATTCGGGAGAAGCGATGCTGATGGACTTCTGGGTAGACGTCGGTCAGATAACAGCTTTGGGGGAATGACTGCAGGGCATGTGCCAGTCGGGTCCAGAAGGACTCAATCGTTGATCGTGAAAAGTAATTCACCAGACCTTCTGTAATCACGGTAATGGGCTGGTTGACATCAAAGTGCCGGCTCAGCACGGCAGCGAGACAGTCTTCACCTTCATCCGCAAGAATGTTGCAGGTCAACACCTGATGGCGATTGGCTGGTGTCTGAAGTTCAGTAAGAAGGAACTGCTTGCGTTCGGCCATGGCGGGCAGATCCGCTTCAATATAACGTAATTGCGGCCGTTTCTGAATCCTGCTCCAGCCGCGAGGGCTAAGCCCGGCGGCAATTTCCAGAACCTGTTGATGTCCTGTGTTCAGGTTGCGCTCAAGCTCCCGGTCAAGAAGGGCATGGCGCGACAACAGGGTTGTTTTGATGTCCGTGCCTACAATCAGACGAGCCAGCCATTCGATCGGTTTGAGAAGGTAGTAGTAGCAGGCTCCTCGTCGCGTCGCCAGACGAATATGTGACCACCCCTGTTTGAACCAGACATAACCGGTGTAGTGGGCGGTAAATGAAATGCTGGAGGTGTCCTTGCCGCTCATGAGGCCGTCCTTGGTTGATGCGTTGATTGAAAAAGCGGGTGTCCGGCCATGGCCATGGCCAGTCGCAGCAGGCCATCTTCCGGCCGACCCTTATGTAACCCCTTAATGGTGCGGTCGACATCCAGGCAAAGGCCAAGCAGTCGTGTGGTGCGCGTTATACTGAGACGCCGGGTCAGGGCAGTCAGGGCTGCGCTTCGGCTTTTCCAGATGCCAGCCTGGTTCAGGGCTTGGGCCAGTGGAATTCCTGCTCCCATATAAGCATGAACGGTTGCCAGTGATCGGAGTTCCGTGGTCAGAATGTGCAGGATCAATGCTAGAGCCTCACCACTCAGAATCAGTTGTTCGAGAATTTGTAGAGTACGCAACCGATCTCCGGCAACTATGGCATCCAGAAGATCATAGATACGATAGTGCGCCATCTGATCGAGTGTAGCATGAATCATGCCGGCATCAATGGGGTGATCAGCATGTACAAGCCGGAGCATTTCCAAAGACTGGTCTGCGGCCAGCAAATGTCCTTCGGTACGGAGCAGAAGTGCATCGAGTCCACTGTCCGTTAAGGTCAATGCCTGTTTGCGAGCACGTTGTTCCAGCCAGCTGCGCAGTTTTTGGCCCTCGGGCGTTGGCAGTGTGACCACAAGGCCTGCTTGATCACAGCGATTGATCCAGTCTGCCTGCATGGACTTTCGATTGGGAATTGGGTGGATGATCAGCAGGGCCTGATCGGGCAGGGGGTGTTCCAAGAGTTGGCATAGCCAGCTGTACCATGCCGCGTCCGGTGGTTTTGGGCAATGCAGTTCAAACAGTTGCCGACTGGAGAACAACGATTGAGCTTGATAATGTGCCATGAAGCTGGATGCCTGCCAGCTGCGATCCACCGTCATGGAAAAACGCTCGGAATAACCCTGTGCTTTGCCCTCCTGACGCCATGCATCAATGCTTTCCCTAATGAGCAGTGGATCATCGGCAAGTACGAGTGTGCAGGTGTGCGGCATTCCCTTGAGGTGCAGGTCGCTCCAGGCAGTTACTCGGGCCATAAGGCACCTGCAGGGGAATTGAACTGTTCCTTTTTTACCCCCTGGAGACGGCGCAGGAGCTGCTGAACAGCATCCTGGCGCATATCCGCAATGGCTAGATCACTTTCTTGCACACCGCCACTGATGGAGCCAGGCGAACTCTGATAATCACGCTGTTCGACAATGGAGCGTCCTTCCAGATGTTGGCGCTGGTCCGGGCTGATCAAGGAATAGGCAAGGGTGTAAATCAGGTGTGTGTTCATGATCTGGCTGCGTATGTCAAAAATGCTAGTCTGGGATGTGACGTTTTCAGCGCTGATCACCAGTCGATAGCTGCCGGTAGCAATGGTTACATTATTGCGTTCAAGTGCGCGTTCCAGCTGTTGACGCAGCGCCGTAGCATCTTTTGGTGTTACCAGATCAATGGAGGAAAGGAAAACGGGAAAGCGGTAAACGCCCCGCAGGTGAAAACCGCATCCCGTCAGAAAAAGACAGAGCAGAACAATAAGGCTCTGGCGCAGCATCGGTCAAGACTCGAGAACCAGACTGAGCAATTTTCCTGGAACCAAGATGGACTGTTTCAGTCGTTTGCCCTGCATCAGTCGGGCAATATCTTCCTGGGCCAGTGCCGCTTGTTCAATGTCTTCCTTCAGGCTGTCTTTTGGCAGCGTGATTTTCCCTCTAATTTTGCCATTGATCTGAATCATCAGGGTGATCTCGGGACGTTCAAGAATCGAGGTGTCGGCCTTCGGCCAGGCAGCGTCCATGCATAGTCCGTTTCCCCCCATATGTTGCCAGAGTGCCTGACAGATATGGGGAACCATGGGTGCCAGCAGAAGAATAAGATGCTGCAGTGAATCCCGAACAACCTGTTTATCTGCCTGAGTGTGAGGTTCAAGGCGTTGCACCTGATTGAGCAGGTCCATACAGGCAGCAATCGCAGTATTGAAGCTTAGTCGTCGCTCGAGGTCATCACTGACTTTGAGTATGGTTTCATGGCTACGGCGCCGAAGTTCCTGGGCAGAGGCAGAGAGCGGTCCTTCAGGCAAATCCAGGTCTAGGCCATGGTGGTGAACAGTTTTCCAGAGACGGCGCAAGAACCTTTGAGCACCTTCAACACCGGCATCATTCCACTCAAGACTGGCTTCAGGTGGAGCGGCGAACAGCATGAAAAGTCTGGCAGTGTCAGCCCCGTAGGACTGAATGAGCAGTTGCGGATCCACGCCATTGTTGCGTGACTTGGACATTTTTTCCATGCCGCCGTAGGAAACAGGCTGATCGTCCTGGCGCAACCGGGCAGAAACCATGCGGCCACGTTCGTCCCGTTCCAGTGTGACTTCGGTAGGGTTATACCAGGAACGCTGACCATCGGTGTGCTGGCGATAAAAGGTATCAGCCAGCACCATGCCTTGTGTCAGCAGCCGGTCAAAGGGCTCGTCACCATCAACAAGACCTTCGTCTCGAAGCAGCTTATGAAAGAAACGGGCATAGAGCAGGTGCAGGATGGCATGTTCAATACCGCCAATATAGTGGTCGACAGGCAGCCAGTTTCGAGCTGCCTCTGGATTGACCAGCCGACTATTATCCTGTGGCGAGGTGTAACGGGCATAATACCAGGAAGACTCGACAAAGGTATCCATCGTGTCGGTTTCGCGCCGGGCAGTCTGACCGCACTCCGGGCAGGTGCAGGTGTAGAATCCGGGCATTCGGGCAAGCGGCGATCCACTGCCATCGGGAATGACCTGCTCGGGGAGAATGACCGGCAACTGATCATCCGGGACGCAGACATCACCACAATTGGGACAGTGAATGACTGGAATCGGACAACCCCAGTAACGCTGTCTGGAAATACCCCAGTCTCTCAGACGGTACTGGATGCGTTCCTGTCCCAGTCCTTTGGATGAAAGCGTTGACGAAAGTTCAGCAAAAGCCTGCTCGAAGTTCTTGCCGTCCAAGGATCCTGAATTGCAGAGCAAGCCTGTTTCGGTCCAGGCTTGGGTACTTACATCCGGAATCTGACCTTCTCCATCAAGAATCACCGCAGTGATCGGGAGATCATAGTGCAGGGCAAAGGTATGATCACGCTCATCATGGGCAGGGACCCCCATGACAGCGCCTTCACCGTAAGTGGCCAGGACATAATTACCAACCCAAACGGGGATGCGCGCCCCGGTAATGGGGTGAAGTACATGCCGACCTGTTGGCATGCCTTTCTTTTCCTGGGTGGCAAGATCAGCCTCAGCGACTGAGCCTTGCAGGCACTTGTGCATGAATGCAGCAAGATCGGGCTGATTTTGGGCAGCAGCCCGAGCTAGTTCATGTTCGGCAGAAACAGCGATGTAGGAGACACCATAAAGCGTATCGGGTCGGGTCGTAAAAACTTTTAGTTGCCCTGACAGTTGTTCCACGGATGGATCGTTTTCAGGGGCATAGGGAAAGACGATTTCCATGCCACGGGATTTGCCAATCCAGTTTCGTTGCATGGCCTTGACCTGTTCGGGCCAGCCGTGCATCTGATCAAGCCCGTTCAGCAACTCTTCGGCATAACGGGTGATGGCAAAATAATACATGGGGATTTCACGTTTCTCGACAACGGCACCGGAGCGCCAGCCGCGTCCATCAATAACCTGTTCGTTGGCCAGAACGGTTTGATCAACCGGATCCCAGTTTACCATTCCGAGTTTTTTGTAAATCATGCCCTTCCGGAAAAGTCGGGTAAAAAGCCACTGTTCCCAACGATAGTATTCAGGTTTGCAGGTGGTCAGTTCACGACTCCAGTCAATCGCCAGGCCCAGTGACCTGAGTTGAGCCCGCATC
>JAJZHM010000102.1 GCA_021804485.1 Pseudomonadota bacterium | reverse complement strand
AAGGTTGGAAGAAGATGAATATTGGCCAACAAATGCACATGGCTAGCAAAGTTTGGCGACAGGCTCTTGATGCTCGACTAAAACCGATGGGTCTGACCCAGGCCCAATGGCTTTGTTTGCTGGAGTTGCGACGAGCCGTGGAGCCTTTGGCTCAGAATGATATAGCAGGTCGTCTGGGTATTGAAGCGGCGACGCTGGTGCGTTTACTGGATCGGCTGGAGCAACGGGGTTGGGTGACCCGGGTCATGGATAATCAAGATCGACGCAGCAAACGGGTGTTACTGACCCGTCAGGCAATAGAGACGGCTGATCGGGTTGAAGAAGAGGCGGCACGTTTGCGTCTGCAACTGCTTGATGGTTTGCATCCTGAGGAACTGGCTGTCTGTTCGAAAGTGCTCAAGCATATCCATGATCAGGCTCTTGTCGCATATTAGTTCGATGTCCCATTACCGATAAGGCCCTGGGTTGGTGCGGGCGGCGCCTGCATTTTTTTCTTAGTGACCACGCGTGTTTTACACATCAAATGCAGTAGTCGGAGTACACTTGACAGGATTCATATCCCTTACAGGGGTAATCGATGGGTGTGTTCTGCGGTGTGCATTGCTGCTGGTGTGCATCAGGAATGCAGGGTTTAAACGGCTGTGGCCAAAAAGGATTGTGAACAGGTCGGCCACGCAGACCGATAGATGGGAATTTCGGTACTGACCGCACCGGCAGATTGTTCGGTGTTTCACGTTCATCACCATGAAAAAGACAGGAGCTTGGCTGGTACGGTTTGCGTTGGAGCAGATCGGTACTCGCTTCACCTTTGGTATTCCCGGAGTTCATAATACGGAACTCTACGATGAGTTGCATGCCTCACGGCAGATCAGGCCATGGCTGGTCACCCATGAAGGTGCCGGTGCTTTTATGGCCGATGGTATGTCCCGAACCAGTACATTGACCGGTACCCTGATGCTGGTTCCTGCGGCGGGATTAACCCATGCAGCCAGTGGGATCGGTGAGGCATTTCTTGATGGCATCCCGATGTTGGTGATTTCGGGGGGAGTCCGTACCGACACTCAGTATCATTACCAGCTGCACGATCTCGATGCCCAGGCTCTGATGGCACCCCTTTGCAAGGCAACGTTCAGAATCACCCGTCATGCCGAGATTGTTGAGGTGATTTACAAGGCCTTTGATCTGGCCCATGCCGGTGAGCCTGGGCCGGTGTATGTCGAGGTTCCGGTTAATCTCCAGCTTGATGAAGGTGACATCCATCATTTGCCACCGTACAAGGCGCCTGCCGCAGCACGATTGGATCGGCATGGGATTCTCAAAGCGGCGGAACTGCTCAAACATGCCCGTAAGCCTGGTATTTTTCTGGGTTGGGGGGCGGTTGGGGCCGCGGATCATGCCATAGCTATTGCCGAACAACTGATGGCGCCGGTGGCAACGACCTTACAAGGGTTATCAGCCTTTCCAGGAGATCACCCCCTTTTTGCGGGTATGAGTTTTGGGCCCCATGCCGTACCGTCTGCCCAAGTGATGCAGGAGTGTGATGTGCTGCTGGCCGTGGGTACCCGTTTTGGCGAGATCGCTACCGGGAGCTATGGAATGCCCGTACCGAGACAGCTGATCCATATTGATATCAATCCAAACGTCTTTCATGCGAATTACCCGGCCACAGTAACGATTCAGGGGGATAGTCGCCAGGTGATGAAGGTGTTGCACGAACAGTTGGGGCATATGGAAGTGGGGGCTCGTCAGGATGGATTTCGGGTGCGTGAACGTATTGCTGCCGGGCGCAGTCAGCTGATTCAGAGCTGGCTGGAACACGACAGCCAAGGGCGGGTCAGTCCCTATCTTCTTTTTAAGGCTATTGAGCAACGGCTTGATGCCGATGCCTATATTGTGACCGATGATGGTAATCATACGTTTCTGACCGCTGAATTACTGACGATTCGCAAGCCTCGCCATTTCATATCCCCCACGGATTTTAACTGTATGGGCTATGCGGTTCCGGCTGCTTTGGGTGTCAAGCTGGCTCATCCCCAATCCACGGTTCTGGCTATTGTAGGCGATGGTGCCTTTAATATGACCTGTATGGAATTGCTGACGGCATCCCAGCAAGGACTTGGGGTGATTGTTGTGATCTTTGCTGATGGTGAACTAGCCCAGATTGCCCAGGCGCAGGCATCTCCCTATCGCAGGACAACCTGTACTCAATTGCCGGGCATAGACCGAGAGGCATTGGCCAAGGCGCTGGGAACGGCCTATGTAGCGATTGCTGAACATGCGTCGATGGATGCAGCCCTTGATCAGGCGATCGAGCAAGCCCGGGCAGGTCGACCGGTTCTGGTTGATGTGCGCATCGACTACAGCAAGCCCACCTGTTTTACCCAAGGGGTGATGAAAACCAGCCTTAAACGGATGCAACGTCGTACCCAGGTACGGCTGGTCAGTCGGTCACTCTGGAGGAAACTGGCGCAAAGGGTTGGATCCTCAGCCGAGTAGTCCTACAAAGTTGCAAGGACGAGTGCGACAGTCTAATTGCTCGCGCAAAATATGTTCCCATGCTGTCTTGCATGCTCCGGTTGACCCCGGCATACAAAAGACCAATGTTTTGTTGGCCATTCCTGCAACGGCTCGGGACTGTATGGTTGATGTGCCGATTTCCTGCAGAGAGAAGTGTCGGAACAGTTCTCCAAAACCATCAATCCGTTTGTCAAAAAGAGGGGCTAAGGCCTCGGGGGTGCTGTCTCGACCCGAGAATCCTGTTCCCCCAGTGCATAAAACAATATCCACGTCAGGGCGAGCGATCCATTGAGAGACTTGGGCGCGCAAAGCATAAATATCATCTTTGAGGAGACGGCGGTCAACGAGCTGATGACCTGCCTGGGTCAATGCTTCAGAAAGGTATGCACCCGAGGTGTCGTTCTCAAAGGTTCGGGTATCTGATACGGTCAGGACAGCAATCGATAACGGCTTGAATTCAGCAACAGCATGACTCATAAACGATCTCCTACCAGCCCATGCTATGAAACGGGGGCTTTTGTATGCCAATCAACAGACCTGTATGATTAAAGATCACGGAACCATTACCATTTGGAGTTGCATAGTACCACATCATTTGGTTATTCATAGGCATGCGGCGAGAGGGCGTTCCTAGGGCTTTCAGAACCTCAGATTCAGGCATGCCGGATTTGAGCAGTGCCCACTGATCTGGATTGTTTGCGAGGGCTAAGGTTGTAGGAACTGCCGCTGAAATTTTCTGGATGGAAGCTGCAGAAGCTTGTACTTCATTGCTTTGCTGATGCAGGGCTTGTTCCAGATGGCTGACACGTTGCTCAAGTGCAGTAAATTCAGCCCGTGTCGGAACATCTTCGGCCCAGCTTAATCCCATAATGCCCGATAAAAGCAAAGCCGACAGTAATTTTTTCATCAGTATTACCTTAAGTTTCATTGATTCGTTATCTTAGCAAGAGATAAAAAAAGGGGGAACCGAAGTTCCCCCTGATCTATACACAATTTAACGCCATCTGCTTACCACATGAACCAGCCCGAGAGCATGGCCGTGTTGTTTTGACTGGCATTACGATTCTGGCCGTCATAGTTGGTGGAACCACCATCAAACTGGGTGTAAGCTGTGTATTGAACGCCAAGTTTGACGTTTTCAGCCGGCAGATAATCGTATTCCAGAATGAATGCCGTTGAAGCAGGATTGTTGTTGAGTGAGGCATTTGAAGTGGCATTTGGGTTGCCGTAGGCGACACCGGCAGAACCACCTAGGATACTATTCTGATAAGCCTTCGCATCAGGTGTTCCTGTCGTTCTCTGGTAGCCTAAGACCGCTTCCTGCTTGCTGCCAAAATGATAACCGACGTTCAGTTCCGCATAGTTCATCGAATCGAACAGATTGGATGCGTTGCCGGCAGCGTAGGATGCATTCAGCTTGTCTTTTTCCATGACATACTGGCCGCGCACGATCAGCATGTCGTTCCCAAGGGGTAGTTCATACTGCATGTCCACGGCGTTGTCGATATAATGATCGGCGCCGCCAGTGGGAAGGTTGCTAATGCCCGTTGGGTAAGCTTTGGCCATCATGCCATAAGCGCCTACTTCGAGGTAGCCAGCACTGCCCGGCAGATCAGTATCAAAAGCTGCGCGCCAGTAGGGTGAAATGCCATCCAGATAGTTTGTTACGGTTGCGTTATAGGGCTGGCCTTTCCCTGCCTGTTCCGACCGGTAACCCGTAACATCCAGATACCAGTGGTTGTTAATGTGGGTATAAGCACCGATGCCAGCAACTGATTGTCCGAGTCGACTCATAAGTGGCGCTGCATTTGGAACGGGCAAGGCGGCACCTGGATTCATGTCGGGAAAATGCCAGTCAAACGTTCCCTGCCAGGGATCTTCCATGGTTGGGGTGTTGTTGACAGTCAGGCCATAGGCGACGGGCATGGACATGACCATGGTCTGATTGGCGTAGCGGATTTCTGACTGATCCTGGGTGAAATGATCGGTCTGGTGCGAGTAGGTCATTTGCAGGAAGGAGCCAATATGCTGGGTGATTTCACCCGCAAAGAAAATACTCGCCTGTTGCGGGAACTGGACGGTATATTGTTGTGCAATGGGTGCGCCCGTGGATTTGTCGGTATTGGCGATACGGGAAACGCTGGTTTGGAACATGAATGACAGCGGAGGAATCGCATTCAGTTTCAAACCGGGAGAACTATCGGTTGATTTTGCTTCAATTTGCTGCATGCCGGTGATGGTGTAGCCATTTATTTTGAACTGGCGGCCAAAGGGGGTCAGTTCGGGGAAAATCGTATGGCAGGCTTCACAGGCCATGCCTGTTTGCCGTGCAAAGCTTGGAACGGCGTGGGCAGATTGCACCATCATGCCGCCAACGAGTGGGAGAGCAAGTAAGCGCCAAGAAGACGCAAAGGTTATTTTGTTCATAGTTACACCTTGAACGTGTTGTGGGTGACGGTATTATGGCCAAACGCCATAGATAAAAATTGATCTGTAGCAAATTGTATGCGATTTTTATGACAATGCAACAAAGTGTGTCTGTCTTAGGTGTGTTTTGTGTCGGGGGTCAAGTAGCTGTCATGGATTTATACGAAGGCTTGCTGCAACGGGTTTCCCAACCGGTTCTTAATGGTGATGGGCCCGATTTTGACACCTTGAAGGCCTGTATTCAGGCGGCAATCTGTGCGCCGGATCATCGGGCTTTGCAACCGTGGCGCTTTGTTTTGGTGCGCGATTCGGCACGAATCCGTCTGGCAGAACTGTATCGTGCCTCACAAAAGAGCCTGCATCCGGAGTACCGTGAGGCAGAGCTTGATCGTCTGGCTCAGCAGCCGTTGCGGGCGCCGGTTCTGGTATTTTCTGTGGCGATTGTGCGACCTGATGCACCGGTTCCGGAGCGTGAGCAATGGTTAAGTTGCGGTGCAGCCACCCAGAACCTGATTCTGGCACTGCAGGCGCATGGCTGGGACTCGATCTGGCGCACAGGTGCCCTGGCCGAAGACCCAGCCGTGCGTTCGGCCTTGAGATTGCTGGCGTATGAGCATGTCGCTGCTGTTGTATACACAGGCCATTGCAGTCATCCGCGCCGCGTTGAGCGTCCGGATGCGGCAGGGTTTCTTGAGGAGTGGTTGTGAATCGGCGCATCGAAGCCATGTTTCAGGCGATTCCCTTAACCCGGTTTATGGGCATCACCCTGCTCGATGAACGTGACGATGGGCTCATACTTGGGGCACCTCTGCATTTGAATGTCAATGACAAGGGGACAGCTTTTGCGGGGAGCCTGTCGGCGCTGATTCAGGTAACTGGCTGGGAGTTGTGGCGTTATTGGCTTGAACAGACGGTTACGGAATCCTATGCAGTGGCCGCAGTTGATGTGCATATTCATTACCAGAAACCGGTCATTTCTGATTTTCAGGCAAGAGCCATTCTGCCTGCCGAACGCAACGAGCTGCTTTCTACTCTGTTGAAACGGGGTCGATGCAAGGTGGAGACCATGATTAGCGTTCGAGATAAGGAAGGCGAGAAGGCGCAAGCTCGGGTGAGTTACGCCTTGCTCAGGCGTTAGCGTTCCAGTAAAGGGCGTTTGTTGGGCTTGCCATCCCATTCAGCGGCATCTTTGGGTTGATCGCCTTTTTCGGTAATATTTGGCCAGATCTGAGCAAGTTCGGCATTGAGCTGGATGAACTCTTTTTGATCGGCAGGCAGTTCATCTTCGGAGAAAATGGCGTTTGCTGGGCATTCCGGTTCGCAGAGCGCACAGTCAATACATTCATCCGGATGAATGACCAGAAAGTTGGGGCCTTCGTAAAAGCAGTCAACCGGACAGACTTCCACACAATCCTGGTATTTGCACTTGATGCAGTTTTCAGTTACGACAAAGGTCATTATTTTTGCTCCCCAACACAATAAGCGGCAATTATGGCATAGTGCATCGGCAACTCCAAGGGTGACCCTGTTTCAGTTCTTGATAAGTTGTCTTTTGTATCTTAGTTCAGCAGTGATTTCAGGTGGTATAACTGCTCTAGGGCCTGCCTTGGACTGAGCCCATCCAGATCGATCGAACGCAGTTTTTCTTCAACGACGGAAGGAGTACTGAGAAAAAGATCCAGTTGGGTAGGTTGGTTGGGTTTGGCCTGGATTTGCTGGCGGTGGATTTCCATTTGTTCAAGTTCAGTTAGCTTCAGACGCGCTGCATCAATGACATGACGTGGAATGCCAGCCAGTTGTGCAACGGCTAGACCATAGCTTTGACTGGCAGGACCTTCCTGAACCTGGTGCATGAAGATGATGCGGTCGCCGTGTTCGACTGCAGTGACATGCAGGTTGCTGACCCCGTCGGTCTGTTCGGGTAGCTGGGTCAGTTCGAAGTAATGGGTGGCAAATAGGGTCAGAGCACGAAGGGTCCGGGCCAAATGCATGGCGCTGGCCCAGGCCAGGCTAAGGCCATCAAAGGTGCTGGTGCCGCGACCAATTTCATCCATGAGCACTAGACTGTGGCGGGTGGCATTGTTGAGAATCGTGGCGGTTTCGGTCATTTCCACCATAAAGGTTGAGCGGCCCCCGGCAAGATCATCGGCAGAACCAATGCGGGTAAAAATTCGATCCACCATACCAATGCAAGCGCGCTGGGCAGGAACTGGACTGCCCAGATGGGCCAGAAGTACGATTAATGCCGTTTGCCGCATGAAGGTGGATTTGCCGCCCATGTTGGGGCCGGTAATTACCAGCAGACGACGCTCTTCGGGGCTGAGTACAACGCTGTTGGGGATAAAGTGGGCGCGATTGACGGCCTCCACGACCGGGTGCCGGCCATCGACAATTTCAATGCCTGGTTCTTCTTTGAGTTCAGGGAAGACCCAGTTGAGTTCCTCGGCTCGGGCAGCCAGGGTACATAGAACATCCAGTTCAGCAAGTGCGTCTGCACAAGCCTGTAAGGTAGGCAGATCAGGGCGTAGTAAATCAAGCAGCGTTTCATAAAGATGCTTTTCTCTGGCCAGTGCCCGGGAACTGGAAGAAAGCGCGCGATCTTCAAAGGATTTTAGTTCGGGTGTAATGAATCGTTCTGCATTCTTGAGTGTTTGGCGTCGAATAAAATGAGCAGGTGCCTGTTCCGCCTGAGTTCGGGAGAGTTCGATGAAATAGCCGCTAACCCGGTTATAGCCGATTTTCAGATTAGGGATTCCTGATCGTTCGCGTTCCTGAACTTCCAGTTGAAGCAGATAATCGCCTGCGTCGCTCGCCATGGCTCTTAATTCATCGAGTTCAGTATCATAACCCGTCGCGATGACACCTCCCTCACGCAAGGTCTGGGGTGGTGTCCGCACCAGCGCCCGGCTCAATAGGTCTGTGAGGTGTGGCAGGGGTTGCAGATGGGTGTTGATCCACGACAGACGTGTGCTGTCCATTGCTTGCAGAGCATTATTCAGATCGGGCAGTAGAAGCAGGGTAAGACGCAGTCGTTCGAGATCACGAGGTGTAGCACTGCCGATGGATATACGTCCGACCATACGTTCGATATCCCCAGCTTCGCGCATCTGAGCGCGCAAGCTGGCATGACTGCCTGGTGTTTGCAGAGTCATAATGGCGTGTTGACGCAATTCTAGGACAGTTCGGTCGCGCAGGGGTTGGTGCAGCCAGCGGCGCAGAAGACGAGCTCCCATGGCTGTAACGGTGTGATCCAGAACCCAGGCGAGTGTTGGTTCATCACGG
This sequence comes from Pseudomonadota bacterium, assembly GCA_021804485.1. Lineage (GTDB taxonomy): Bacteria > Pseudomonadota > Gammaproteobacteria > Pseudomonadales > Moraxellaceae > JAJXWR01. The sequence continues at coordinate 386 of JAJZHM010000102.1, read as the reverse complement.
CCATCCAACGTTTGGGTGAGCTCAAGATTGCGGCGACTGGCTGGGTCGAGCAGGACACATTGATCCATACGATGGATCTGCGGGGGGCGGACATGGGGAAGAGAGGAACGCTGTGTTTCCCGCACGTACTGCAGCAGCGCTCCGACCGCACGATGGGCACTTGGAGTGTCAAATGAGCCAAAGCTTTCCAGGCGTTCGACGGCAAAGGTTCGCCGCAATTCATCGCTTGCGCTTTGCGTATCAAATTCCCAACTGGGGCGTCGTTGCCAGTGTCCTAGCTGGGTGAATTCTTCTGCAGGGGTACAAGCTTCACTGAAAAGAATTTCGGCAGGTTGCAGGCGATTCAGTTCAGACAACAGACTGGATTCATCGACACATTCAGTAAT
>JAJZHM010000101.1:1824-8742 GCA_021804485.1 Pseudomonadota bacterium | reverse complement strand
AGCAACGGATGAGCCTGAGTATGCATATCCTCTATGGGAATATCCTGTAAGGATACTCCCCCTGGCCGGTAGCGTCTGCTTCTCTGGCGGCGACGTTCTTCCTGTCGGAACAGATCACGATTGGAGATAATGTCCGACCAATGATAACGACAAGGATTGAACACCAGCAACACGACCTCAGTCATCGATGCAATCTGCACAAGAGCTTCAAGTACCAGCGGCTGAATGGCCGCGGCCGCGATGAAAACAATACGCCTTGGCAAAAGCCGTGAACGATCTTCATCAGTCATTGAGTGCAACTCTGTCATCAGTTGTTCATGTTGATATAGGCGTAGGGCCGATCGTTCCTGCTCTGGAATCTGCTGCTGCAATTGACGAAAAAGTTCAGCCTGCCAGATATCCGCCTGGCTCAAACGGGCCTCGTTTTTGCCCTCCAGCCATGCAACCAGCCAGTCACTGCGGTACACCATATACTGATCGAACAGATCTGCAATGCGCCGGGCCAGTTGATAGCGCCGTTCCTGTGGCCGCTGCGGATTCGCCAGAAACTGATCCAGGACCGGCAGTGACCTTCTGAGTTCCTCATCGCCAAGCAATGCATAAAGACGCCAGAGCATCCCGGATTTATCGAAGCGATCATCACTGCCCTGAGGTCCTGCCAAACGCTCATGGAGGGACCAGAGAAAACTGCCCGGCATCTGAACCTGTACGGCAGTGCAGACCCCAACAGTCTCTGCTAGAGCCATCTTCATCCAGTCGGCTGCGCCTTGGGTATGCGCCAGCCATACTTCCTCCGCCAGCGGAGGCAATGATGGCAGTTTACTTACTACGTGTCCGAACAATGTTTCCAGACGATTTGAATGCACCACGACAAGACTCATATTCGTTCGGTTCCAGCATTAATTAACCTGATTAAAATACAACATCAAAATGAAAAGTATTCCGGTAAGCGAATTGCAACCTGATTCATCATCTGAGCAAAACTAGCTCAGTCTATACTGCGATTAGGAGTAGCTCATGATCCGGTAAGATTCCACAAAATCCTTCATATGGATTTTGCACGGCAGACATGCTGGACCAGACCCAAGGGCTGTCCCGGCAAGTTTTGCGGGAACGCTCCCCGCTTGAGATATGGCGGCAGTACCCGAACAGAGTCCGCCCGCTGTTTAGCCACTTATCGGTGTTAGCGACACAACCGAGCAGATTATATGCGCTCAGAACCCTGCTGAACCCTTGATGTCTTGGTACTGACCACTCAGCTTCTTAAGGCCGGTGTTCCAGCTCAGGTAATCAGCAGGGAATGATTCAGGTCACCCAAAGCCAACTTCATGCATTAAGGTTATAGCCGAACCGATCCCGAAATGTTAAGACAGGAATAGGAGATATCTGCCTGAGGAGGGGAATAGGCATGAATCGACGTTTTATCAAAATTGCTGTACCGATGACGGTAGCAATTGTTGTCCTCGGTGTTCTGCTGGGCAAGCAATTCATCCATCATTCTGCACCCCAGAGCCGTACCCTGTATGGCGATGTCGATATTCGTGAAATTGATCTGGCTTTCCGTCAAAGCGGACGCCTGACACAGATGCTGGTTGACGAGGGTGATCGTGTCCATGCCGGGCAGATTCTGGCACAGATCGATCCCGAACCGTTACAGGAAGCACTGGACATGGCAACAGCCAATACCGCCCAGGCCAGGGCCGGATGGGATCTGCTGCGTCATGGCAACCGGCCTGAGGACATTGCTGAAGCTCGGCAACAGTTGCTGCAGGCCAAGGCTCAGTGCTTGTACTCTGAGCAGGAATATCGGCGTCAAAAGCTGCTGCAAACAGACGGCACCAGCAGCATCCAGCAGCTTGAAGCGGCTCGCGCCAGTCGGGACAGTGCTCAGGCAGCCATGAAAGCGGCAGAACAACATCTGCATCTGCTTCAGGCCGGAGCCCGTTCCGAAGATATTGCGGCCGCTAAGGCGCGCTGGCAGGCCGCTCAGGCCGTTGAGGCACAAGCCAGAACTGCACTGGCCGATACAACCCTTAAGGCCCCTGCCGATGCCATTATCTTCACGCGGGTCAGTGAACCCGGTAGCATGATTACCCCGGCCCAACCCGTATACGTACTCAGTGTGCAACACCCCATCCAGGTGCGCGCCTACATAACGGAAAGCGATCTGGGGCAGATGCATCCCGGCCGTTTGGTCTGGATTCGGCATGATGGCACAGCGACACGTTTGAGTGGCCATATCAGCTTTGTATCCCCTCGTGCAGAATTTACCCCCAAAACCGTGGAAACTGCGGACCTGCGTACCGATCTAGTCTATCGCATTCGCATCACCATTGATCAGCCTGATAGCCAGTTGCGCCAGGGCATGCCGGTTACGGTTGACGTTCCAGCAGATCATCGTGACGACTTATGAACAGCACGATTGCCATTGAATTGCACGGCATCGATAAGTCCTTTGGTCCGGTACAGGCGCTCAAGGACATCAACGCCCTCATCGCCTTTGGCCAGCTCACCGGCATTGTCGGTCCGGATGGGGCCGGCAAAACCACCCTGATGCGGTTGATGGCTGCCCTACTGCGCCCTGATCATGGACAGTTACGGGTCGCTGGCTTCGACAGCCAGAAGCAGCCTGAAGAACTGCATGAGGTTACCGGTTACATGCCACAGCGTTTCGGTCTCTACGAAGATCTTAGCGTTCTGGAAAATCTGCGGCTTTATGCCGAGTTACGTGCCATGGAACCGTCCCAGCAGGTCGCCCGTTTTGAACGTTTGCTGACCTTTACCCGTCTGGCGGCATTTCAGCACCGGCTGGCCGGCAAACTTTCCGGCGGTATGAAACAAAAACTCGGACTGGCCTGTGCCCTGATGGGCCAACCTAAAGTGCTTCTGCTCGACGAACCCGGTGTTGGAGTTGACCCTGTGAGTCGTCAGGAGCTCTGGCAAATGGTCGAGGAACTCATTGGGCAGGGCATGGCCGTTGTCTGGTCAACAGCCTATCTCGATGAAGCCGAACGATGTCAGAATGTTCTGCTCCTGGATGCCGGCAAAATCCTTTTTCAGGGTCCGCCAGAACAGCTAACCCATAAGCTGCAAGGCCGCAGCCTCAGGATTCCTGTACCACACGGTCAGCAACGCCCCCGACTGACACAGGTGTTAGCCCGAACCGATGTCTGCGATGGTATCATTCAGGGAGCTTCCATTCGCGTTGTCCTGCGCTCGAATCCTTCAGCAGATTCGCTCCAGTCCTTTGACGCTGAAGCCCAAATTGTACAACCCCGTTTCGAAGATGCCTTTGTTGACTTGCTTGGGGGGCATCCAGGTGGCGTATCCGTTCTGGCAGAACATCTTCCCAATCTGCCAGAACGCAGGGAACCCACCGTCAGCTGCAGCGAACTCAGCCGCCATTTTGGTGATTTTATCGCTGCCGACCGTGTCAATTTTTCGATTCATCAGGGCGAAATCTTCGGGTTACTGGGTCCTAATGGTGCTGGCAAGTCGACAACGTTTCGCATGCTTTGCGGGCTTTTGCCCGCATCCTCTGGGGAAGCCCGGGTCATGGGTTTTGATCTTGGCCGATCCGGAGCCGATGCCAAACGTCAGCTTGGCTACATGGCGCAAAAGTTCTCCCTCTACGGTATGCTGTCCGTGCGACAGAATCTGGATTTTTCCGCTGGAGTCTATGGCCATCGTGGCTCGGTGCGCCGAGCACGGGTCGCAGAGATGATCGACATTTTCCAACTTGGGCCTTATCTGGCCCGCGCACCGGAAGAACTTCCCCTTGGAATCCGCCAACGCCTGGCATTGGCATGTGCACTGATGCATCGGCCCTCGGTTCTTTTTCTGGATGAACCCACCTCCGGTGTCGATCCCCTGACCCGCCGCGAGTTCTGGACCCATATGTATGGCCTCGTGCAAAAAGGCGTCAGCATTCTGGTCACCACCCATTTCATGGATGAAGCTGAATATTGCGATCGGGTCGCTCTTATGTACCAGTCCCGGGTCATTGCCCTTGACACACCCGATGCCCTTAAACTCAAAGTTGCCACAGCGGATATGCCTGACCCCAGTATGGAACAAGCTTTTATCCGGCTCATTACCAATGCGGATCAAACGAGGGGGGCTCCATGAATGGCAGACGTCTTCTTGCCTTGATTCGTAAAGAATTCGGGCAAATTAGCCGTGACCCATCCGTATTTCTGGTAGCTGGCATGCTTCCGGTTCTGCTTTTAATACTGTTCACTTATGCAGTTTCACTCGATATCCGTCATATAAGGTTCGGGGTTGTGCTGCAGTCAGACAGTAGCGCAGCTCATGCACTGGCTGCCGCCTTCACCGGCACACCCTATCTGCATGTCACACCCTATAGGAACCGACAAAGCGCCGAAACCGCCATGCTGGCCAGCCAGATACGCGGCTACGTCGTCATCCCCATGGATTTCAGGGCGCGATTGCAGCAAAAACCGCCGATCGCTTGGGTGGAACTGGTCAGTGACGGGACACAACCCAATACGGCATCCTTCCTGGCCAATGATGTCACCCAGATTATCAATGACTGGCGTACCCAGCGTGCGGATGCGGCACCACTCCCCATCACACTGCAACCACGCTACTGGTTCAATGAGCAGGTGGAGAGCCGTCGCTTCCTGGTACCCGGGGCCTTAGCGATTGTCATGACCATCATCGGCACCCTGTTAAGCGCCCTGCTGGTCGCACGAGAATGGGAACGCGGCACCATGGAAGCCCTGCTGGCAACTCCTGTTTCGGTTGCCGAGATCCTGTTCGGCAAACTGATTCCCTATTTTCTTCTGGCCCTTTTGGCCATGCTGCTCGGCGTCCTACTTTGCATCCACGTTTTTGATGTCCCATTGCGCGGCTCCTGGTTCGCCCTGTTGCTGATCACTGCCGTTTTTTTGATCCCTGCACTCGGCCAGGGTCTGCTGATTTCAGTAATCAGCAAAAACCAATTCGTTGCCTCACAGCTGGCCCTGCTTTCAGGCTATTTGCCGGCATTCATGTTGTCGGGATTTCTGTTCGAGATCGACTCCATGCCTTGGCCCATCCGCCTGCTGACCCATATCGTTCCGGCACGTTATCTTGTCGTCTGTTTGCAAACCCTTTTCCTGAGCGGTGACGTATGGTCACTGTTCTTGCCGAACATGATGGCCATGCTGATGCTTGGATTTTTCTTTTTCGCGCTGACCTGGCGCAAGCTGCATAAATCCCTGGAGGATTGAGCATGACCCTCTGGTTCACCACCCTGCTTGCCCTCGTGCACAAAGAGATGCTCATCATTGTGCGCGATCCCCGAACACGGGCTGTCCTGATCGTGCCTCCTCTGGTACAACTGCTGGTTTTTTCTTTTGCAGCCACACTCGACGTCAATCATGCCCGTATAGCCCTCTGGAATCAGGATCAGGGCCGCTGGTCAGCAGATCTGGTTGAACGTATTGCCCATGCTTCCTTCATTGCCGGTATTGATCGTGTGTACAGCCCCCGGCAACTTCAGAATGCAATGGATGGACGCAAGGATCTGGCCGCCTTATCCATTCCATCCAATGCTTCCCGTCTCTATGCCAAGGGCAGGACTATCCCCCTGCAGATCCTGCTCGATGGTCGTCGCGCCAATTCCGGAGGAATTCTGCTGGCCGACCTGCAAAACCTCATTCAGGCCAACAGCAACATTTCCAGCCATGGGGCGCATCAGCAGACGGAGCTCGTTGCCCTGCGATTTCGCTACAATCCCAACCTCATCTATCGGTGGTTCATCGTCCCCGGAGTTGGTGGCATTCTGGTAACCTTCATCACCATGTTGCTGACCGCACTGTCCATTGCCCGGGAACGGGAACTAGGGACCTTTGATCAGCTGCTCGTTGCACCGTGTACTCCATCGCAAATCATCATTGCCAAAGTCGCCCCGGCACTGGTCATTGGGACCCTGCTCGGCATGATCATGGTGGCAACCGGCATGATCGCCTTTCGCATTCCCTTTCTGGGTTCCCTGCCTGCCCTTCTGCTCAGCCTCATGCTCTATATCCTTTCTGTGGTCGGCATAGGTCTGATGATCTCATCGGTCTGCGCCACCCAACAGCAGGCCATGCTCGGTACATTCAGCTTTGTTGTGCCCAGTGTGCTGATGTCCGGATTTGCCACACCCACGGAAAACATGCCTGATGTGCTGCAATGGCTTTCCATGGCCATTCCGCTGCGCTATTACCTGATTGTGGTGGAAGGCTCGTTCCTGAAAGACCTGCCCAATACCGTACTCTGGCATCTCGATCTGCCTCTGCTCCTCATTGCCGTCACGACATTGACACTGGCGACGATCTTTGTACGGCGGCGACTGCAATAACCTTGTGCATGCTTTACTGGAGAAATTATGCTCAATATTCATGACCTGTTCCGCAAAAGTCATCATCGGTTACTGCTCGCCCTATCCTTTGTCCTCAGCAGTTGCACCCGCGGGCCGGATTACCACCAACCAGACGTCAGGGCCGCGCAGGCCGCCACACGATCCGTCGTTCATGCCCAACATGCATTTCAGGAGGATCGAGGCCGACCTGACTTAGGAACAAACCAGAACACAGGCCCTGACCGAATGGGTCGCTTTGAATAAGGCACTTGCCTGGCCTGTACAGTAGGACAACGATTGCTCTGCTCTCAAAAACGGCAGGATTTGACTGGGTAAAATGTCACACGGTTCCAGAATCATCTGGTGTTCAAGGTCGAGGAGATAATTTCTGCAAATAATTTTTCAGTGAACAAGTGTTGACTGAACTCTGCGTCTCGTCATATAGTGTACGTGTGTTCACTAAATGGCGTCAACTCCCATGCAACTGGCCCACCGCCTTACCCAACCCATGCTTCCTCGCCTGTCGGCCTTGTCCTCACTCCTGTTTGATGATTACTTGTTTGTCGTCG
>JAJZHM010000101.1:0-1814 GCA_021804485.1 Pseudomonadota bacterium | reverse complement strand
ACTTCGCCTTTGCACGAATCGATCCTTTATTCTCCATGAGCCGCACCCGGGCACGCGTACAGTCCCGCAGCCTGATTGCTGAACAGATGTTGCTGTTAACGCTCGAACCCAACGTACACTGGCAAGGATTTGTTCCCGGACAATATGTTCCTTTACGTGTTCAAATCGATGGAGTCTGGCATGAGCGCTGTTACAGCCCCGTCAGCAACCCTGAACATGATTTGCTGCAGTTTGTGGTCAAACGTCACCATGATGGACGCGTATCCAACTGGATCCATGACCATCTAAAGGAAGGAGATCTGCTCGAACTCGGTACTGCGGCCGGACAATTTGCCCTGACCAAAGGGGATACCAAACCTTTGCTGCTGATTGCAGGAGGTTCCGGAATTAGCGCCATCATCAGTCTGTTTGAAGACGCACTCCGCCAAAACCCACAGCGTTCCATTGTGCTGGCTTATTATACAGAAACCTACGAGCAGATTGCCTTTCTGGAAACCCTCCAGACCCTGGCAGCAACTCATGACAACGTTCATCTGCAGTTGTGTGTCGCTGTTCCACCGCGTACCCAGACTGATATTCAGGGACGGTTCAGCAAAGAACAGCTGAAGAGCTATTGTTCGGACTATGCCCGACGTATCTGCTATGTGTGTGGCCCTGCAGGATTGATGCAGGCCGTACAAAACGAATACAGCCTATTAAACAGGATGGATCAGTTTCATCAGGAGCAGTTTTCTGTCCAGCGCACGCTGGATCGTAGCAATGAAGCGGTTCTGCTCAACTTTGCACGCAGCCACATTCAGGTTGAATCCGCCGAACCAACCCTGTTGCTGGCGGCTGAAGCCGCTGGCCTGAAACCCAAATCAGCCTGTCGCATGGGTATTTGCAATACCTGTTCCTGTACCCGAATTTCAGGCAAAACACGGGACCTCGTCACCGGCCTGATCGATGACACCCCCCAAAAGATTATCCGTCCCTGTATCAGTGAAGCCATTTCTGACGTAACCCTTGATCTGTAAAACTCAACCAACATAGAGCCTACTACCATGAATATGCATACTGACCCCAGAAAGATCCTTGAAGCAGTTCGTAAAGATACCCATGTGTCGCTGAGTCGGCCACTGAGCAAGGAAGAACGGGACGCCTTTGCCGCAGAACTGGATACCCTGCGCCGAACCATGATGGCACGTACCGGCGAACGCGAAGCCAACTACATCCGTCGCGTTCGCGCCATGGTCCGAAACAGTGAACTTGCCGGGCGTGCCCTGCTGATGGCTGGCATCCTGCCCCCAGCCTGGCTGGCGGGTACTGCTTTACTGGCTTTTTCAAAAATCGTCGACAATATGGAACTTGGACATAATGTCATGCATGGTCAGTATGATTTCATGAATGATCCTGAGTACCAAGGCAGTCGCTTCGAATGGAACAATGCCTGTGATGGTGATGAATGGCGGCATTCCCATAATTACATGCACCACACGTTCACCAACATACAGAATGTGGACCGTGATCTTGGCTATGGCTTGTTACGCCTGAGTGAGCACGAAGAATGGCGCCCCGAGCATCTCTTCCAGCCAGTCTATGCCCTTATGCTGGCTATCCTGTTCCAGTACGGAGTTGCTCTGCATGACCTGGAACTGGATCGGGTCGCCCGCGGCAAACGTTCTTTCAGTGAGATTAAGGACAAGCTCCCCAAAGTCATGCGCAAACTGCTCCGGGTCAGTGCTCGGGATTATGTTATTTTCCCGGCACTGGCAGGTCCATTGTTCATGCCGGTACTGCTTGGCAACCTGAGCGCTAATCTCATCCGCAATCTT
>JAJZHM010000100.1 GCA_021804485.1 Pseudomonadota bacterium | reverse complement strand
CGGTTCGCGCCTACGTGGATGCACAGGGTACGGCAGAGCACGCAAGAAAATCAGCGGCAAAAGCCAAGCCAAACCCAAAACCGTCCGCTTGACCCCCTGCTGGCGCAAGGCTGGTTCGGAACTCGCCGAGCAAGGGGAATGCGCGGACAAGTGTTCAACTGATCTTACAGTAGGGTAGACGGATACTTACCCTTAAACCACCTAGAGGAGAGTGGTGCACCTCAATCGACCCCATATGGGCCTGAACAATAGCCTGGCAGATCGAAAGTCCGAGGCCGCTGCCTCCATCCTTGCGTGTGCGGGAGCGGTCTATCCGGAACAACCGCTCGAACAGCCGTTCCAGGGCCCAGTCCGGGACACCGGGTTCACTGTCGTCAATGCGGATGCAGACCTCTGATTTTTCCGGTTCAACCAGAATCTGGATACGGCCTCCTGGGTGGGTGTAGCGCCAGCTGTTTTCAAGCAGGTTGCCAAAAAGCTGTTCCATGCGCTGTGGATCAACGTGCAGGATCACAGGGCTGTTGGGAATCTTCAGGTCGATGCCGAGGGTGTTCTGCTGCAGGCGGGTGCGGTAACGATCCACCGTTTGTTGCAGGATGTCGAGCAGATCAATGTCCTGTTTGCGGTATTCCAGAGCACCCTGATCACTAAGGGTCAGTTGTTGCATATCTTCAACAAGCTGGCTCAGTGCCAGAACATCCTGGCGCAGCAACTGAACCCTCTGGGTGTTGAGGGGATAGACACCATCAAGCATAGATTCAAGTTCGGCGCGCAGGATCGTCAGGGGGGTCCGTAGTTCGTGGGAAATATCCGCCATCCAGCGGGTGCGCAGGGTTCGATTCTGCTCTAGGGTGCGGGCAAGTTCGTTAAAATCCTCGATCAGTATGCCCAGTTCATCTTTACGCTCCAGGGTCAGCTGGAGACTGTAGTTGCCCTGGCGCAATTCGGCATTGCCCTTGAGCAGAAGCTGTATCGGATTAAGCAGGTGCAGGGATAACCGGAAGGCAAACAGGGCACAGGTCAGCAGTAAAATCAGAGTTACAGCCAACAGGACACTGGTCTGGGTGCTTAGAAAGTCAAATTCCTTGGCTCCTTGCAGGATCGGATGAGGATGCAGATAGATCCACCCCAAGGCAGGCTGTCCTTGACCGATGGGCAGAACAAGATCATGGGGATCCCGCGGCGGATTGCCAAAATAGACCAAGCCTTGAGCATCAACGATGCTGGTTCGTGGTCCAAGATCGCCCAGCAGACTAATCATGCTAAGGATAGGGGGGCCAGGATGCATGCGTGGCATGAGAGGATCTTCACCAGTCGGGGGGCCATCCGGACCTGGACCGAGTGGGCCTCTCTGGATATGGGCAAAAACTTCGGACCAAGAACCTTCCTGATGATACAGTTCAGCTAGTTTGGTTGCAGCACTTTGCAGAACCATGCGATCGCGCTGATTCAGATAATCATCAACGCCGTGGCGCAGATTCCATTGCAGGATACTTACCAGAGCAATGACGGCAACCAGAGCGGGCAGAACTATGGCCAAAAACAGTTTGACTTTGATGGACAAGAGACGTTTTCCCTGCAGGTAGGACCTTTGTCTGAAATATATCATGGATTTTTCCCGGTTCGCTGTTGCGATAGGGTAGACCGACTGCAGCGATGGTATTGATCGCATGTCAGTCCAAGGGACAACCATCCCGTTGCGAACTCTGGGGTGGATGTCCCTTGCCTGGATTAAGGAAGATACAGGCCAGTTCAAGGTTCGCCTCAGGCATTTGGGCTGATGAACAGTCTGGCCTCCTGATTGCCAGGACTGAGACGCAGTACTTGCATATAGGATTGCTGGGCGCCGCTGCGGTCGCCCAATTTGGACTGGGCACGGGCCAGAAAGACCCAAGGGTCAGCTTCGCCAGGGTAGCGGCTGACCAGCATGAGGGCACGGTCATGCAATTTCTGCCACTGACCCAGGGCTTCGGTACAGATCAGCAGGCGAAGCTCCAGCAGATAATTGTCGCCCCCCTGTAAGGCACTCTGACCCAACTGTTCGGCTTCATTCCAACGTTTCTGGGCCATCCGGCACAGCATCATTCCAAGGCGTGCGTCCAGTGAATTGCTGTTGTGCTGGAGACTCTGGCTGTAGGCATTGAAGGCATGATTGTATTTGCCTTCGGAATAGAGCAGCCATCCTTCGCGCAGCCAAGCCAGTTCTGCGCCATCACGTTCTGCAAGCAGTGGCTGAAGGGCGGCCAATGCGCCCTCAAGGTCGGCCGCATACTCACGCTGATAGGAGTGGCTCCAGGCCTGCAGGGCCGGGCTATCAGCCTGAAGTGGTTGTGCCTGACTGTAGGTCGTACCCAGACAAACCAGAACAAGGGCGAGGCAGATCGGCTGTAAAGGATGAAGGGGGTTGATGGTATGATTCATGGTTGATAACTCCTTTGTAAAACATGGATAGATTGATGCAATGTCCGGCCTTGTGAATTGCTTGTTGCGCTTTACCATGGATGGGCCAGATCCACTGTAATCGAGGGAGTCTCATAACGGGTTGCTGACGTAAATGACTGGTACCGGCTATCGCTTAGTTGCACGCCCAGATCAAACTGGTCACCCAACTGCCAACGGGCTGTGGCGCTAGCCGAACCGCGTTTGATGTCGGGAAGGTTGTCGACAGTTGCCAATGTACTGTCGACGTCATACTGTTGAGTGCCGGCCAGAAGGGATACCCCGATGCTGTACGGTAGACCAGGCCCGTTGTGGCTGAGGATATGTCGGTATCCTAGGGCGCCACTTAGGTAACGTCGTAGCGTTCCTGCGGTGACCTGCTGACTGCTTAGGTCAATACTAAATATATTGCAGCGGTTGCTGCTGAATACTTCGGACTGAGCATGCCACTGTCGGGCAGTAACTCCGGAGGTATAACGCGAGGCGGTGTAGTCCAGCGTCAGATCAAAGGGGGCGTTGTACGGCGTGAAATGCCAGGCCATGGCGCCGATCTGTCCCTGCGTCAAGGTCAGCGTGTCGTTTCCAACAATCCGGATCCAGAGCGGTTGCCAACTGATTTTGCCTTGCAGCAGGTCACTGTACTGGTTGAACGCGCCACCAATCAGGTATTGGTTCTGCTGGATTCGGGGCTGGGAGGTCGCATCTGGATGAAAGAATATCTGGCTTGTTGCCAGATTGCCGCGCCAGTTCCAGCGATCACCTACCGAACCCTGCAGATCCAGATCGGAAGCCAGTAGTCTTTGGCGCAGTGGTGAGCCCTGATCCTGCAGGGCCGTTGCAGCCAGATCGATGCCGGCAGGATCAGCAATGGCTGCATCCGGGAAATAGAGGCTGATCATGCTCAGCAGGGAACAAAGGCAGTATTGGCTGTACTTCAGCATAGTGCTCATAAGGGTGTTTCCTGAACTTGTTGGAATGTTGCAGTATTCGGTGCGGACCAGCTGCAGACACTGATCGGGCGTCGCCAGCCCGGAATGCCAGCATCCGGCAGTTGGGTGATGGCAATCAGTTCAGCCTCGCCCCAAAGTGAATCGGCCAACAAAATTTGCAGCTGACTGAGGCCGGTAGCCGGCACAATGCGGGCCTCAGTGTGTAGGGTGGTTGTAACTCCCAGGAAAGAAAACTGATGTATGCCGGTCTGATGCCAGCCCTCGCGGTTGTGCTCGGGTTGACGGTGGTAGCAGCTGTGCAGGCCCTGCGGCAGTGGATGGCGTAGCAGCGTTCCAACTCGGTGGCGGAAACCACGGAGCAGATCAGCGCTGGGGTGGTCGTGCCAGCGAATGGGCTGGACATCCATCGGGCTTAGTCCAATAGCCAGTATCCATGCATCAAACCAAGGGTCTTGCGGGCCTTTCCGGTCATAACAGGCGAGCAGTTGCGGAGTTTGAACAAAGGCGCAGCTGGCCCCAGAGTCACTTTGGATCCGTCGCTCACCCTGAAGATCAATGACGATACTCAGCCGCAGCAGTCTGGATTTTAGAGCGCGTTGGCAGCGGTACTCAAAGACCCTGCCCAATGGCAGGCTCATGGCCTCGGCTAGAGCAGGACTGCTTCGTGAGGGCTGCAGGCTGTCGCCTTCCTTAGGGAGCCAGCTTAGCTGATAGGCGTATCCGGTTTCTGTCTGATCCATTGTGGGAGAGGTACACAGGCCGTGGCACAAGCGGAATGGCCAGGTGGCTGCGCCTGCCTCGGCACTGCGCTGTACATGCAGATGCAGATGTGGCTGGGGAGACCGTCCTGAATTGCCACAGCGGGCAAGGAACTGAGTTGCCTCGACCCATGCCCCTGATTGTACCTCGATGCTGAACTGTTTCAGATGCGCCAGCACCACATAATAACCATCCAGGGTGCGGATCATCAGATGATTGCCCCAAAGATGGACTGAATCGACCTGTCCGGGGGCATTATCTGGCAAGTGGTTGACCCAACTGATGATTTGGCCACTGACGGGTGCATGCACCGCCTCATTGAAGCAGCGATAGTCTTCCAGAACACGGCCATCCGTACGAAAACTGCAGTCATCTTCAGTCTGATAAAAATCCAGGGCATATTGCCAAGGAGGTTGATGGGTGTGGGGACCATGGCACCCCTGATAGACTTGCCAGTTGCCCTGAAAGGGTGGCAACAACTGGGGAATGCCGGCAAGTGCCCCGCGGCTGCGTGCCAGTCGGGCTCGTTCATAGCTGCGTTCCGGCAGATCAGGCTGATGCAGATTCAGTTCCGGTCCGCAGTTTTTGGAGCGTCGTTGCAGTGCAGCGAGTATTGTCAGTGTCGTCACAAGGAAGGGCAGAGAGGTCCAGGGAATGCTGCTGTCGCTACCTAGGCTCTGCAAGGTGTTGACCATTAGCGCACTCAGTGCAGCTCCGCTTAAGGCGAGCAGGGCACTGGCCCGACCTGGAATGGTCCACATGCTGAGCGCCATCGTCGTTAGAATAAAGTTGAAGGCAAAGGCTGGAATCAGCTCAGGATGACTGCCACCGGCCAGTTCTAGATAGGTCAGGCGACCGGTCAGATAGCCAGCCAGTGCCATCAGACTGAGGTAGCGTGAGGCACGCAGCAGGCTGAGCGTAATGAGCAAGCCCATCCACGGACTTTCAATAAAATAGGCACCGCCCAAACTACTCAGGTAGTCGCTTAGGGGCTGCAGCCAGGAAGGCAGCGCAGGTATGAGGCGCGCAAAGATGGGGTCGGTCGATGTATTAGGGAGGAGCATCTGGTGCTGCGCTGCTGGGCTGATGAGCAGCGTGGTCAGAGCAAAAGGCAGCGAGAAGGCAATCAGCTTCTCACGTTGCCAGAGCAGATCGTTGCTGAGCAGACCGATCAGTACTGCGACCAAGCAGCCTGCAACCATGAGCAGGATGGTTCCTGGGGAAACGGGATAAACCGCTCCCAGGGACAGTCCGACGAGCAGGCCGTTGTACAGATGAGACCCCTGTTGTGCCGGGGCAATGTGCAGTGCACGGCTGATCAGCAGTGCACTGCCAAGGCCGATCAGCCCGGAAAGACCGGTATTGGGCCAGAGCAGGCTGGCCAGTAGCAGCAGTGCGCCCATGCGGCTGTTCTGGCTGAAGTAGATGGCGGCATAAGCCTGTCCTGCCGTTCTGAGATAGGTCATCATGGTGCACTCCCGGGCCTTAGCCTTGGTTCAGGCACACAATGGGCCGACATCGTGCAGTTGCACGGGCAACTCATCATGCTGGCTCATACTTTGCAGGTTTTCGGCACGGCGAATAACTGATACTTCTTCGCTGCCGGCATGCAACAGGACGACGGCGGGCCTGTACTCGATAAATTGCATCCACTGGGTGTTGTTGTAAGCTCCGACAGGTGTGATGAGCAAGCTGTCCCCAGATTTAAGAGGTGGTAGGCTGACGCTATGGCGGACCACATCAATGTTCATGCATAGGGGGCCATAAAGTACGGTCTCCTCGGGATAACCCTGATTGGGTCGGGTCAGCTGAACCTTGTGGTTGTACCAAAATCCGGTAAAGAGTACGTTGACTCCGGCATCGATGATCAGTGCTCGGCGTCCGTCGGGCAGGTTCTTGTTGGCGACCACCCGAGTCAACAGGGACTGGGCGTCGTCGACCACAGCACGACCGCTTTCCAGAACCAGTTGGGGGAGGGGCCGTCCCTCAGAAGTTCGGCTGCCAAGTGTCTCGATCAGGGTTGGGCAAATGGCCTCAGCATACTGATCAAAGTCAGGAACCACCTGTTCCGGGGGTAGATAGATGCCTTGCAGGGCATTGCGTGAGGCAAAGCCACCACCGATATCCAGATAATCGAGTTCAAGATCCAGGGTGCGTTCAAGTTCAAGCATGAAATTGGCCAGGATTCTGACTTGGGCCTGATAGGCCCGGACATCCAGAATGAAAGTGCCGATGTGACTGTGCAGACCGCATAACTTCAGATGCTGGCTGCGATGGATGCGCACTGCCGCATCCAGGGCTTCCTGATTTTCCAGGTTGAATCCGAACCGGCTCCAAGGCTCGGTATAGCCGGTATCGAAGTTCAGGCGGATGGCAACCCGAGCGATGATACCCTGCTGGGCGGCAATTCGTTCGAGTTGTTCCAGTTCATCGAAGTGATCAACATGAATCCGCGCCCCTTCGCGGATGGCCCGTTGCAGGATCGAAGTGCTTTTATGCGGGCCATTGAAAATGATACGGTTACCAGGGACGCCAAGGGAACGGGCTTTTTCGTATTCAAATGCGGAAACAACCTCTGCCCAGCTGCCTTCCTGATGCAGGATGGCACAGATGGCACTGGTATAATTGGTTTTATAGGACCAGCCGTGGATCACGTTTGGGTATCGGCTGGCAAAGGCCTGCATCAGGCTTTGCTGGTTGGAGCGCAGACGTTGTTCGGAGGTTACAAAAAGGGGTGAGCCAAATTCTTCCAGCAGTGCATCAATGGAGCGTCCTTCGATGCACTCTTGGTCGTCATGGCTGTGGTGGGTTCGCTTGCCAAATTTGTTCAGGCCAGTTAACTGGACAGGGCGCAACGTCGGTGCTTCCCAGGGACGGCGCTTGTTTTTGATGATACGTGCATTCATGTCAAGGACTCCATACATGTTGAGGCGGGTTGATGAATCAGGTGGCCCTGCAAAGTCATTGCAGCAAGATCGCCCAATCGGATGATGCGTTCTTCGGCGTAACGGATGAAGGTGGTGCCTGCTTGCGCCATTTCATGTGAAACCGGAGACTGGCACAGGTGCTGAAGCAGACGCTGCGGCAGATTGCATCCAGCTCCGTGGGTAAGGAACACCCAAGCAGGAAAGCGAGGATTGATTTCCAGAACATGGAACTGACCTTCTGAGTCACAGATCAGTTCAATTTCAAGTGGACCAGGCCATTTCAGTGCCTTGATAAGCTGCCGGGCAGTCCGTTCCAGTTGGGGGTGGTCAATGGTTGTTCCTGCCCAAGCCTTGCCCTTTTCGGTCAGGGCGCGCTTACGCATCATGACCAGTCCAAGGGTGTCGCCCCGACCATCGCCTACGGCACAGACATTAAACTCGTGACCACCCACATACTGCTGGACCAGAACCGGCAGCCCCCACTCGTTGGCCATGCGTTGAAAGGCAGCATGTGCCTGAGTGGCGTTGTGGACAATGCTGGCATCGTAAAACCGACCCTTGATGACCAGTGGATAGGTCCAGCCTTCACGTTCACAATCCCGAAAGAATCCGACATGCGTCAGATGACGGATGGGTGGTGTGGAAATGCCAAGTGGTGCACAGAGCTCGGGCAATCGGTCTTTATCACGGCGTTCAATCATGTTTTGGCTGGGAATGAGCAGGGCAATGCCCATACGGTTTAGTTCCTCAGCTAATCGACTGAAGGCAATCATCTCGGAGTCCAGACAGGGAATGAGTACATCAAAAGGATGTTCCCCATGAATCTGTTTCAGACGGTCGAGCAGTGGCTGTTCACCACTGGATGGGTAGGGCAAAAGGTGTCCGGAGTGACAGATTTCCCGATCATACAGTCCCCCATCAAGCACGTCGTAGCCAAGACCGATGATCTCACCCTGAAAATCGGCAAGGGCATGTAGACAGCGTGCCGTTGCATGGCCAGGTCCTGGATTGTCCGGGCGATTATTCATGCCGGTAATGGCGACCCGCAGGTTTTGCCAGTGAGCGTTCATGAGAGCACCTTGTGCAGTTGCTGCAAAAATCGGTCAAGGGCAATCGAGGCTCGTGATTCTTCGACTTCGTAGCGCTGAATCAATTCACCCAGGACATCCTGGACCGACCGGTGTTTCTGCAGCAGCTGCAGCAGGGTGATGCCACATTCGTTCAGGGTAAAACTCTGTCCGTTCATGGGGTCAAAGACAAATCCGTTCGGGCTTAGGGCCAGAACACCAAGCCGATCCTTGCTCTGGAGCTGATCCAGAAGGGGCTGACCATGTTGAGGTTGCGACATTGTTGCTCTCCACATCAGGTTAGGGGTGGGTACAGGAAACAGACTACGTGGCAAAATGGGTGTGGCGATGGTGAAAATGTGGTGCAATGATGAAAATGGTTACACTGTGTTGTAACGCAATTACGCCAGTGAAAGGTCTGGACAAGTGCCTGCTATGACATCAATGGATTCAAGCGCCATGCTGTATTGGCGGTGTTGGTCCGTGTATCATGGCGTCTGGTAGATTTTGGACATGCCAGCGTTGTCTCAGGGCATCGGTAACGGGCCACCAGCGGTCGGCGACGACAACAGTACGTGGGGTATCGAGGATCGCTCGCATCCGTGGAACG
>JAJZHM010000099.1 GCA_021804485.1 Pseudomonadota bacterium | reverse complement strand
ATCAGCACCCATACGGCGCAGCAATACTGCCAGATCGACAATTTCAGGCTCACGAGCCGCATTCTCGATCAGGGTTTCTCCTTGAGCGAGTGTCGCTGCCATCATGATATTTTCAGTACCACCGACGGTTGCCATATCAAAAAGGACCCGTGCTCCTTGCAACCGACCCGATTTGCGTGCATGCACATAACCGCTTTCCACCATCACCTCGGCACCGAGTGCTTCCAGTCCCTTGATATGCTGGTCTACCGGTCTGGATCCAATGGCACAGCCTCCAGGCAAGGATACCCGGGCTTCACCAAAGCGCGCGACCAACGGGCCCAACACCAGGATCGATGCGCGCATCTGCTTGACAACCTCATAGGGCGCCACAGCGGTAATCGGCCCCGCCGCACTCATGCGCCAGGTTCCCGGGGTAAGTTGTTCAATCGATACACCCAGACCGCGCAGCAAATGCACCATGGTCTGGATGTCGCGCAGATCAGGAACATTTCCAAGCCGTAGGGCATCTTCAGTCAACAGGCTCGCAGCCATCAGGGGCAGAGCCGCATTTTTCGAGCCGGAAATCAGAACCTCTCCTTCCAGACGACGACCACCCCGGATCAATAATTTATCCATAGTCTCAACCAAACATCCGGGTACGTTGCCATTCTTCAGGGGTCAGGGTACGCATGCTGACCGCATGGAGTTCACCACTCGCAATCAGGTCATTCAGACAGGCATAGATTTTCTGCTGCTTCTGCACCGGCCGAAGTCCGGAAAAAACCGCACTTACCACCGTCACATCGATCTTGTTCCCTTCCCCCACCACCTTAACTTCCTCCGCATCCGGAAAGGCACCCCGGAGCCGGACAACGATTTCGTCGTAGGACACGCACGTATTCTCCAAAAAGATTGACTAAGAGGACGCACTGGCTGCTTCCAGCATCCAGCCCAGCCCATAAACATCAAGTACGGAACACAGCGAAGCTGAAGCTCCACGTACCCGCAGTGTTTCGCCACGGGAGGCAGCCATACGCCACCAGCCGAGCAACAGAGCCGCCACCAGGGAATTGGCTGAGTGCAGACCATCAACATCAAGCAAAGGAATTGTCCCAGGCGCTGCGACCCTCAGCAAATCCGCACCGGCCAGAGAAAGAGCCGGAGCATCCTCGGCAGTCACGGTTCCAGTCCAGATCAGAGAGCCATCCGGCTGGCGGCTGATGGTCGAGTTCATGGTTGATGCACCTTGGGCAAATCAGGAACCCAATGGCTGATAACCTGATCAATATTGTTATGATACTGCTCCATATCTGAAGCAAACTGATTCCTGAATGTCAGGCCGAGATTGACACCATTAAGTACAACATTCTCGAGCATCCAATTACCATGTTCATTCCGTTGCAGTTCATAGGACACCGGAATGCTTTGCCCAGAATTACTGACGATTTCCATCTGGACACTGGCCTTAGTCCCAGACACCGGCCCACGTCCCGGCAGAATATTGATGGTCTGGTGATCATAAGCAGCCAGTCCATTACCATAGGTACGCACCAGACTATCTTTAAACACCCCCACAAAACGCTGACGCTGCCCATCACTGGCCTGACGGTAGTACTGACCCATCACTCTCTTGGCAACCAGCGGAAAATCCACGTATGGGGAGATATTGCTGTCTACAATCTGATACAGCAAGTCAGGATTTTTCTTGTATTGAGGGCGATCCTCAACAATTTTCTGCAAAAGTTCATTAGTCGCCTGCTGCATGAAATCCTGCGGTGACGCAGCTTTTTGCAGTGCCGATGCCGTAACCACCTGAGTGGTTGCAGCTTGCCCGCCCCCAATTATCCCAATCAGCAGAATACCAACGGATATCATACGCACAAAACTTGCCAATTTGCTCATCAGACTTCCCCTTTCAGGCTCAAATGTCACGAACCACTTGCCGCTGGTGGCTTGTCGGCAGTAGCTTTGTTGAAGAGAAACTTGCTGATCAGATCTTCAAGAACCAGCGAAGACTGGGTCTGGGCGATTTCCTGACCATCATGCAGGTTGGCCGTATCAGCCCCGGGCACAATACCAACATATTTTTCGCCGAGCAGTCCTGCCGTCAGAATGGAAGCCACCGAGTCGGTGCTGATCTGATTGACATCCTTATAGATCGCTAGGTCTACTTTGGCTGTGAGTGTTTTAGGATCCAGCACAATGGCGGTAACCCGACCGATGGTCACTCCCGCCATGGTTACTCGGGCACGCACTGTCAAACCGGCACTGTTATTGAAGTGGGCAAAAAGATGGTACGTGGGGCGATTACTGTCCAGACTGAGTCCACTGACCTTGATTGCCATAAAAAAAAGAGCGGCCAATCCTGCCAGCATTAGACTGCCGACGGCCAGTTCCATTGTTGCATTCTTCATGAAATTTCCCCAAACATAACCGCTGTAAGAACAAAATCCAGACCCAGTATCGCCAAAGATGCATACACTACGGTACGGGTGGTTGCCCGGGCAATGCCTTCCGCAGTCGGCTCACAGGCATAACCCTGCCAGACCGCAATCCAGGTAACCGTACCACCAAACACTAGGCTTTTCAGGATGCTATCGACAATGTCCTGATTAAATTGTACCGAAGACTGCATGTGCGCCCAGAACGATCCGGAATCAACACCAAGCCAGTCAACACCAACCATCTTTCCACCCATAATGCCGACCGCCGAGAAGATCAGGGCAAGGATCGGCATGCTCAGAAAGCCAGCCCAGAAACGTGGTGCCACAATGCGTTGCAGCGGATCGACACCAATCATTTCCATACTCGCCAACTGTTCGGTCGCTTTCATGAGGCCGATCTCTGCAGTCAGTGCCGAACCAGCCCGACCAGCAAAAAGTAGTCCGGTCACAACCGGCCCAAGCTCACGCAGCAGGGTCAGCGCCACCATACTGCCAAGTGCCTCCTCACTTCCATAAGACACCAGAATATTATAGCCCTGCAAACTCAACACCATACCGATAAACAGGCCGGATACAACAATGATGGATAACGACAAAAAGCCAACTGCATAAAGCTGTTTGAGCAACAGATACCCGCCCGTACGCACGGAAGGGCGGTGCAGCAAAGATTGCAGCAGGAAGATGAAGGAGGCACCCAGGGAGCGGACAGCCCCGATCCAGTCTTCGCCCTGCTGGCGCAGAAAATCATGCATGCGCCGACCCTCCCGTAATCCATGCTTTCAATTCAGGTGCAGGATAACGAAAACGCACCGGGCCGTCAGCCTCTCCATGCAAAAATTGCCGGACAAAGGCTGAATTCGAGGCACGCAGTTCCTCTGGAGTACCGTAGCCGATGACCCGGCCATCTGCCAAGACATAGATGAAATCAGCAATCGAAAGTGTTTCCTCAACATCATGCGAGACAATGATGGTCGTCAGGTTCAGGGATTCACGCAGGGTACGGATCAGGCGCACCAACACACCCATGACAATCGGATCCTGACCCGCAAAAGGCTCATCGTACATGATAATCTGTGGATCCAGAGCAATTGCCCGCGCCAAGGCAGCACGCCGCGCCATCCCCCCGGACAATTCGGAGGGCATCAGTGCTTCCGCACCCCGTAAACCAACCGCCTCAAGCTTCAGCATGACCAGATCACTGATCAGTGCTTCCGGCAGACGGGTATGGGCCCGGAGTGGAAAAGCTACATTTTCAAAAACACTCAAATCAGTAAACAGGGCACCACTCTGGAACAGCATCCCCATCTTGCGCCGCACCCGAAACAGTTCCGAGCGACCAAGAGACGGCACATTATCTCCGTCCACAAAAACATGACCGGCATCCGGACGCAATTGACCGCCAATCAAGCGCAAAAGAGTGGTCTTGCCACAACCCGAAGGTCCCATGATCGCGGTAACCTTCCCTTGTGGAATGGTCATCGATACCCGGTCGAAAATCACATGCGAGCCTCGCCGGAACGAGACGTCCTCAATGCGTACCAGATCCGTAGCGTGTGGCATGGGCACCTCATGTTCAGGGCATTCGAGAGAATATACCACATGTTGAACAGGAATGGCGGTATGTACCCATCTCTGGTATGGCTAGCTCCAGAATAACTGTATTCATGCCCTGAATCCTGACAACAGCTTATGACTGTGGTGTGCGGAATACCTGCACAGTACGCGACTATCGGGTATAATTGTCGCAGAACTCATGGATATCCGCATGACCGAGACCTCCCAATACATTAATACGGCGCAACGCGTTCTGGCTACCGAACGAGAGGCACTGCTTAGCCTCGAACAGGAACTGGGCGATTCTTTTGTGCGTGCATGCACCGCCATGCTGCAGACTAAGGGACGTGTTGTGGTCATGGGCATGGGCAAATCAGGGCATATTGCCAGCAAGATCGCCGCCACACTTGCTTCAACAGGTACCCCGGCTTTCTTTGTTCACCCTGCCGAAGCCAGTCATGGCGACCTCGGCATGATTACCCGTCAGGATATGGTGCTTGCCCTGTCCAATTCAGGCGAAACTGCTGAAATCCTGTCTCTGATTCCGGTCCTGAAGCGTCTTGGCTGCATGATCATTGCGATCACCCGATCGCATCAGTCTGGCTTGGCACAACATGCTGACATCAGCCTGAGTACAGGTTCTACCCCTGAGGCATGCCCACTCGGACTTGCACCCACTTCCAGCACGACGGCGGCACTGGCTCTAGGTGATGCCCTGGCGATTGCCCTTCTGGAAGCGCGTGGTTTTACTGCTGAGGACTTTGCCCTCTCCCATCCCGGAGGTTCCCTTGGACGTAAGCTCCTGCTTAAAGTTGAAGACATCATGCACAGCCGTGAACACTTGCCCGTCGTGCAGGCTGGTACCCGCATCCGCGATGCCCTGCTGGTCATGACCGAACAGGGCTTGGGTATGACGACCGTCGTTGATGAGCACGGGGTCCTGTTGGGTATTTTCACTGATGGCGACCTGCGTCGCACTCTCGATCGTTCTTTGGATATTCATACAACGCCCATTGAATCAGTCATGTCGAGGAACTGCCGTACCGTTTCCCGTAGCATACTGGCCGCAGAAGCCCTGCGCATCATGGAAGACCTCAAGATCAACGCACTTGTGGTTGTTGATCGTGAACGCCGACCGATTGGCGCCCTAAACATGCATGATCTCCTGCGTGCGGGAGTCGCATGATGCTGAATGTCCATGAACGCGCAGCCGCAATCCGCATGCTGGTGCTTGATGTTGATGGTGTTCTGACTGATGGCCGTCTTTATTTCACCAACGAAGGCGAAGAACTGAAAGCCTTTCATACGCTGGATGGGCACGGCATTAAACTCTGGCAACGCTCTGGAGGCATCACCGGCATTATTACCGGACGCAAGGCAGCTCTGGTGGAACATCGGGCCCGAAATCTGGGAATTGCCCAATTGCTTCAGGGACGTGAAGACAAGGGGGATGCGCTGCTCGAACTCAGTGCAACGGTCCACCTGCCTCTGGAAGCCATTGCGTACGTTGGTGATGATCTGCCTGATCTTGGCGCATTCCGGCTATGTGGTCTCGCCATTGCCGTCGCCAATGCCCACCCCTTTGTACGGGATCGCGCCCACTGGGTGACACAGAACACGGGTGGAAAAGGAGCGGTCCGAGAAGTATGCGACATGCTGCTGCAGGCCCAGGGCGCCTGGGATGCCATTGTTGCCGAATACACGGGCAATTAGACAATGGACTGGCGAAACTCCCTCAGTCTGGTTGCCATCATCCTGATGCTTGGCACTCTGGCCTATTTATACGGCTCAGGAAACGTATCAGAACATATGGAACTGACCTCGAATAATGCCGATGTCGCCGACTATATGGCCACTAGCACCCAGTCGATCAGTACGGATGATCATGGCAAGGTCGACCGCAGGGTCACTTCGGATGCGCTTCGACACTATATGCAACCTGCAGAGCAGACCCGGATGGAACACCCACACGTTATTATCCTGACGGAAGGCAAACCGGTCTGGGGATTGAAAGCTCAACACGGCATCAGTATGGAAAGTAATGCCCACATCGTGCTAAATGACGATGTTGTCGCAGATCACCTGATACCTGACCCCCATCAACATCTTCATCTGCAAACAACAACCCTGGACGCTTTCCCCGATCTGCAGGCGATTCAGACCAATGCCCATGTTTTCATCAACTCGGCGCAAGGTCAGACCGAAGCCGATGGCATGGATGCCAGCCTGCGTACCGGCATCCTTCATCTCCACCAACATGTGCACGGAACCTATGTATTCGCTCACGAAACTCTTTAAGCGCTCGCTGCTTGTGCTGCTGATGCTCCCGTCAGGACTTGCCCTTGCACTTGACTCCGACCGGGATCAGCCCATCCAGGTGACGGCTGATTCCGCCTCCTACAACCAGAAATCCGGCGTAGCGATCTATTCAGGTAATGTGCTGGTCATCCAGGGCACCCTGCACGTCTGGGCTGATCAGCTCACCATCCACACCGACAAGGATGGCAAAATTCAGACAGCCCAAGCAATCGGCAACCCAGCCCGTTACCAGCAAATTCAGGACCCAAAAAAGGGACCCGTCATGGCGCACGCCCAGCAGATCGACTACGACATGGTCAATGACAGTCTGACCCTGAAAAATAACGCCCACATCAAGCAGGATAACTCCTCGGCAGACGGAACCGTCATTCATTACGACATCAAGGATCAGCACATTGACGCCCAGGGTGACCAGCAAGGTCGTGTTTTCCTAATTTTCCCGCCACGAGGTTCCCAGAACCATCCCGAGGGCAGCACCACCCAGGACGCACCTAAAGCCCCTGCACCGGCTGGAGCCCCGCATTCATGAGCTGTTTATGCGTTGATCATCTGGAAAAGACATTCAAGGGACGCATGGTCGTACGCGATGTCAGCCTGAAGGTAAACAGCGCCAGCATTGTCGGACTGCTCGGCCCCAATGGAGCAGGTAAGACCACCAGTTTTTATATGATCGTCGGATTGATCACAGCAGACCGGGGATGTGTCAGCATTGACGAACGCGACCTTTCCCGTGTACCCATGCATGGCCGAGCCCGTGCCGGTATCGGTTATCTGCCCCAAGAGGCGTCCATATTCCGTAAACTGACTGTGGAAGATAACATCCTGTCCGTACTTGAAACACGTGGCGACCTCAAACGCAAGCAGCGGCGCGAACGCCTTGATCAATTACTGGATGAGTTTCATGTCGGCCACTTGCGAAAGAGCCTCGGCATGAGTCTCTCCGGTGGCGAACGTCGTCGGGTTGAGATTGCCCGGGCTCTGGCTCTTGAACCCTCATTCGTGTTACTGGATGAGCCTTTTGCCGGAGTTGACCCTATTTCGGTCAACGATATCAAAAGCATCATCACCCACCTGCGCGACCGAGGCATCGGCGTCCTGATCACCGACCACAACGTCCGGGAAACCCTGACCATCTGCGAAAATGCCTACATCGTCAGTTCAGGAGAAGTGATCGCTGAAGGTCCGCCCGAACACATCCTGAAGCACGATACCGTACGCAAGGTGTATCTTGGCGAGGCCTTTTCACTCTAAACCCGGAGTACGCCAGAGTTGGGGAGCCAGCCGTTCAAGCGCATGAACCAATGCATCCGTAGCCAAAGACAGGGACGCCCGCCAGTCTGCTGCGGCCTGACCATCAGCTCCATCGGTGATGAACTTCAAACAAGCAAAAGGCACCCCAAAATAATGACTGGTCTTGGCCATAGCATAAGCCTCCATGTCGATGACCTCATAGACCTCATCAGGGTCAGGCATGGCCAAAAACCGGTCTCCGGTCGAGCAGGTCTTGCCTGGAAAACCCGGCAAGCTTAGGCCGGTTTCGAGATAAACATGCTCTTCGTAGGGGGTCTGCCCCGGCAGACAACCCAAGGCTGTAGCATCCATATCCCTTTCATAAAAACGATTGACCGCGACAACCTGACCCGCATCAAGCAGATGAGAACCTGCAGAACCAATATTCAGGACCAGCAGGTTGCGCCTGTCTCGCTGCAACAAGGCCTCCGCCAGATGCAGTGTGGCATTGATCTTACCAACACCCGTATACAAAATTTCCCCGAAGGTATCTAAGCGTACATCGACATTCTCTTCGCGCAAAGCCATGACCAACAGCACATCATGAAACATCCGAGTTCACCCCATCGACTGGCCATAGATCCATAAAGAACGCACCGCCTGGCCTTCCCATTCAAACGTATTCAGTTCAGCCAGATTAATCAGAGTCAACATGGCCTGAATAGAATGCCCACCCGCCTGCAGCAAACGACAGCAAGCCCTAAGCGTGCCACCCGTAGCCAGAACATCATCAACCACGACCACCCGACTTGGAGCGGCAAGTGCCGATAACTGCAGCCGATCCGAACCATATTCCAGAGCGTAAGACTGCTCAAGGACCGGAGGAGGCAATTTGCCTGGCTTACGAACCACCAGCAATCCCTTGCGATGGGCATAGGCCAACGCCGAAGCCAGTAAAAAACCACGCGCCTCCACACCTACCACCACCTCAACATCCCGCCAAGCTGCTTCAGACAACAAACCTGATAAGGCATCCACAGTTGCAGAAAAGTGCTCCTGCAGCAGCGGCATCACATCTCGAAACAACACACCCTGCTGCGGAAAGTCAGGCACCAAGCGTATCCACTTTTCCAAATTCAGTTCATCCATCCATCACCCTCATGCGCGCTCAGTCGGGACAGGAGCAGGATCGTGTATTATGCAGAGATTATTGACATCCTGCCCGCCCTACCCTTGAAGCCAT